>NZ_JBJJMM010000023.1:0-99936 GCF_046231795.1 Pseudomonas sp. KCJK9016 | reverse complement strand
TGGAATCGCCTCTCGCCATGATCTGCTCTGTGTTCCGCATTAACAATGTGTTGGGTTTGCGAGTTGGCGTTAAGGTTTAGATTTAGAGCGGAACCGTAATGCGGAGCGAAAAGATAACCCTTACTTATACTAAAACGTCTACTACGTATACCGGTTATCTCCACATTACCCTTTCGCGACTTGGACGTCTAGGCAGGCACATCTAGCTAGAACACTAGGCTTGCGACAATCTGCTTTAGTCTGAAAGGCCCCATTTAGCTCTGGCATTAAACTATCAGGCAAGAAAAAACCCATCTCGTGAGAGTGAGGCGGGGCTTTTTTTCAGGAGCATACGTGGAAGAGGCTGTACCGATTTTCGTACCAATGACCACGTTTCAGTGCGATTTCGTAAGTGTATGCTGGACCTAAGTTCTTGATTTTATTGCCCCTGATAACTCACCGAAGACCTGTAAACATGGCGGTGTAATTCTGTTCCAGGGACATGAAACTACCTGTGGGGATTTTCGCAAAGGGCAAGGGTACGGTGGCGGACACGACCCTGCAAGTTCGGTGTGACGGGATTATTCGTCGCGGCCTTCCATCATGGTGCGTTTGAGCATCACGTAAACCGCCCCGGCGCCGCCGTGTTTCGCCTGGCACGAGCAGAACCCGAGCACTTGCGCATGCTGGCGCAGCCAGGTGTTGACGTGGCTTTTGATCATCGGGCGCTTGCCGTCCAGACGCACGGCCTTGCCGTGGGTGACGCGTACGCAGCGGATTTCGAATTTAGTCGCCTCGGCGAGAAACGCCCAAAGGGTTTCCCGGGCCTTTTCGACGCTCATGCCGTGCAGGTCAAGGCTGCCTTCGAACGGGATCTGTCCGATTTTGAGCTTGCGCATCTGGCTTTCCTGCACCCCGTCGCGGGCCCACATCAGTTCGTCTTCGGGGCCGACGTCGATCACGAACTGATCGGACAGACCGTCAACGGTGGTGGTTTCGGTACGGATGGTGGCGGACTGGCGCAGTTTGGCGATTTGCGCACGGTCAGTCTTGGGTTTGCCGGTATCGGCGCGGTCGTGCTTGATCGGCTTGACGCCTTGGATCGCACTTTTGAACAGAGAAAAATCGTCGTCTTGCATATCAGCCTCCGCGAAGGGCGGCCAGTTTACCCAAAGAGACACAAAACGGCCCGGCAAAAAGCCAGGCCGTCGATTCAGTCGTGTTTTTTCATCAGGTGCGGGGACATGTTCAGTTCCCGCGATTGCCGTGCGCGACGCCGGCAACGGCGCCACAGGGCCACGCCGAAGTACAGGAACAACAGTCCGACGGCCAGAATGATCGCCGAGCCCATCGGTGTCGCATTCAAGTCACCGAGTGCCGGCGGGTGCCCGATCAGGCTGGCGGCCCCGGCCATCGCCAACAGCACACCGAACGTCGCCAGAATGGCGGCGATCGCTGCGCCAAATCGAAAACGCCAGTTGCTTTGGCCTTTGGGCCGCAAGCGGCGTGCGTCAAATCCATCGGATAACTTCATTCCGACCTTCCTCAATGGGTATCGGCCCTTCGACCGGGAGTTGCCCGGGTTGTTCCTGAGGCTAGGGTAATTGAAGCAAATGCGAGGCTTTTGCGGATGAGCGGCGGGCCGGGCCGCTCACGGGCAGGTGTATCAGATCAGGTCCTGAGTCCGGGCAAGGGTGGCGAAGTTGTCGGCCATGATCGCCATTTCCGCCTCCTGTACCCGGGCGGCGCTGAGCACGCCGCCCTTGAATGGCAGATCACGCGTGGCGCAGGCGTCTTCAACCAGCGTGCAGCGGAATCCAAGATTCTTCGCCGCGCGTACGGTGGTGCTGACGCTGGAATGGCTCATGAAGCCGCAGACGATCAGGTCCAGCGAGCCGAGAGTTTGCAGGCGATCGTAAAGTTCGGTGCCGTGGAAAGCGCTCGGCAGCAGTTTGCCGATGATGGTTTCATCGCCCCGGGGTTCCAGACCGGGGATGAATTCGCCGCGTTCGCCCTGCGGGTCGAACAGACCGCCGACGGTGCCGAGGTGGCGTACGTGCACGATCGGCCGGCCGGCTGCGCGTGCGGCGGCAACCAGTTGTTTGATGTTCGCGACAGCCGCGTCCATGCCGCTCAGGGCCAGCGGGCCACTGAGGTACTCTTTCTGGGCATCGATGATGACCAGGGTGGCATGGCTCAACGTGGCCGCTGCGTAACCGCGACCGCTGAGTTGAAACATCGTTTTTGGAACGGACATTCTGGGGCTCCTTGGGGTGGGGCTTTTGCGACATTGTCCTCTGGCTGAGCGGTTCTGTGAATCGCTACCATCGTAGGCACCGTCGTTTCTGGCCTGCAGCCTCGTCAAGTTACACGTTCTGTTCAATAGCTGATAAGGAATTCGGAATGCTCCTACTGTCGATCCGGGATATTTCCTGCGTCGTCGCGGCGCGTTTTGGCTGCTAGAATCGCCAGTCGTTTTTTCTGGAGTTCTGCCCCGTGATCACTTCCCGACTTCGTACCCTGCGCGACCACATCCGTTGGGCCGTCAGCCGCTTCCATGGGGAGGATCTGTTTTTCGGCCACGGCACCGATAATGCCTGGGACGAAGCCCGGCAACTCGTGCTCGGCGCCCTGCACCTGCCATGGGAAATTGCTGACAGCTATCTGGACTGTGCGCTGGAAGACGACGAACTGGTCAACCTGCAACGCTTGCTCAAACGCCGAATCGAAGAGCGCATTCCCACCGCTTATCTGCTCGGTGAGGCATGGTTCTGCGGCCTGTCGTTCATCGTCGATGAGCGCGTGCTGATCCCGCGTTCGCCGATCGGCGAGTTGATCGAAAACCGTTTTGCGCCGTGGATCGGCGACGAGCCGGCGCGGATTCTCGACCTGTGCACGGGCTCCGGCTGCATCGGCATCGCTTGCGCCTACGAGTTCCAGAATGCCGAAGTGGTGCTGGCGGACCTGTCGTTCGAAGCCCTGGAAGTGGCGAACCAGAACATCGAGCGCCATGGCGTCGATGAGCGTGTGTTCACGGTGCAGGGCGATGGTTTTGATGGTCTGCCGGGTCAGCGTTTCGACCTGATCGTGTCGAACCCGCCCTACGTCGATGCGGAAGATTTTGCCGACATGCCGGACGAATACCAGCATGAGCCCGAGCTGGGCCTGGCCTGTGGCGACGATGGTTTGAACCTGGTGCGCCGGATGCTCGCCGAAGCAGCGGATCACCTGACCGAGAAGGGTTTGCTGATCGTCGAGGTGGGCAACAGCCAGGTACACGTCGAAGCGCTGTACCCGGAAGTCGATTTCGCCTGGCTGGAATTCCAGCGCGGCGGGCATGGCGTGTTCATGCTGACTGCCGAACAGTGCCGCAATCATCAGGCGCTGTTCGCTTCCCGCGTCTGACCTGAACCGATCGGTCCCATCTCGGTGGGAACGATCGTTGGCTTAGCGGTGTGTGGCAATCCAGATCAGCAATCCCGCCTGAAACACCGCAAACGCCACCAGACAGGTAATGGTGAAGCGCAAACCGGCATCTTCACGCTTGAACTTGCTGACCTTGTCTTCCTGCTGCTTCAGTTTGACTTCCTGTTCGGTCAGGTTCTGCTCGGCTTGCTGCAGCATCTGCGCGGCCTCGAGAATCTCGACGATCTGCAGCTTTTCAGTGTTCCAGTCGCCGAGCAAATCACCGACCCGGACTTCCTTGATGCTGCCCTTCAAGTGCTGGGCGTCGGCGTACACCACATCAAAGCCGTGTACCCGCAGAAAGTGATCGCGGCGCAGGCGGGTGGCTTCGTTCAGCGCGTCCTTGTTGTTCAGGTCCATGCCGTCGACGGTGTAGGTGGGCCAGCGCTTCTTCGCCCAGTTGATGCCCTGGGCAGCCATGAAGCGACCGATGCCGCGGTTCGGCGGTTCGATCTGCAAACCACTGTCCGGGCCGAAGTGCACGCGTTTGGTCTTGTGGTCGACCCACACATCGAGCTGATTCTGTTCTTTGCGCACGCGCTGGGCAGGCAGTTTGATCTCCATGCGCATCAGGCTTTGGTCTTTGCCGTTGCGCTCGGCGTAACCGAATTCGACAAAACGCAACGGTCGCCCGCCGGTGTTGCGGTCGGTCTGCAACGGCGCCAGGCGGAGCATTTTGTGGTGCTCGACGTGGACATCCG
Organism: Pseudomonas sp. KCJK9016; assembly: GCF_046231795.1. NCBI lineage: Bacteria > Pseudomonadati > Pseudomonadota > Gammaproteobacteria > Pseudomonadales > Pseudomonadaceae > Pseudomonas > Pseudomonas sp. KCJK9016. The sequence goes on along the minus strand of NZ_JBJJMM010000023.1, from coordinate 95,791 downwards.
CCCACGGCAGCTCGACCGCTGGCGGTGCGTCTTTTTCAGCGGTGGTGTCGGGTGAAGTCTGGGTATCAGTCATAACGGCGAGATCCTGTCCAAGCTGCTTGCCGCCAGCCAGTACGCTGGCGACAAAGGCTTATCGGCCGTTTTTTCCAGGACTGGAGGGTTAACGGGTGCGAAGTCCGTCAATAAACCCGAGAATCCGCGTTCCCAGTTCGGCCGCCAGCGGCAGATTCGGGTCCTTGTAGGACGCCACTTGCCGTTGCACGTCATTGGGCACGATGCGCATCACATGATTCATGCCTTCGATCACCGCCAGTGTGGCATCGGGTTTTGCCGCTTTGAGCAGATTGGCGTCATCGACCTGGACCTGAATGTCATTGCTGCCCTGGACGATCAAGGCCGGCATTTTCAGTCGGGCAAAGGCTGCGGACGGGTCCTGACGGAACAGAGAAATCAGATAGGGCTGCACGCTCGGACGGAAGATCGCCTGCAACGGCGGCGGCACGTTGTCGTCGGTATGTCCGGCCTTGAGGCTGTCGAGCAGCTCGTTGCTGCGCTGCATCAACGGTGGTGGAAGGCTGCGGGCCAGTTGCCGGCGCAGGACCTGATCGATCGGCCGCGCCGTCCCGGACAGCGAGATGACCGCAGCGGCGTCGACTTTCGGTGCGGCCAGGCTGGCAATCAGTGCACCCTCGCTGTGGCCAAGCAGGATCAGCGGACCGAAGCGCGGATCGGCCTTGAGCTTCCGGCCCCAGGCCACGGCGTCCGCAACGTAGGCCTCCACCGACAGATTGCGCTCATCCGGCGTCGCGGCCAGGCTCGCGGCCACCCCGCGCTTGTCGAAGCGCACGCTGGCGATATTGTGTTTGGCCAGCACCCAGGCCAGCCGCTTGAGGCTGTCGTTGCGCCCGCCATCCGGGTTGTTTCCGTCACGATCCGTAGGACCGGAGCCAGACAGAATCAGAACAATCGGCACCGGATTGTCAGACTTCGGCAGCAAAAGCGAGCCGAAAAGTTCTCCGTTGCCGGTGTCCAGCGTCACCGGGCGTTGCAGGACCATTGCCTGGACGTAGCCAGTAAACAGGGTAAGGCTCAAGATCAAAACTCGCAGCATCATCACGCCATCATTTGCCAAGGTGCCGGTTGGACTCACCAACACCGCCAAGGTTCGAGGATGAACTACTCGGTTAGCCTGCGTATACTGGCGCGCATCATGAATTCGGGTTTGATTTAACGGAGCGTCCTGCATGTCCGGCAATACCTACGGCAAGTTGTTCACTGTCACCACCGCGGGCGAAAGCCATGGTCCGGCGTTGGTCGCCATTGTCGACGGCTGCCCGCCGGGCCTGGAGATCTCCCTTGAAGACCTGCAGCGCGACCTCGACCGCCGCAAGCCGGGCACCAGCCGTCACACCACCCAGCGTCAGGAGGCCGACGAAGTCGAAATCCTTTCCGGCGTGTTCGAGGGGCGCACCACCGGTTGCTCCATCGGCCTGCTGATTCGCAACACCGACCAGAAGTCCAAGGACTACTCGGCGATCAAGGATCTGTTCCGTCCGGCCCATGCCGATTACACCTACCATCACAAATACGGCGAGCGTGATTACCGCGGCGGCGGTCGCAGCTCCGCGCGGGAGACCGCGATGCGGGTGGCGGCCGGTGCGATTGCCAAGAAATACCTGGCGACTCAGGGCATCGTCATTCGCGGCTACATGAGCCAGCTCGGCCCGATCGAAATTCCGTTCAAGACCTGGGAGTCGGTCGAGCAGAATGCCTTTTTCAGCCCGGACCCGGACAAGGTGCCGGAACTGGAAGCCTACATGGACCAGCTGCGCCGCGACCAGGACTCGGTCGGGGCGAAGATCACCGTGGTCGCCGAAGGTGTGATGCCGGGTCTGGGCGAGCCGATCTTCGACCGTCTCGACGCCGAACTGGCCCATGCGCTGATGAGCATCAACGCGGTCAAGGGCGTGGAGATCGGCGCCGGTTTCGCCTGTGTCGCCCAGCGTGGCACCGAGCACCGCGACGAGCTGACCCCGGAAGGTTTCCTCAGCAACAACGCTGGCGGCATCCTCGGTGGCATCTCGTCGGGTCAGCCGATTGTCGCGCATCTGGCCTTGAAACCGACGTCGAGCATCACCACCCCGGGCCGTTCGATCGACATCGACGGCAACCCGGTCGAAGTGATCACCAAGGGCCGTCACGACCCGTGCGTCGGCATCCGTGCCACGCCGATTGCCGAGGCGATGATGGCCATCGTGCTGATGGATCACCTGCTGCGTCACCGTGGTCAGAACGCCGACGTGCGGGTGAACACGCCGGTGCTGGGTCAGCTCTGATGGGTCGACTCACAGCCGCTGCGGTCTGACCGTGGCGGCGCTCCCGTACTGGCGGCTGTCCAGTTTCTATCTGTTCTATTTCGCCTTGCTCGGCTCCACGGCGCCGTTTCTGGCGCTGTATTTCGATCACCTCGGGTTCAGCGCCGCACGCATCGGCGAGCTGGTGGCGATCCCGATGCTGATGCGCTGCGTGGCGCCGAACATCTGGGGCTGGCTCGGTGACTACACCGGCAGACGACTGGCCATCGTGCGCTTCGGCGCGCTGTGCACGCTGCTGACGTTCTCGTTGATTTTCGTCAGCAAGACCTACGCCTGGCTGGCGATGGTCATGGCCTTGCACGCCTTCTTCTGGCACGCCGTATTGCCGCAGTTTGAAGTCATCACCCTGGCGCATCTGCAAGGCCAGACGTCTCGCTACAGCCAGATCCGGCTGTGGGGTTCCATCGGTTTCATCATCACCGTGGTCGCCCTCGGACGGTTGTTCGAATGGCTGAGCCTCGACATTTATCCGACAGCGCTGGTGCTGATCATGGCCGGTATCGTGCTCAGCAGTCTGTGGGTGCCGAACGCGCAACCGCCTCAGGGCAACCGGCCGACGGGGGAGGGCTTCCTCAAACAACTGCGCCAATCCGGGGTGCTGGCGTTCTACGGTTGCGTGGCGCTGATGCAGATGAGCCACGGGCCGTATTACACGTTTCTGACCTTGCACCTTGAACGACTGGGCTACAGCCGTGGGGTGATCGGCATGCTCTGGGCCGTTGGCGTGGTGGCGGAAGTGCTGATGTTCATGGCGATGAGCCGGATTCTTATGCGCTTCTCCCTGCGCCGGGTGCTGATGGCGAGTTTTCTGCTGGCGGCACTGCGTTGGTTGCTGTTAGGTTCGTTCGCCGAATTTCTCTGGGTGCTGCTGTTTGCCCAGGTGCTTCATGCTGCGACATTCGGCAGCTTTCACGCCGCTGCCATCGCATTCGTGCAACGTAGCTTCGGCGCCCGTCAGCAAGGGCAGGGGCAGGCGCTGTACGCCGCGCTGGCCGGCACCGGCGGTGCCCTTGGCGCGTTGTATGCCGGTTACAGCTGGAACGCCCTCGGTGCGACATTGACCTTTAGTATTGCCAGTCTCGCGGCACTCGCGGCTGCCGTTATCATTGCCACACGTATGCAAGAGGACAGGCCATGAGCCTTACCCGTGAACAGCTTGCCCAGCAGATCATCGATGCCGGGCGTTTTCTTTATGGCCGCGGCTGGTCGCCGGCCACCAGCAGCAACTATTCGACGCGCCTGTCGCCGAGCGAAGCGCTGCTGACCGTGTCCGGCAAGCACAAGGGCCAATTGGGTCTGGACGATGTGCTGGCGACCGACCTGTCCGGCAACAGCCTGGAGCCGGGCAAAAAGCCGTCCGCCGAAACCCTGCTGCACACCCAGCTCTATAGCTGGCGTCCGGAAATCGGCGCGGTGCTGCACACCCACTCGGTGAACGCCACGGTGCTGTCGCGCCTGACGCCGGAAGATTTCATCGAATTTGAAGACTACGAATTGCAAAAAGCCTTCAGCGGCATTTCGACCCACGAATCCCGTGTGCGAGTGCCGATCTTCGATAACGATCAGGACATTGCACGCCTCGCCGCCCAGGTGCAGCCTTGGCTCGATGCCCATCCCGATTGCGTCGGTTATCTGATTCGCGGTCACGGTCTCTACACCTGGGGTGCGCAGATGAGTGACGCATTGCGCCAGATCGAAGCCTTTGAATTCCTGTTTGAATGCGAGTTGAAGACCCGCAGCGTCATGAACCGCCAAGGCTGACTTCACCAGAACCAGCCCATTTGCCTGATGAATGCAGTGCCCGACCGGTCTCGAAGAACCGGACGGCAAGGCCGATACCGAGGAATTGCCCCATGAGCAGCCTGTCCGTCTATCACGTTTCCAGCCCTGAAATTCCGAACAAGGTGCTGACCCACTTCGAAGACATCGCCTCGACCCTGGCCGAGCAGGGTGTGCGCTTCGACCGCTGGCAAGCCGCCGCGAAGATCCAGCCTGGTGCCAGTCAGGAAGAAGTGATCGGCGCCTACCGTGAGCAAATCGACAAACTGATGACCGAGCGCGGTTACATCACCGTCGATGTGGTCAGCCTCGACAGCGATCATCCGCAGAAAGCCGAGTTGCGTGCCAAGTTTCTCGAAGAACATCGCCATGGTGAAGACGAAGTGCGCTTTTTCGTCGCCGGTCGTGGCCTGTTTACCCTGCACATCGACGATTACGTCTACGCCGTGCTGTGTGAGAAGAATGACCTGATTTCGGTACCGGCGGGCACCAAACACTGGTTCGACATGGGCGAGAACCCGCATTTCGTGGCGATCCGTCTGTTCAATAACCCTGAAGGCTGGGTTGCCAATTTCACCGGCGAAGACATCGCCGGTCGTTTCCCGCGTCTGGAGGATTGAGCCGATGTCGATCAAGGTCATCCTCACCGATATCGAAGGCACCACCAGCGCGGTGAGTTTTGTGTTCGACGTGCTGTTTCCGTATGCGGCGAAGCATCTGCCGGACTTCGTCCGCCAGAACGCCGCCCGTGCGGACGTTGCCGGGCAACTGGACGCCGTGCGCCGTGACAGCAACGAACCCCAGGCCGACGTTGAACGAGTTGTAGAGATTCTGCTGGCCTGGATCGCCGAAGATCGCAAGGCCACGCCGCTGAAAGCGTTGCAGGGCATGGTCTGGGAGCAAGGCTATCAGGCCGGTCAGTTGAAAGGGCATGTATACCTGGACGCCGTCGAAGCGCTCCAGCGCTGGCATCAGGCTGGTTATCAACTGTTTGTTTATTCGTCCGGTTCGATCCAGGCACAGAAGCTGATTTTCGGCTGCTCGGAAGCCGGGGATCTGACGCCGCTGTTCAGCGGCTACTTCGACACCACTTCAGGGCCCAAGCGCGAAGCGCAGTCGTACAGCACTATCCAGCAGGCCATCGGGGTCGAGCCGCAGGAGATCCTGTTTCTGTCCGACATCGTGCAGGAACTCGATGCCGCCCGGTCCGCCGGCCTGCAAACCTGTGGCCTGGCCCGTGAGGGCGGGGAGCTGGAAGGGCATGTGACCGTCGACAGCTTTACCGGGATCGAACCGGAAGCGTTCTGACTCCACCAATCGACGTGCAAACAAACAGGCCGTGAAGCGAAAGCTCCCCGGCCTGTTTGTTTATGCAGTGTTCGTTACATCGAGTGATAGGTCGGCAGGGCAAAACGCTGCTGGCTTTGCAGCATGCCGATCTGCGGCAGCTCACTGGCCTGTTCCGCCAGATCACGACGAATCGCGCTGATCGCCCACGACAGTTGGTCGGCGGCATGCAATTGCTGATAGGTGAGCGCACGCTTGAACACTTTGCCGTCGGCGCTCTTGAGCGTCAGCAGGATCCCGCCATCGGGACGTGGCTGGGTGGTGACGGCGAAGTTGGAGAACAGGGAGGTAAATTTTTCTTGGATCAGGCTCATGTCTTTCAGCTCCGTATGCACTTGAAGGGCAAGCATGCGGAGGAGGTTGCAGTGATTGTGCCAGTATTTTGTTTTTATAAATTCTTTATAAATCAATAATTTATAGATATTTGAAATTCAGGCTGTCGTGCAATCTGCATGAATGGCCATCGTGCATCCTGCATTTTGCGGGATTGCTGTCGATCTGACGGAACCATTGCATCCCGCCGCGATCACGCTTCGTCCTGTAGCGCTGACGGATACAAAACATTGCAAAAACCGCGTGTACAGCCCGAGAAACCCTGACGTATTTTCGGCCTCGACCCTCGCTCAAGAAGCGCCGGTTGCCTCACCCGATTGCCCGACAATAAAAATCCGGCCTGCACGTCAAGGCCCAACGGGAGCTGCCATGAGTCACGCGCCTGGCGACACGATTACCTGGGGCATGATGCTCCGCAAACTGCCGACGATCGCCAAAGCCATCCCGCGGGTGGTGAAAGGCCTGAAGGTGGCCAACGTCAAGGATCCGACCCAGACCTGTGGTCTTGGCTGGACATTCGAGCAAGCGACCCTGCGCAATCCCGAGGGTCCCGCGCTGCTGTCGGGCGAGGTGGTGCTCAGTTATTCCCAGGTCAACCAGTGGGCCAACCGCATTGCTCATTATTTGATCGAACAGGGCATCGGCAAAGGCGATGTGGTAGCCGTGTTCATCGAGAACCGTCCGGAACTGCTGGTGACGATTCTGGCGCTGGCCAAGGTCGGTGCTGTCAGTGCGCTGCTGAACACTTCACAGACCCGCGACACGCTGATCCACAGCATCAATCTCGTGGCGCCGGTGGCGATCGTCGTTGGTGAGGAGTTGCTGCCAGCGTTTGCAGCAGTACGCGAGCAAGTGACGATTGCGCCGGCCCGCACCTGGTTCGTGGCCGATCAGGATACGTTCAGTCATCCGGGCATCGCTCCGCAGGGTTACACCAATCTGATCAGCGCCAGTGCCGATGCACCCGGCGACAACCCGGCCAGCAGTCGGCAGATCTTCTTCGACGACCCCTGTTTCTACATCTACACCTCCGGCACCACCGGTTTGCCCAAGGCCGGGGTGTTCAAGCATGGGCGCTGGATGCGCAGTTCGGCGAGCTTCGGCATGATCGCTCTCGACATGCGTCCGGACGACATCGTCTATTGCACCTTGCCGCTGTATCACGCCACCGGGCTTTGTGTGTGCTGGGGATCGGCGGTCAATGGCGCGTCGGGTTTCGCCATTCGCCGCAAGTTCAGCGCCCGTCAGTTCTGGAGCGACGTGCGGCGCTACCGTGCTACCACCATCGGCTACGTCGGCGAGTTGTGTCGTTATCTGGTGGATCAGCCGGCCAGCAGCGATGACAGCCGCCATGACGTGCGCAAGATGATCGGCAACGGCTTGCGGCCAGGTGCCTGGGCTCAATTCAAGACCCGCTTTGCGGTGAATCACATCTGCGAACTGTATGCAGCCAGCGACGGCAATATCGGTTTCACCAACATCCTCAATTTCGACAACACCATCGGTTTTTCGCTGATGGCCTGGGAACTGGTCGCTTACGATCAGGACAGCGGCGAACCGATTCGCGGCGACGACGGTTTCATGCGCAAGGTCGGCCGGGGCGAGCGAGGGCTGTTGCTGGCGCGAATTGACGACAAGGCGCCGCTGGATGGCTACACCGATCCGCAGAAAACCGCCAAGGTCGTGCTGCAGGATGTATTCGCCAAGGGTGACCGCTTCTTCAATACCGGGGACCTGCTGCGCAACATCGGCTTCGGCCATGCGCAATTTGTCGATCGCCTCGGCGATACCTACCGCTGGAAAGGCGAGAACGTTTCGACCACCGAGGTCGAGAACCTGTTGCTGCAGCACCCGCACATTTCCGAAGCCGTGGCTTATGGTGTGGAAATTCCCGATACCAACGGACGCGCCGGGATGGCGGCGATTACACCGGCCGAGTCCCTGGCGACTCTCGACTTCACCGAACTGTTGGCGTTTGCCCGCCAGCGCATGCCGTCCTACGCGGTACCGCTGTTCCTGAGGGTCAAGGTGAAAATGGAAACCACCGGCACGTTCAAATACCAGAAGACGCGCCTTAAAAACGAAGGCTTCGACCCGGGCCTGACCGGAGATGACCCTGTCTACGCCTGGCTGCCGGGCACTGAAACCTACGAACAGGTGACGGATGAAATCCTTGCGGATATCCGCGCAGGTAAATTGCGTTATTGATATTGGCTATTGGTTGTCTTGGAAAAAAGCGGGTGACAGCTATCGTCGCGCTCGGGAAACTAGCGGCTTTCCGATTGACTGAAAGTGGAGTTGCCCCATGTCCGACCAAGGCCGCCAGATGACGCCCGAAGAAGCTGCCGAATTCACCGAGCAGGTATTCAACAAGGCGCGCGAAGGCGACGCGGTGATGCTGGATCGCCTGATCACGGCCGGTTTGCCGGTGAACCTCACCAACAGCAAGGGCGATACCCTGCTGATGCTCGCCAGCTACTACGGGCATGTGGACGCCGTACAAGTGCTGCTCAAGCACAAGGCCGATCCTGAAAAGCGCAACGGCAATGGCCAGAGTCCGATTGCCGGCGCCGCGTTCAAGGGCGATCTGGCCGTGGTCAAGGCCCTGGTGGCCGGCGGGGCGCAGATTGAAGGCGCCTCCTTCGACGGTCGTACGGCGTTGATGATGGCGGCGATGTTCAATCGGGTCGAGATCGTCGAGTATCTGATCGACCAGGGCGCTGACCCGAAAGCCAAGGACGCCAACGGCGTTACCGCGCTGGATGCGGCGCGCACCATGGGTGCCGTGGACACCACCGCGCAGCTGGAAAAACTGTTGGGCTGAAGCCGCCGATCCGCAACCGGCTCTGTGGCGAGGACGAGAATGCGCTATCCTTCGCGCCCTCGAAATCCCTTCGCCACAGGACCTGCCCCCCATGAAAGCCGCACTCGTCGAACTCATCAGCAAAATCAGCTCCGGCTGCATGGGCGAAGACGAGATCCGGAAGGTCGCCGATGAAGCCGCACAGGCCTACGCCGATGCCGACGCTTTTCTGACCGCCAACCCGGACATCAACTACGACGACACCTTCCCGATTCCGCTGGGCGAGTGGGTCGTGGTCGGCAGCCTGCCGGATACTGTGCTGTTCCAGGCCGACAACTACGTTGACCTGTTCGCCCGGATCATCGCCTCGTTCGGTCCGAACGTGGCGTTCAACCTCAAACCCAAGCAACTGGCCAGGACCGAAGCCCTGACCGCGCTGAATCGCATTCAGGTGCAGATGAGCAGTCTGAACAAGGAAAACGGCGGTTACACGCTGATGAACTTCAGCCAGTTGCTCGACGACGAGCTGCAAGTGGTGCTGGTCTACGGCAACGACGTGCCGCGTGTGCTGGAGCTGTGCGCCGAAGTGGGCATCGCCGCTGCGCCTTCGCTGGAAGCCTTGAAGGTCGCCGTCCACGTCTGAATGCAATAAAAGGGAACCCTGCGCGTGACCGTCTATCCTAAAAGTGCACGCCACTATTCTTCTGGAGCGACACCATGGGTTCCACGTTCAACGGCCTGATCGGCCTGATCATTCTTGCCCTCGACATCTGGGCGATCATCAATGTGCTGAAAAGCGGCGCCGAGACCGGGATGAAAATTCTCTGGGTGCTGTTGATCATCCTTCTGCCGGTACTGGGCCTGATCATCTGGGCAATTGCCGGGCCGCGGGGCAATGTGCGGATCTGACCGTTCGCACCTTGGATTGCGCGGGGCCGATGAACTGAGGTTCGACCTGTCATCTTCGGCAACGTAGAATGCGCGCCTTTCCCGGGCAATCGAACCTGACGATTGGCGCCCGCGCATTCATCGGAGCACTTCACCATGACCGTCACCAAGACCAGCGAATACCTGGAAACCCTCTACGAAGGCTACGGCCAGCGTTTTCGCATGGAAAAACTGCTGCACGAAGTGCGCACCGAACACCAGCACCTGGTGATCTTCCAGAACCCGCGCATGGGCCGTGTGATGGCGCTGGACGGCGTGATCCAGACCACCGAAGCCGATGAATTCATCTACCACGAAATGCTCACCCACGTGCCGATCCTCGCCCACGGCACCGCCAGGCGCGTGTTGATCATCGGCGGCGGCGATGGCGGCATGCTGCGCGAAGTGACCAAACACGCCAGCGTCGAGCACATCACCATGGTCGAAATCGACGGCACTGTGGTCGATATGTGCAAGGAGTTTCTGCCGAACCACTCCAGCGGCGCTTATGACGATCCACGCCTGAACCTGGTGATCGACGACGGCATGCGTTTCGTCGCGACCACCACGGAAAAGTTCGACGTGATCATTTCCGACTCCACCGACCCGATCGGTCCCGGCGAAGTGCTGTTTTCGGAAAACTTCTATCAGGCTTGCCATCGCTGCCTGAACGAGGGCGGTATCCTCGTGACCCAGAACGGCACGCCGTTCATGCAGATCGACGAGGTGAAAACCACCGCCGGTCGTCTGCGCAGCCTGTTCCCGGACTGGCACTTCTACCAGGCGGCCGTGCCGACCTACATCGGCGGTTCGATGACGTTCGCTTGGGGCTCGACCAACCCGGCCTACCGCAAGCTGAGCCGTGAAGTGCTGCAGCAGCGCTTCATCGGCAGCGGCATCGTCACCCGCTACTACAACCCGGAAATCCACATCGGCGCCTTCGCCTTGCCGCAATACGTGCTGCAAGCGGTGAACAAACCGGGCAACGACTGATCGTTCGGCCGCCATCACTGCGGGGGCGAGCCGCTTCGCTCCCGCAGATGAAATGTTTTTCATGTTGCATCGATGTAAAGCTTTTGAACGATCAATCCTGACAAAAGTCGAGATACATGTAAGCCCATTTGCGGGTTTGATCGAGGAGGCTCCGATGTCAAAGTGGAAAGTCACTTTCGTGGACGATCATGGTGAAACCGTCGATGAAGTCTTCGATTGCGAAGAATGCCCGAGTCATGAGCGAGCCGCCCGGCTCATCAAGGAACGGTTCCTGCCCGTTGTCGCCGAGCTTGACCTCAACGACCTGGAAGGTCGCACCGCCGACGCCGGCGTGAAGACCCTGAAAAACCAGCACAGCATCGAAATCCGCAGCATTACTCCCGTCTGAAAATCTTTTTCCCGGTAACGCACCAGACCTTGGCAGCGGCTCTGTCCTGGGGCTACTCTGCAAGCGAGATCAGCGAACGGATCGCTAAGGTCTGGTCTTGTCAGCTACATGCTTGTTTCCCGCCGGCAACACGGTTGTCACAGCGCTTGAGCCGTCTGGCCAGGTGCAGGGAATACGGAAAGTCTATCCATCTATGCGAGGGGGACGTTCATGAGCACAGCCTATCAAGAAGACATCAGCAGCAACGTGCTGCGCCGCATGAAAGAAGGCGGTTTCGATTTTTCCCGATTCCATCCCATCGAGTTCTACGCCATTTTCCCGGACGAGGAGCGGGCGCGCAGGGCGGCAGGCAAGTTTCGCGGTGAATCCATCAATGCCCAGGTCAGTGTGCGCGACGACGGCGCCTGGTGTCTGGAATTGAGCAAGGTGATGTACGCAACCTACGACGACATCGGCGATTTCGAACAGGGGTTTTCGGCGGTGGTCGAGCCTCTGGGCGGCATCATCGAAGGCTGGGGCGTGAAGCAGGAGGTGCGCAACCGCCATCGCTTGAACTGATCCTCCTCGCCACACATCCGGCAACGGCTGACCTTCGGGTCGGCCGTTGTCGTTTCGGCACCTTGAAAAACGTCCGGTAAAACCCTGAAACAAGAATCCAGAGCAAAAAAAAGCCACCGCAGAGGGTGGCTGAAAGGGAAGACCGGAAGGAGAGGAAACCGGTCAGGGTTACGGCCGGGAGGGGCTTGCCGGGGCAAGCCGGATCAGTGGGGCTGCGTGCTTCACCCGGGAAGTCTCGCAGCGGATGGACGGATTATCCGCAGCCCGCGCCGGGCAGTGAAATCAACTCTGACTATGCTGCTGATAGGCGACGGCGCTGCGTCGCAATGAAGCGGGGGTGATCAGGTTGAGGCATTTGCCGCACAGGAATGGTGCGGTGCGTGCGGTGTGAATATCCAACCTGTTGAAATCAAAGCGTTTATGCCGATGGCACGGGCCTTGCGATGGCCTGCATGTCCGGAGTGACAAGGAGTACGGCATGATCCGCACCAGTTTTGATGAAATGTACGATGCCAGCGGCGTGGTTCGCCCGCATTACCGAGAGTTCGCCCGCTGGCTGGCAGAAACACCCGAGGAACTGCTGGCCCAGCGGCGACGCGAGGCCGATCTGCTGTTCCATCGCGCCGGGATTACGTTCACGCTCTATGGGGACGAGCAAGGGACGGAGCGCCTGATTCCCTTCGACACCATTCCGCGCAGCATTCCCGCCAGCGAGTGGCGGATCGTCGAGCGCGGCTGCATCCAGCGGGTCAAGGCGCTGAATATGTTTCTCGCCGACCTCTATCACGAGCAGCGCATCATCAAGGCCGGGATCATTCCCGCCGAGCAAGTGCTGGCCAACGAGCAATACCAGTTGGCGATGCAAGGGCTGGATCTGCACCGCGATATCTATTCGCACATCTCTGGCGTCGATCTGGTGCGCGACGGCGACGGTACCTACTACGTGCTTGAGGACAACCTGCGCACGCCCAGCGGCGTGAGCTACATGCTCGAAGACCGCAAGATGATGATGCGCCTGTTCCCCGAGCTGTTCGCGGCCCAGCGCATCGCACCCATCGACCATTACCCGAACCTGTTGCTCGATACCCTGAAAAGCTCAAGCCCTCTCGATGACCCGAGTGTCGTGGTACTGACGCCGGGACGATTCAACAGCGCATTTTTCGAGCATGCATTCCTGGCCCGGGAAATGGGCGTGGAACTGGTTGAGGGCGCCGATCTGTTCGTGCGCGATGACAAAGTCTACATGCGCACCACGGACGGTCCCAAAGCGGTGGATGTGATTTATCGCCGTCTCGACGATGCATTTCTCGATCCACTGGCGTTCCGTCCGGACTCGATGCTTGGCGTGCCGGGATTGCTGTCGTCCTATCGTTCCGGCAACGTGGTTTTGGCCAATGCGATCGGCACCGGCGTGGCGGACGACAAGTCGGTGTATCCGTTTGTCACCGAAATGATCCGTTTCTACCTCGATGAAGAGCCGATCCTGCAGAACGTGCCGACTTGGCAATGTCGCAACCCGTCTGAACTCTCCCATGTGCTGGCCAATCTTGCGGATCTGGTGGTCAAGGAAACCCAGGGCTCCGGCGGATACGGAATGCTGGTGGGACCGGCGGCGACGGCGGCGGAAATCGAAGCGTTCCGCGAGCGGATCAAGGCCAGGCCCCACGCCTACATTGCGCAACCCACGCTGTCGCTGTCGACCTGTCCGACCTTTGTCGAAAACGGCATTGCGCCGCGCCATATCGACCTGCGTCCGTTCGTATTGTCCGGTCGCGAAACCCGGGTCGTGCCCGGCGGTTTGACCCGTGTCGCCTTGCGTGAAGGCTCTCTGGTGGTGAACTCATCCCAGGGCGGCGGAACCAAGGACACCTGGGTGGTCGAGGATTGAAGGAAGCCTGCCATGTTAAGTAGAACTGCCTCGGATCTGTACTGGATGTCGCGTTACCTGGAGCGGGCGGAAAACCTCGCCCGCATGCTCGATGTCAGCTATTCGCTGTCGCTGATGCCGCAGGACGGCCGTGGTGATGGCCTGCATGAACTGGCGATGCCGCTGATGATCACCGGCACCCTGGATGATTACCTTGAGCGCCACGGCGAGCTGCATGCCGAGCGATTGCTGCATTTCTTCGCCCTCGACGCTGCGAACCCGGCGAGCATCTACAGCTGCCTCGGCGCGGCACGAGCCAGTGCCCACGCGGTGCGCGGGCGGATCACCGCCGACATGTGGGAGAACATCAACGCCACCTGGCTGGAGATCCGCGGGATCGCCAACCAGGGCCTCAGCCGCTATGGCATGAGCCGTTTCTGCGAGTGGATCAAGGAACGTTCGCACCTGTTCCGCGGTGCGTCCTACGGCACCATCATGCGCAACGACGCGTTTCGCTTCATTCGCCTGGGCACGTTCATCGAGCGGGCGGACAACACGTTACGGCTGCTCGACGCCCGCTATGAAATGGCCGGCGATCAGGCCGAGGCGGTCAGTGACGGCACCGCCCACGCCTATTACCAGTGGAGTGCGTTATTGCGGGCGCTGTCGTCGTTCGAGGCTTACACCGAGATCTATCGCGACGCACCCGGCGCCCGGCATGTCGCCGAGTTGCTGCTGTTGCGTGCCGACGTGCCGCGCTCCTTGCGGGCCTGCACCGAAGAAATCGACCAGATCCTCGCGCAACTGCCAGGGGCCAACGGTCGCCCGGCGCAACGGCTGGCGGCGGAAATGGACGCACGCCTGCGCTACACCGGCATCCACGAAATCCTCGAGGAAGGGCTGCACGCCTGGCTCACCGAATTCATTCCACTGGTGCGCCAGTTGGGCAACGCCATTCACAGTTCCTATCTGGAGGCCGCATGAGACTTTCCATCAGCCACGAAACCACCTATCACTATGAAGATCAGGTGCGGGCGAGCATCCAGTACCTGCGCCTGACCCCTCACGACAGCGAACGCCAGCATGTGCTGAGGTGGCAACTCGACCTGCCGCGCCCGGTGCGGGCCCAGCTCGATCCGTTCGGCAACATCCTGCATGTCCTGACCATGGACGAACCCCATGAAGCGATCATCATCGGTGCCCGAGGGCAGGTCGATATCGACGAAAGGCGCGAAGCGGAACATGAGCGCCAGTCGGCGCTGCCGTTCCTGCGTTTCACCCGGCTGACCGAGGCGGACGAGGCGTTACGGGCGTTTGCCGAGAAGTCCTGCAAACAGCGGCGCGACCGCACTGCGCTGATCGACTTGATGCATGGCTTGAACCAGCACATGACCTATACGCCGGGATCCACCGAAGTCGATACCAGCGCCGCCGAGGCGTTCGCCGGGCGGGCGGGTGTCTGCCAGGATCATGCCCACGCGTTTCTGGCCTGTGCACGCAGTCTGGGGGTGCCGTCGCGGTATGTGTCGGGCTATCTGTACAGTGAGGATTGCGAACACCTGGCCAGCCACGCCTGGGCCGAAGCCTGGATCGATGACGCCTGGTACAGCTTTGATGTGACCAATGAACTGGCGCGGCCGGAGCGGCACTTGAAACTGGCCGTGGGGCTGGACTACCTGGATGCCTGCCCGGTGCGGGGCATGCGCCGGGGTGGCGGGGCAGAGCAGATGCATGCGAAGGTGCTGGTCTCGCCGACCCCGGTCATCTCGGTGCAACAACAATAGGCTGTGGGGAGCGAGCCTGCTCGCTCCCACAAGAAATGTCTCACGGTTTAACCTTGCGCCCGGCCATGTGCTGCAAATACCCCACCAGTTTCTGCAGATCCGCATCCGGCAATACATCGGCGGAGAACCCCGGCATCTTCGCCTGCGGCCACTGGCGCAAGCTCTGCGGATCGCGGATATAGCGCTTGAGAAAGTCCGCGCCAAAGTATTCGGTCGGGTTGTACGGAATATTCAGATCCGGCCCGAATTGCGCATCCCCCGCACCATTCAGTCGATGACAGGCCAGGCAGTTTTTCTGGAACAGTGCAAACCCCTGATTCACCGGGTCATCGGCCTTCAAGGCAGGATCCGGCAGCAGGGCAGGGAAGCGTTCGGCCACTGGAGCCATGCGTTTGATGCTCGCCACTTCGAATGGCCATTGTTCCGGACTGATATTGCCGGCCTGCGGATCGGTCCACACCAGGTAAAAGGGCCCGGCGCTGTGCTTGCCTTCCGACAGCGGCGGCCACGGGTGGGCCGGGTCTTCGATGGCCAGCCAGGCCCGGGAACCTTTGGTGTCGAGCAGCGGCGCAGCGGCCAGCTCGGCGGCAAAGCCGTCCAGTGCCACGGCTTGCAGGTGATCTTCGGGTTTGATGCCGGTCAGCAGCGCGGCAATCGGCACGGCGCGATAAGTCATGTCCTTCTTGTAGGACACATCATTCTTGATCGTGAGGGTTTGCACCTGAGGATGCTTGAGCAGTTCCTCGGTCTGCCAGGTGCGACTGTTCTCGCCCAATTGCAGATCCAGTTGAGCAGCAGACAAGGACATGCTCAGCAGCATGCCCCCAAACAGAATGAGTGCTTTCAATTGATCGCCGTCCATGTCGTGGAAGTGCGCAAAGAGTGGCACAGCCATGCTGGCCCGGATAGCGGGCCAGTCACATTTTGAGTGGCGATGAGCAACACCCGCCGCTTGAATCAGCCAATCACCTTGGTCAGGTTCGGCAAAATCAATAACAGCGTGGTGGCGAAAAGGATGAGCCCCGCTTGACGAACTTTCGGTTGTTTGAACATGGCTTGACCGCCTTTTTTGTTATTTCCTGATGCCTGCCTGCGTGTCCATGACGGCAAGCGCTGCACTTCCTGTAGAAGAACGCCTGCCTCGGCAAAACCCGACGACAACGACGTACATGTTCACCTTAGGGCCCGCGTCACGCTTGGCTTAGATCCATTTCACATGTATTTGCTACCAGTCGCGATTAAAAAGGCATGAGGCCCTTTGCCAGCTTCTTTGCCGACCTTTTGCTAGACAGCTCGGTGACCTGAACCGGTTAACCTGGCCGGGAATGACCGTCCGTCTGAGCGTGCACGTCAACGTCATTGAGCGCTGTGGTCATTGAATCCATGAGCGTCCCGGCCAAGAGTGGGAGCACGAATTTCACTCACCGCACAGGTTCGAGAACGCCATGACCCAAGCTTTGATTTTCGATGCGTTACGCACGCCCCGTGGCAGAGGCAAGGCCGACGGTTCGCTGCATAGCGTCAAACCGGTGAACCTGGTGGCCGGGCTGTTGACCGCATTGCAGAGCCGCACGGAGCTGGATACCAGCCAGGTCGATGACGTGGTGCTCGGTTGCGTTACGCCGATTGGCGACCAGGGCGCGGATATCGCCAAGACTGCCGTGCAAGTGGCTGACTGGGACGTCAGCGTCGCTGGCGTACAGATCAATCGCTTCTGCGCCTCTGGGCTGGAAGCGGTGAACCTGGGCGCGATGAAAGTGCGTTCCGGATACGAAGAGCTGGTGGTGGTCGGCGGGGTTGAATCCATGTCTCGCGTGCCAATGGGCAGTGACGGCGGCGCCTGGGCGCTGGACCCGCAAACCAACCTGCACAGCCATTTTACCCCGCAAGGTGTCGGTGCCGACCTGATCGCCACTCTTGAAGGTTTCAGCCGTCAGGACGTCGACGCCTACGCGCTGCACTCGCAACAGAAAGCCGCCCGTGCCCGGGCCGACGGTTCGTTCGACAAGTCGCTGGTGCCGGTGCAGGATCAGAACGGCATCATCCTGCTCGATCATGATGAATTTATCCGTGCCGAGTCGACTCTCGAAGGCCTGGGCAAGCTCAAGCCGAGCTTCGAGATGATCGGCCAGATGGGTTTCGACGCCACGGCGCTGCGGGTCTACAGCCACGTCGAGCGGATCAACCATGTGCACACACCGGGCAATAGTTCGGGCATCGTCGATGGTGCGGCGCTGATGCTGATCGGCTCCGAGGCCAAAGGGCGCGCATTGGGTCTGCGACCTCGGGCACGAATTGTCGCCACAGCGGTCACCAGCACCGACCCGACCATCATGCTCACCGGCCCGGCGCCGGCCACCCGCAAGGCGCTGGCCAAGGCGGGGCTGCGGGTCGAAGACATCGATCTGTTCGAGGTCAACGAGGCGTTTGCCTCGGTGGTGCTGAAGTTCATCAAGGACATGGCCGTCGACCCGGACAAGGTCAACGTCAATGGCGGCTCGATTGCCATGGGCCATCCGCTGGGTGCCACCGGTTGCGCGATCCTCGGCACCTTGCTCGATGAACTGGAAGCTCGACGCCTGCGCTACGGCCTCGCGACGCTGTGCGTCGGCGGCGGCATGGGTATCGCCACCATCATCGAACGCCTCTGACCCTCAGGAACCTTGTCATGACCCAAGCCATTCGTTACGAAAAGGGCCAGGACGGCATCGTCGTCCTGACCATCGACATGCCAGGCCAGAGCGCCAACACCATGAACGCGGTGTACCGCGAGGCCATGGCCGAAAGCGTCGCCCGATTGCAGGCGGAAAAAGATGACATCGCCGGGGTGATCATCACGTCGGCCAAGAAAACCTTCTTCGCCGGTGGCGACCTGAATGAACTGATCAAGGTCGGCAAGCCCGAAGCCAAGGCTTTCTACGACATGGTGCTGACCCTCAAGGGCCAGTTGCGCACCCTGGAAACCCTCGGTAAACCGGTGGTCGCGGCGATCAACGGCGCGGCGCTCGGTGGCGGCTGGGAAATCTGCCTGGCTTGTCATCACCGCGTGGCGTTGGACGATGCCTCGGTGCAACTCGGTCTGCCGGAAGTGACCCTCGGTTTGCTGCCGGGTGGCGGCGGGGTGGTGCGCATGGTGCGCATGCTCGGCATCGAAAAAGCCCTGCCGTATCTGCTCGAGGGCAAGAAAGTCCGTCCGCAGCAGGCGCTGCAGGCGGGCTTGATCGATGAGCTGGCGGCAAATCGCGATGAACTGTTGGCCAAGGCCAGGGCCTGGATTCTGGCCAATCCTGCGCCAATGCAACGTTGGGATGTGAAGGGCTATCAAATTCCCGGCGGCACGCCGTCGAACCCGAAAGTCGCGCAGATGCTGGCGATTGCGCCGTCGATCCTGCGCACAAAGACCCAGGGCACGTTGCCGGCGCCGGAGAAAATTCTCTGTGCAGCAGTGGAAGGCGCGCCGGTGGATTTCGATACTGCGCACCTGATCGAAACCCGTTACTTCACCGAACTGACCACCGGCCAGATCTCGAAAAACCTGATCGGCACCTTCTGGTTCCAGCTCAATGAAATCAATGCCGGCGGTTCGCGTCCGCTGGGCCTTGCACCTTATGTAACGAAGCGTGTGGGTGTGCTCGGCGCCGGGATGATGGGCGCCGGCATCGCTTATGTCAGCGCCTCTGCCGGAATAGAGGTGGTGCTCAAGGACATCAACCTCGCGGCTGCCGAGAAGGGCAAGGCGCATTCGGCAACGCTGCTGGACAAGAAAGTCGCTCGCGGGCAGATGACTGCCCAGCAGCGTGAGGCGGTGCTGGCGCGTATCCGGACCACTGAAAACGATGCCGATCTGGCGGGTTGCGATCTGATCATCGAGGCGGTGTTTGAGGATCGTCAGCTCAAGGCCAGGGTCTCGGCAGCGGCGCAGCAGGTGGTCGGTGCAGACGCGGTGATTGCCTCCAATACTTCGACCCTGCCCATCACAGGTCTGGCGACGGCGGTGCCGGATCAGAGCAAGTTCATCGGTCTGCATTTCTTCAGTCCTGTGGAAAAAATGCCGTTGGTAGAGATCATCAAGGGCGCGCAGACCAGCGACGAAACCCTTGCACGCGGGTTCGATTTCGTCCTGCAAATCAAGAAAACGCCGATCGTGGTCAACGACAGCCGTGGCTTCTTCACCTCACGGGTGTTCGGCACGTTCACCAGCGAAGGCATTGCCATGCTCGGCGAAGGCATCAACGCAGCGATGATCGAGACCGAAGCGCGCAAGGCCGGGATGCCTGTCGGACCGCTGGCAATCTCTGACGAAGTTTCCCTCAGCCTGATGAGTCATATCCGCCAGCAAACGGCCAAAGATCTGCAAGCCGAAGGGAAACCGCAGATTGAGCATCCGGCTTTTGCCGTGATTGACTTGCTGCTCAACGAATACAAACGGCCGGGCAAGGCAGCGGGAGGCGGTTTTTATGAGTACCCGGCAGGAGGCCAGAAGCACCTGTGGCCCGAGCTGAAAACCCGTTTCGAAAAAGCCGACGGGCAGATTTCACCGAAAGATGTGCGGGACCGGTTACTGTTCGTGCAAGCCATCGAAACCGTGCGTTGTCTAGAGGAGGGGGTGTTGACCTCGACGGCGGATGCCAACGTCGGTTCGATCTTCGGCATCGGGTTCGCGGCCTGGACCGGCGGCGCGTTGCAGTTCATCAATCAATATGGCGTGAAGGACTTTGTCGCGCGGGCCCAGTACCTGGCTGAACAGTACGGCGACCGTTTCACACCGCCGGCATTGTTGCTGCAAAAGGCTGCCAGCGGCGAGCTGTTCTGACGGCGCGGGAAGCATTCCGGGGCTTGCCTTGCCGGGGGATTTCAGGGCAGGCTCTGGGGTGTGCATTATTCCCATCACGTGTCAGGAATTTTTTATGTCGCTACGCATCTGCATTCTGGAAACCGACATCCTGCGTCCGGAACTGGTCGATGAATATCAGGGGTACGGGCAGATGTTCCAGCGCCTGTTCTCGAAACAGCCGATCGCTGCCGAGTTCACGGTGTACAACGTGATGCAAGGCGAGTATCCCGCTGATGACCTGACGTTCGATGCGTACCTGGTCACGGGCAGCAAGGCGGACTCGTTCGGCACCGACCCGTGGATCCAGACCCTCAAGCAATACCTGCTGACCCGCTATGAACGCGGCGACAAACTGCTCGGCGTGTGCTTCGGCCATCAATTGCTGGCGCTGTTGTTGGGTGGCAAGAGCGAGCGTGCGACCCAGGGCTGGGGTGTCGGCACCCACAACTACAAGCTGGCGGCCAAGGCTCCGTGGATGAACCCGGTGCGTGAAGAGCTGACGCTGCTGATCAGCCACCAGGATCAGGTGACGGCGTTGCCGGAGAACGCCACGGTGATTGCGTCCAGCGATTTTTGCCCGTTTGCCGCTTATCACATCAACGACCAGGTGCTGTGCTTCCAGGGGCACCCGGAATTCATTCATGACTATTCGCGAGCGTTGCTGGACCTGCGTCAGGAAGCGCTGGGCGAGCAGATCTACAGCAAGGGCGTGGCCAGCCTTGAGAACGATCACCACGGCACCACGGTGGCGGAATGGATGATGCGTTTTGTGGCGCACAAGCCAAACGCTGCTTGAACCGGAGCGCCCTCGTGTCGAGTACGGGGGCGCTTTCTGGCTTACAGCCAGCCTGACTTCTTGAAACTGGCCCACAGCCCCACGCAGCCCACCGTGATAAACCCCAGTACGGCGAAATAGCCGTAATGCCAGCTCAGTTCCGGCATGTTCTGGAAGTTCATCCCGTAGATCCCGGCGATCGCTGTCGGGAACGCCAGAATCGCCGCCCATGCCGCGAACTTGCGCTGCACCACACTCTGTCGTGACGCCTCCAGCAACACACCGATCTCGATGGTCTGGCTCGCAATCTCGGCCAGGGTGGTCAGGTCTTCCATCTGCCGTGTGACATGGATCTGCACGTCGCGGAAGTACGGACGCATGTTCTTGTCGATGAAGGGGAAGCTCAGCTTCTGCAATTCCTCGCCGATTTCCACCATCGGCGCTGCGTATCGACGCAGGCGCAGAACGTCGCGGCGCAGACCGTGCAGCTTCTGGATATCGTGCTCATTCAGCGCGCTGCACAACACATTGCGTTCCAGTTCATCGATCTCGGCGTGGATCGCTTCACCCACTGGCTGGTAGTTTTCAATCACGAAATCCAGCAGGGCATACAGTACGAAATCTTCCCCGTGCTCCAGTAACAGCGGTCGCGCCTCACAGCGCTGACGGACATGGGCGTAGGACGCGGAATGCCCGTTGCGGGCGGTGATGATGTAGCCCTTGCCGGCGAAAATGTGGGTTTCGATGAACTGCAGGATGCCGTGCTGGCGCACGGGTGAGTAAGTGACGATGAACAGGGCGTCGCCGAAGGTTTCCAGTTTCGGACGGCTGTGTTTTTCCAGGGCGTCCTCGATGGCCAGTTCGTGCAGGTTGAACTGGCGTTGCAGGTTGGCCAGTTCCTGGGCATTTGGCTCTTCGAGGCCGATCCAGACAAAATGCCCGGTCTTGGCCGCCCAGGCGGCGCCTTCGTCGAGGGAAATATTGGTGACTTTCTTACCGGCGCTGTAAACCGCAGCAGCAACAACTCGACCCATGGTGGTGGTTCACTTCTTCTTGGCAGATGACAGAGGAGACATGGCTTCAGCTTAGCCGTGTCGCTGCTTGAGAGTCAGTGAAATCTGCACAGTTCACCGGGCGAAAGGAAACCCGCACAAGGCGGGTTTCCTTTTTACGCGGCCTGAAGCTGTCGATCCATGTCATCGATGCACTCGCGCATCTGTTCACGGCATCGAGCGATGAGCATGGGCATGTCGTCCATGGTCAGGTCGGCGGTAGGAATCGCCGGCAGCGAGCGTATGAGAATTTTCCCGCTGCGCCAGCGGTTCAGACGCATGTGCTTGATGTAGCTGCTGACACAGACCGGAACGATAGGCACGCCGGCGGCGATGGCCATCTGAAACGCGCCTTTCTTGAATGGCAGCAGTTCTTCGCCCAAGTTGCGCGTGCCTTCCGGAAATACCCAGATCGAGGTGTCTTTGTGCTGCAAGGTCTCGGTGGTTGTCAGCATCGACCGGCGGGCCTTGTGCGCATTCCCACGATCGATCAACACATTGCCGGAGAGCCAGAACAGCTGCCCGAACAGCGGAACCCATTTCAGGCTCTTTTTGCCGATGCACACGGTTCGACGCGGCACCACATTGCCGAACACGAACAGGTCATAGTTGGACTGGTGATTGGCGATGATCACGCAACTGGCGGGCTTGTTCATCAACGATCCGACATCGGCCTTCACCCGCAGACGCAAAATGCACATGGCCGGCAATGCATAGAGGCGGGCACACAAGCGACTGTTATCCGGATTGAAGGGGCGGCACAGTCCGAGGATCAGCCCTAGCACGCCCGCAAGAATAAAGTGCAGGCCCATCAACAACATACGAAACATGAACAGCATTTTCAGGCCCACCGGGACAAAAGGTGGCGCAGTGTACGGATGTGCACTGTTTTCGGCAATTGCCGTTATAGAGTCAGGAGATAGGCGATGTTTAAGCACATGTTTCCGACTTGTCGGTCAGAGGCGTCCTAGAGCTTCTGCAGAAATTTAAACCTTGCGCGTAAGAAAAAGCCCGACGCGACGGTCGGGCTTTTCTGTACCGAGCTGAAGAGGATTCAGCCCAAGTGTTCCTGATCCTGGATGATGGCGTTATCCAGGGTTTCCAGCAGGGCCTTGCGAACCTTGAGCTTGGTGTTCTTGTGCGCGTTCATGTTGATCTTCTTCAACTGACGCGCTGCGGCGAGGGCGGCACCTTGCAGTTCTTCGGCAGAAACCACCTTGTCGAGGAAACCGGCATCCACAGCGCTTTGCGGATCGAACATCTCACCGTTGATCACCGAGCGGTGGAACGCCGAGCGGCGCAGGCGATCACGGGCCAGCTCGATCCCGGCGTGGTGCATGGTCATGCCGATCTGCACTTCGTTCAGGCCGATGCTGAACGGGCCGTCGACACCGATGCGGTAATCGGCGGACAACAGAATGAACGCACCTTTGGCCACGGCATGACCCGGGCAGGCCACGATCACCGGGAACGGGTGCGACAGCAGGCGACGGGCGAGGGTCGACCCGGCGGTTACCAGCGACACGGCTTCTTTGGGGCCGGCGGTCATGACCTTCAAATCGTAGCCGCCCGAGAGAATGCCCGGCTGGCCGGTAATAATCACGATTGCACGATCCGCCACCGCCTGATCCAGCGCCGCGTTGAAGGCCGCGATCACGTCCGGGGAAATGGCGTTGACCTTGCCGTTGCTCAGGGTCAGAGTCGCGATACCGTCTTCGAGGTGGTAGGCAATCAGGTCGCTCATGGCGCAATTCCTTATACGAAAGATGGGCAGACGTTACCCAGCGTCGCCGGTCAGGTAAAGCACTGTGACTGACTTGCCGGTCACCGATTGCCGTCTGCTGTACAGGCTGCTGCGGGTTCGCCGCTTCATGGGAGGGTTTCGCCGACCGGAGAATGGCCGGTTTGCCATGATCCGAAATGCGCAGAACGGCTGAATGTCTTAACCACATGAAAATTCTGAAAAAAAGTTTGCCATCGGAAAAGCTTTCGACTACATTAGCGCGCCTCGACAGACAGAACATGTTTGAAGAGATACGGTGAAGTGTCCGAGTGGCTTAAGGAGCACGCCTGGAAAGTGTGTATACAGGAAACTGTATCGAGAGTTCGAATCTCTCCTTCACCGCCAAATTCGATGTAAACAAAACCCCTGGTTTCGAAAGAAACCAGGGGTTTTGTGCATTCCGGGGTCCGGATTTTTGGTTGCCCAGCCGGGTTCGGCTTCATTTTGCCGGGGCGGTACAATCGCGGTTTTATCTGTATGTAAAAGGACGACTTCCATGATCATTTCCACCACCCACTCCATCGAAGGCCGGCAGATCACGGCGTATCTGGACATTGTCAGCGCCGAATCGGTGCAGGGCGTGAATGTGATTCGCGATATGTTCGCCGGGATGCGCGACTTTTTTGGTGGGCGTTCGCAGACGCTGGAGCGCGCGTTGAAGGAGGCGCGTGTTCAGGCGACTGACGAGATCAAGGAACGTGCACGGTCCTTGCAGGCCGATGCGGTGGTCGGTGTGGATTTCGAGATCAGCATGCCGGCGGGGAAGGGCGGGATGGTTGTGGTGTTTGCGACCGGTACGGCAGTCAAGCTGCGCTGAGCCGGATTTGCGAATGACAGGCCATTCGTCGGGCTTCGGGTGATATGAACCACAAGTCCAGGAATGACCGGCTAGTCTCAAAAGCCTTGGAGGTCGATATTTTTTCAGGCAAAAGGGTCTTGCCGGTATCGGCCCGCTTTTGAAAGGGGTGAAGAAATGACTGATCCGTACATCGAAGACGACGGGGCTGAATTTCCATTCAACAATTGCGTGCGCTGCGGCCAGACCGAGTATCAGGCTGGCTTTGGCGAGGATCCGGTGCAGACCGGCAAGATCAAGTCCACGGCGCCCAAGGGGCCCAAGGCAAAGTTTTTGCCCAGGGTGACGACCCGTTCCAGAAAGTAATCAGGATGCCACACAGCCCCCGCCATTGAGCGGGGGTTTTTGTTAATGATTGTCGAGAGTTCTGTCCTACAAAAATTGCGTATTCGTCCGGTTTCTTTCACAAACTTTTCACACCCGTCTACGTAGGGTGAAGCCATCCGTTAGAAAGCAAGTCTCCAGCCCGTCTCCCCAGCGGGCTTTTTTTTGCCCGACATAAAACCTTTTTGATAATCGCTGTCCAATCGGCGCCAAGTGCGCGGCAGTGCTGGACATTGCCGCTGCAACAGCATTCAATCTGCGCCCTTTTTTCTTCCTTTTGTTGAGGTTTTCGTCATGCGTTTAACTCTGCCTGCTCTGGTTCTGGGGCTTCTGGTTGCTCAAGGTGCAATGGCCGGCGACGGTACCGCCGCACTGGGTGGCGGTCTGGGTGGCGCGCTCGGTAACGTGGTTGGCCAGAAAATGGGCGGCAGCACCGGTGCAGCGATTGGAGCCGGCGTAGCAGGGGCGGCCGGCGGTGCCTTGGCAGCGAAGAAAGGTGCCCGCACCAAAGCGGCCATTGGTGGCGGCGTTGGTGCGGCAGGTGGTTCGATCATCGGCAACAGCCTGGGTGGCAAGAACGGTGCAACCATCGGCGCAGGCCTGGGTGGCGCAGCGGGCGGCGCAGTGGGCAGCAGCCTGTCCAAGGGCCACAAGCGCCACTGATTGAGAATGCGTGTCTGAAAGGCCCGGCTATATGCCGGGCCTTTTCGTTGCTGAACGTTTTTCCCGAATTCGCCTCCAATTGCGTATAGCCCGTTCTCCGGGCGTACCGTCCCGATCCGGGACCTGTGAGGTCTGTATGCGATCGACATTAACTGCGTTGGTTTTAGGATTGCTCGTGGCCCAGGGCGCCATGGCTGCCGGCGATGGTTCCGCGGCGGTCGGCGGTGGTCTGGGGGGTGTGCTGGGTAACGTGGTCGGTGGACAACTTGGCGGCAGCACCGGCGCGGCAGTCGGGGCCGGTGTCGGCGGCGCGGCCGGCAGCGCCGTCGGGGCAAACAAACGCAATCGTACGGAAGCCGCCATTGGCGGCGGCCTCGGAGCGGCCGGCGGTTCGGTGCTTGGCAACAGCGTCGGTGGATCTACCGGCTCGGCTGTCGGGGCAGGACTCGGTGGTGCGGCGGGTGGTGCCATTGGCAACAGCCTGGGTGACGATGGTGGACGGTCGCATTCCGGTGGTGGCCACAAGCACAAACACAAATATCGTCACCGCTGACCGAGCGGATCTGAAACCCGGCCCTGTGCCGGGTTTTTTGTGTTCGCATGCAACGCGCTGGAACGTTTGGCGACCATACTTTTCGAACGTCTACACGCTGAACTCCCGAGGTGCGCCATGACTCCCGAAACCGCAGGCAAGGAAGAAAAAGGCCCGAGCGGGCTGCCGTTTATCAATGATCCGGGGAATGAGGATCCGGGGTCGTTGATGGATGATGCGACGGTTCCGCTTTGGGAGGGGGAAGGGGAAGAGCTGGAGTATGAGGATTTCGATGATGATGAGTGACGCGCTTTCGCTCCCTTGAGCTGTTGCTCAACCTCGACCACGCTCGTTATGCTGCTGAACCCTTTAATCAGATCCGAGCAGCGGCAGCCTATGCCGCCCGGGATGTCTTTGATAACGGATCCGATGATGAATGCACCGCTGAAGGCGTTCGGCCCGATCAAGGCCGTGATTTTCGATATGGACGGTTTGCTGCTGGACACCGAGGGCATTTACACCGAGGTCACCTCGCTGATTGCCGAGCGTTACGGGCGCACTTTTGACTGGAGCATCAAGCAGAACATCATCGGGCGCGGGGCTGGCGATCTGGCGCGCTATGTGGTCGAGGCGCTGGATCTGCCAATCACCGCCGAAGAGTTTCTGGTGATCCGCGAGCCGCTGATGCGCGAGCGCTTTCCCACCGCGCAAGCGATGCCGGGGGCCGAGGAACTGATTCGTCACCTAAAGGCACACAACATTCCGATTGCCGTCGGTACCAGTTCATCGCGCCAGTCGTTCGGCCAGAAAACCACGTTGCACCGCGACTGGTTTGCGTTGTTCGACTTCATCGTCACCGCCGACGATCCGGAAGTCGGTGCCGCCAAACCGGCACCGGACATTTTCCTCACGGCGGCTCGCCGCTTGGGTGTGGCGCCGGAAGATTGTCTGGTGTTCGAGGATTCGCCGTTTGGCGTGACGGCAGCAAAAGCGGCGGGCATGACCGCCATTGCGATTCCGGATGCGGCCATGGCCGATGAAAAATACGCACATGCCGACGGAATTCTTCGTACGTTGAAAGCGTTCACGCCAAGTGCCTGTGGGTTGCCGGCGCTCGATTGGGCCTGACCAGACCGCAGATAAAAACGCCGCCCCTCCATTGAAGGAGGGGCGGCGTTTTTCGATCACTCGAAACAATCAGGCGCCGAAACCACCGTCGACAGTCAGGCTGGCACCGGTGATGTATCCGGCTTCCGGGCCGGCCAGGTAGGCGACGAAGCTGGCGATTTCATCGGCTGTGCCGTAACGACCGACCGCCATCAGCGGAATCAGGCTTTCGGCAAAGTCGCCATGGGCCGGGTTCATGTCGGTATCCACCGGACCGGGCTGCACGTTGTTGACGGTGATGCCCCTTGGTCCGAGATCCCGCGCCAGGCCTTTGGTCAGACCGACCAGCGCGGACTTGCTCATCGCATACACACCGCCACCGGCGAAAGGCATGCGGTCAGCGTTGGTGCTGCCGATATTGATGATGCGCGAGCCTTCGCCCATGTGTCTGGCGGCTTCCTGGCTGGCGATGAACACGCTGCGTACGTTGATCGCCAGGGTCTGGTCGAAGTCTTCCAGTTTGAAGTCTTCCAGCGGAGCGACCGCCAGCACACCGGCGTTGTTGACCAGTATGTCGAGGCGACCGAAGGTTTCGACGGTCGCGTTCACGGCGTTGCGGATAGCGCCGGCATCGGCGCTGTCGGCCTTGATCGCCAAGGCTTTGCCGCCGGTAGCGGTGATGCTGTTCTGCAGTTCTTCAGCCTTGGCGGCGGAGCTGACGTAAGTAAAGGCAACCGCGGCGCCTTCAGCGGCCAGGCGTTTGACGATGGCGGCACCGATACCGCGAGAGCCGCCTTGAATCAGAGCGACTTTACCGCTGAGGTGTTGAGTGGTCATGTTCGATCTCCAGAAGTTTCAAGGCGGGATGCCTTGTGGTTGGAGCCGAGTATCGGCCTCGCATCGACAACCGTGTAGACCATGATTGCTATAGTCTGTGTAAACCAGAAGTTTATAGTGAGGATCATGGAAACCTTCAGCAGTATCGAATGCTTTGTGCGTAGCGCCGAAGTCGGCAGCTTTGCCGAGGCCGCCCGACGCTTGAGCCTGACCCCGGCGGCAGTCGGCAAGAGTGTGGCGAAGCTCGAGGCGCGGCTGGGTGTACGGCTGTTCCAGCGTAGTACACGGAGTCTGACGCTGACCGAAGCCGGTCAACTGTTTTTGAGTCAGATCAGTGGCAGCCTGACGACCATCCAGAATGCCGTTGCCAACCTGTCCAGCGTTCAGGGGCTTCCGGCGGGGTCGCTGAAAGTCAGCATGGGTACCGCTTTCGGCTGCCTGTATGTCGTGCCGATGCTGGGTGAGTTCCTGCGGCGATACCCGGCGATCAGTCCGGACTGGCATTTCGATAACCGGCAGGTCGACCTGATCGGGCAGGGCTTCGATGCGGCCATCGGCGGGGGATTCGAATTGCCTCAAGGCGTGGTTGCTCGCCGGTTGAGTCCGGCGCATCGAGTCCTGGTGGCATCGGCGGACTATCTGCGCAACCGTCCAGTGATCAGCGAGCCGGATGATCTCAGGCATCACGACGGTATTCTGATTCGCTCGCCGCAAACCGGACGCGTGCGCTCCTGGCAACTGACCGGGGGCAATCCGCAGAATTGTCGCCCGTTGACGCTCCAGGCACGCATGACCCTGAGCGACTCCCAGGCCGCCTGCGCCACGGCGGCGCAAGGGCTGGGGATTGCACTGGTGAGCATGCCCTTCGCCGTGGGCTATCTTGAGGCGGGGACCTTGCAGCGAGTCCTGCCCGACTGGTACGTCGACGACGGCAACATCTCCATTTATTACGCCGAGCACAAACTGCTGCCGGGCAAGACCCGGGCGTTCGTCGATTTCGTCATCGAGCAGTTTTCAGCCCGGGGGCTGGCAGAGCGATTCAACGCGCAAAACGCGCTGGCCAGCCGATGATGGTTTTCGGTCGCGGTGTCGCATACGTCCGCACCTTGGAGGTTGAGAGGCCCAAACGCACCAGCGATTCGGCGATGGTGACAGCCGCGGTGACGCCATCGATCACCGGCACTCCGGTACGTTGACGGATCTTTTCATCGAGCCCGGCCATGCCGCCGCAACCCAGGCAAATCACTTCGGCTTTATCCTGAGTCACCGCCAGTTCGGCCTGATGCACGATCGCTTCCAGCGCCCGTTGCGGTTCATGTTCCAGCTCAAGCACCGCGAGGCCGCTGGCCCGCACCGAGGCGCAGCGGTCCCACAGGCCGGACAGTTTCAAGCGGTCCTCGATCAGCGGTACGGTGCGATCCAGCGTGGTGACCACCGAATAGGCGTGGCCCAGAAACATCGCGGTACTGGCGGCCGCATCGGTGATGTCCACTACCGGCACGTTGAGCAATTCCTGCAAGCCTTCGCGACCGTGCTCGCCGTAGCCGGCCTGGATCACCGCGTCGAACGGCTGGTCGTAGGCCATCACCCGGTCCATGACGGCGATGGCTGCCAGATAGCTTTCGAAATTGCCCTCGACGGAGTCCGCCCCGAAATGCGGCGTCAGGCCGACAATCTCGGTGCCTGGAGAGGCGACCGCCCGAGCCGAGCAGGCGATGGCTTGGGTGATGGATTCGGTGGTGTTTACGTTGACCACGAGAATACGCATGAGAAGTCCTTATTACGGTTGGTTCTGCGGCCCGGCGAAGGGCCGCCAAATAATTCAGTGGCTGACGTTGTCGACGGCGATGGCTTCGCCGTCCACGTCGGCGTAGTGCGGCTGGCGTTTGGCGACGATCAGGTAAAGCATCCCGGCAATGCCGGCACCGATCAGCCAAGAGAAGGGCGAAACGCTGTGGAAGCCTGGCACCAGTGCCAGGACGATGGCGATCAGAGCGGCCGGAATGAATGCCGCCACGGCCCGCAGATTGACCCCGCGGCTGTAGTAATACGCGCCGTTCGGATCTTCGCTGTACAGCTGTGGCACGTTGATCCGGCTTTTGCGGATCAGCCAGTAGTCGACCATGATCACGCCGTACAACGGGCCGAGCAGGGCGCCGAGGCCCGACAGGAAATACACGATCACCAGCGGGCTGTTGTAAAGGTTCCACGGCAGGATCAGCACGGCAATCGTGGCGCTGATCAGCCCGGCGCGGCGGAAGGTCAGGTACTTCGGTGCCAGGTTGCTGAGCACGAAAGCCGGGGCGACGAAGTTGGCCATGATGTTCACCGCTACGGTGACGATCAGGAACGCCAGGCAACCGAGCACCAGAAAGAACGTGTTGGGGATCGAGGCGATGATCTCGGTCGGGCTTTCGATGATCCGGCCGTTGATCTGAAATTGCGCCCCGCACAGCAGGACGGTGATGGCGGCGAACACCAGAATATTCACCGGCAGGCCCCAGAAGTTTCCGACCTTGATGGTTTTGCGGCACGGCGAGGAGCGGGCGAAGTCGCAGAAGTTGAGGATCAGCGTGCCGTAGATCGCCAGCCAGAGTGCGCCACCGGCAAAGATGTTGCGCCACATCTCGCCGCCGGTCAGCGGTTCGCGGATCGACCAGGCAATGGTCGCGTTGGCCTGGGTGTACATCCACGCGGCAAGGCAGGCGACGGTCAGCAGAATCACCGGCCCGGCGAAGGCTTCGTAGCGGCGGACCATTTCCATGCCGTAGGCCAGAATTCCCAGTTGCACGAACCAGATCGCCACGAAACACACCCAACCCAGGCTCGACAGGCCGAGGATCGAGTCGTGGTCGTAGTCGGCGAAGCCGGGGTGGATCGCCGTGAGCAATACACGAAAGACCACCGATGCCAGATACGTCTGAATCCCGAACCAGGCAATGGCGATGACCGCCCGGATCAGCGCAGGAATCTGCGCCCCGTGAATGCCGAAACTGATCCGGCTGATGACCGGAAACGGCACCCCGGTTTTCTGCCCCATGTAACCCGACAGGTTCATGAAGAAATACACCAGCGCGGCGCCGATCCCCAGCGACAGCAGAATCTGCCAGCCACCCAGGCCCAGGGCATACAGACCGATGGCAAACGAGTAGTTGGCGATGTTGTGCACATCGTTGGTCCACAGGGCAAAGATGCTGTATTTGCCCCAGCGCCGTCCTTCGACCTTGGTCGGTGCGAGGTCGCTGTTGTGCAGGCGGGGGCTCAATTCGAGCGGTTCGACCTGGCCAGTGCCGAGCATTGGCTGGTCGGGGGCAGAGGCGGGCAGATTCAGCGCGATATTGTTGGAGAGACTTGTACGCATTCCGGCAGGCTCCTGATGTGCAGGGGCCGCGATGACTGTGCATGAGCTTTGAGGCTCGACAAATCTTCGTCGCGGCCAGCAGACATCACTGGTTACGGGGCATCTGCAGCCTGTACGGGATAGGGCGCTTCAGGCTTGCGGATCGAAAGTGTGTATTCATGTTCTGCAGTTTTGTATACAAAACATGTATGCACTAAGCCAGATCTGTGCCAGCCAGCGATCTATGAAAATCGCGGTTGATTACGAAAAGTTATTGAATGGCGCTAAGTCGCTGAAATGCAGGCGATATAAATTGACCGCTTGAACAGGTATTTATTTTTCGGAGGGAATTCTGGTGGGCGTCGGAAGGGATCGCTCGGTGAGCGTGATGTAACTTTTCAGGGCGCAGAAGCGAAAAGTGCACACATAAATGGCACCGATGGTGACATTCGTGTGTACACATTTTCATGTCCGGCAGAGACAACTGTGGGGCGAGCGGCTTACCCCTTGCTGATGATATTCCCGGCATGCAATCCGCATTCTTTCTGGGTCGCTTCTTCCCACCACCAGCGACCTTCGCGTTCGTGCTGGTTCGGCAGCACAGGGCGGGTGCACGGTTCGCAGCCGATGCTGATGAAACCGCGCTCATGCAGACTGTTGTACGGCAGCTCCAGCATGCGGATGTAGCCCCAGATTTCCTCACTGGTCATCTGTGCCAGTGGATTGAACTTGTAGAGCGTACGCTCCGGGGTAGAAAACGCGGTGTCGATTTCCATCACCGCCACCGCGCTGCGGGTGCCAGGGCTCTGGTCGCGACGCTGGCCGGTAGCCCAGGCTTTGACGCCGGACAGTTTGCGGCGCAACGGCTCGATCTTGCGGATGCCGCAGCATTCGCCGTGGCCGTCCTTGTAGAAACTGAACAGGCCTTTTTCCTTCACGAACGGTTCAAGTTTCGTGTAGTCCGGCGAGACGATTTCGATGTCGATCTTGTAGTGCTCGCGTACCTGATCGATGAAACGGTAGGTTTCCGGGTGCAGGCGGCCGGTGTCGAGACTGAACACCTTGACGTTCTTGTTCAGCTTCCAGGCCATGTCCACCAGCACCACATCCTCGGCGCCGCTGAAAGATATCCACAGGTCATCGCCGAACTCGGCGAACGCGAGCTTGAGGATGTCCTGGGCGGATTTGTTGGCATAGGTCGTGGCGAGTTCCACGACGTCGAACGTTGGGCTCATCAGGCGGCTTCCTACAGGTCGGTGGCGCTGGGCGCTCTATATGGCGGCGATGTTAACAAAAAGCAACGTCCGCCGGGGCGGCCTCTGCGTTGCACGGTCCAGGTCGAGCCGCTTGAGTTCGAGCTCGTTCGCCACGATCAGGTCTATAGGCCCTGCAGGGTTTCCAGAAGAACCTTCACCTTGGTAATCGACTCCTGATACTCCGCCTGCCAGTCCGAATCGGCGACGATCCCGCCACCACCCCAGCAACACACCTGCCCATCCTTAACCAGCAGACTGCGAATGGCGATGGAACTGTCCATTTCGCCGCGCACGTCCAGGTACAGCAATGAGCCGCAATACAAGCCGCGTCGGGTCGGTTCCAGTTCATCGATGATCTGCATCGCACGGATCTTCGGGGCTCCGGTGATCGAGCCGCCGGGGAAGCTGCCGGCGATCAGGTCAAGGGCGTCGCGATCCTGCGCCAACTCACCGGTCACGCTGCTGACCAGGTGATGCACGTTCGGATAGCTTTCCAGGCTGAACAGCTCCGGCACCCGCACCGAGCCGATTCGGCAGGTGCGACCCAGATCGTTGCGCAGCAGATCGACGATCATCAGGTTTTCCGCGCGATCCTTGGGGCTGGCCAGCAGTTCGGCGGCATTGGCGGCGTCTTGCGCCGGGGTCGCGCCACGGGGGCGGGTGCCCTTGATCGGGCGGGTTTCCACCTGGCGTCGGCTGACTTTGACAAAGCGCTCGGGCGACAGGCTCAGCACCGCGTCGCCGTCAGGCAGGTTCTGGAACCCGGAAAACGGCGTCGGGCAGGCTTCGCGCAACGCGCAATAAGCCAACCATGGATCGCCCTGGCACGGTGCGCGGAAACGCTGGGCGAAGTTGACCTGATAGCAATCGCCGGCCTGGATGTATTGATGAATGCGTTCGATTGCCTGACGGTAGTCATCGGCCGAGAGGTCGGCGGTCATCGGCGTGTTCAGTTTGAATGGCGTCAGTTCGGCGGCCATCGGTTGGCTGAACAGGTCGATCAGCCGTTGCTTCTCGCTGACACTGACCGACGGATGGAACACCAGCTGGCTGGTGGCTTTGTGGTGATCGCTGATCAGGGCCCAGTCGTACAGACCGAATCGTGCATCCGGCAGTTGCAGATCATCCATCGCCAGGCCTGGCAGGTGCTCCAGATGCCGACCGAAGTCGTAGCTCAGGTAGCCGATCAGGCCACCGACGAACGGCAGTTCATGGTCCTCGGGCAATTGCGCATCGCCCAACCGCGCCAGATTGTCCCGCAGACGTTGCAGGAAATCGTCGCCACGTTCGTCGGGCAAAACCGTCAGTTGTTCCAGCGGCCAGGCGCTGAGCAAGTCATAACGGCCACGATCGGCAGCGGGCCGGCCGCTGTCGAGCAACACGGCGCCGGGCGCATGGCGGATTGCCGCGAAATAGTCGGCGGGGTTGGCGCAGTAGGGCAGCGGGTGTACGGAACAGGTCAACATGGGCGGGGCAGATCGGCCATCGAGGCGGGGTGGGGATTGTAGTCCCCTCGGGGAATTGCTCCTAGAGGGGATGTCGGGGATTGGCAGATCGACAGCGGCTGACGAGCAACCTGTGGCGAGGGAGCTTGCTCCCGCTGGACTGCAAAGCAGGCCGGGATTCAGTGGCTCGGTCTGTCAAAGTGATCGTGTCTGCCGGCTCACGACTGCTGCGCAGCCGAGCGGGAGCAAGCTCCCTCGCCACAGGAGTTAGCCTTCGACCGCCGGAATATGCCCGAACAGTTCCTGAGCAAACGCCACGCGCTCCTCAACCGTTTCAGTCATGCCGCGAGTCTTCAGATCCTGCAGATGTGCTTCCACCGCATGGGTGCGCGAGGTCAGGCCGCAGTCATTGGCAATCTGGATATTCAGCCCGGGCCGCGCATTGAGTTCCAGAATCAGCGGGCCTTTTTCCTGGTCCAGCACCATGTCCACGCCGATGTAGCCCAGCCCGCACAACTCGTAGCAACCGGCGGCGAGTTTCATGAAACCGTCCCAGTAGGGCAGTTGCACGCCGTCCACCGCGTTGGTGGTGTCAGGGTGTTTGGCGATGATGTTGTTCAGCCAGGTGCCGCGCAACGTCAGGCCGGTGGCCAGATCGACCCCGACGCCGATGGCGCCCTGGTGCAGGTTGGCCTTGCCGCCGGACTGCCGGGTCGGCAGCCGCAGCATGGCCATCACCGGGTAGCCCATCAGCACGATGATGCGGATGTCCGGCACGCCTTCGTAACTGATGCTCTTGAAGATCTGGTCCGGGGTTACCCGGTATTCGATCAATGCCCGGTCGCGGTGTCCGCCCAGCGAATACAGGCCGGTGAG
The DNA here is from genome assembly GCF_046231795.1 of Pseudomonas sp. KCJK9016. NCBI lineage: Bacteria > Pseudomonadati > Pseudomonadota > Gammaproteobacteria > Pseudomonadales > Pseudomonadaceae > Pseudomonas > Pseudomonas sp. KCJK9016. The sequence continues at coordinate 60,957 of NZ_JBJJMM010000023.1, read as the reverse complement.
GATGCTGGAAATATGGTGCTCCAGCTCTTCGTGCGTGAGGATTTTGCCCGACACGGTGCGATAACGCCCCTCGAAACGGTCGGCGATGACGATGATGCCGTCACCGCCGGCGCCCTGTGCCGGCTTGATCACGAAGTCGTTGTGCCCGCCGATGATCTCGTCGAGCCTGTCGATTTCCTTTTCCGTGGAAATCACGCCATACAGCTCCGGCACATGGATGCCGGCCTTGATCGCGCGTTCCTTGGTGATGATCTTGTCGTCGACGATCGGGTACAGGCTGCGCTTGTTGTACTTGAGCACGTAGTCCGCATTACGCCGATTGATGCCCATGATGCCCCGGGCTTCCAGGGCCTTCCAGGTCTTCCAGAAACCGAACATCAGGCGTCAGCCTTCTTCAGAAAGGCCTTGAAACGCACCAGTTCGGTCAGGCGGTAACCGCGATAACGACCCATGGCCAACATGAAACCTACCAGAATCAGCAGAATCGCCGGGAAGGTGAACACGAAGTACACCAGTTCCGGAATGGTCATGATCAAGTGCGCCAGGGACGCCGCGAACAAGGTGCCGATCGCCACTTTCAGGGCATGGCTGGCGCCGCGCTCTTCCCAGGTGATCGACAGGCGTTCGATGGTCATGGTCAGAATCACCATCGGGAACAGCGCCACGGACAGACCGCGTTCCAGACCGAGCTTGTGACTGAACAGGCTGATCGCCGCAATCAGCACCACCACGAAGGTCAGCACCACCGACAGCCGTGGCAGCATTTGCAGCTTCAGGTGTTCCAGGTACGAACGCAGCGACAGCCCCAGCGCCGTGATCACGGTAAACAGCAGAATGCCGAAGCCCAGTTGCGTTTCGCGGAAGGCCAGGGCGATCAGTACCGGGGTGAACGTGCCGAGGGTCTGCAGGCCGACCAGGTTACGCAGGATCAGGATCACCAGCACGCCGATCGGGATCATCACCATGATCATGAACGTCTGCTGAGTCTGCAGCGGCAGGCCGTACAGCGAGTATTCGAGAAAGTTGGCATCGGTGTTTTCGTCGGTCAGCTTGGCCAGACGAATTGCGTTCATTTCGCTGTTGTTCAGACTGAAGGTCACGTTGGCCTTCTTCGCGCCGTCGATGGTGATCAGGTTTTCATCACCGGTCCACCACAGCAGGCGATCGCTCGGCAGGCCTTGTTCACCGGTTTCCGGGTTGAAGTACAGCCAGTCGTTGCCATTGAAGCTGCGCAGCCATAGCTCAGGGGTCTGCGGCTGATCGGCGACGAGGCGGATGGTGTGGACCTTTTCCACCGGAACATGGGCGATGGACAGCAGCAGTTCGACGATCTTTGCCTTGTGCGGCGTCGACGGATCGCCGGCCAGCAGCAGTTTCACGTTGTCGTCGTTGGTGTTGTTGACACGCTTGATCGCCTCGCCGATGAAGGTCTCGACGTCGGCCGAGTGCTGGCGGATCGGCGCGAGCAGGGCTTCGGCGGCGATTTTTTCCGGACCTTCGATGGCCATGCTGTCGCGGAAGGTCGGGCCTTTGACCTTGGTTTTTTCGGCGGTGTAGCGTTTGGTCAGCACCAGGCGGTAATACAGGGTCTGGTTGCCCTTGGCCCGACGTGCCGACCAGGTGACCTTGCGGTTGCCGTCGACACGGTTGACCGCCACGCCATAGTTGTTGGAGATGAAGCTTTCATTGAGGCTGACGTAATCGCGGCTCAGAGGCGGCACGAACATCTGGATCTTCACCGGATCCTTGGTGCTGGCGACGAACTCGACCTTGGCGTCGATGTTCCACAAGTCGTCGGTGGCGTCTTCGGTCACCGGGATGCCGAGCACGAAAATCTGATAGGCCGTGACCGAAATGCCCAGGAGCACCAGGATGGCGATCAGGATTTTCAGGTGGAGGGTTAAAGAACGCATGGACATTACTCGGCGGTATGAGCGGCGATGGCGCAGGCAGGTTTGCCGGCAGCGTATTTAAGACTGGGATCGACCAGCGCATCGAAGCGTTTCAGCGCCTCGGAGCCGATCAAAAGCGGGTATTGGAACGCACTGCGGTCGGTCAGGTTCACTTCGATGCTGCGCATCGCCGAACCCATGCAGATATCCAGCTCGATCACCGGGCGTGCGGTGTATTTCTTGCCTTCTTCCGGGTCGTAGTCGCCGGCGCGGCGCTTGATCTTGCTGACCCGGGCCAGCGGCCGCTCGATCGGGTGCGAATGCGCAGCGTCGATGGCCAGGTAGAAACGCACCCAGGACTCGCCATTGCGCTTGAAGCGTTTGATGTCGCGGGCGCTCAGGGAGGCGGTTTTCGCCCCGGTGTCGAGTTTCGCCGCCACTTCCAGGTTGATCCCGTCGAGCGCAGCGTATTCGTTGAGGCCGTACACAGTCTTTTCCCCCGCCACAGCCAGGCCGGGCAGGCAAAACAGATAGAAAAAGGTAGGGAAGGGCTTGAGTCTCATAAATCCTGGCGAGCAGCGTTCCGTTCTCGGTTCAGGGCCACGGCATCAGGAGATCCTGTCTGCGCGTGCCTTCGTGTGCCTATCAGCTTTTTATGACAAGCCGTACAAGTGACCCGCAAATGCGGCGGCATTCTAGCACGGTGGTTTAATGGCGCCAGCGCCCGAGCGGGTCTATAACCCCTGGGGTGGATGATGCGTGTTATTAGACGATTGTCGACAATCTTTATTTTTCCTTTGACTGGTACGGGCTGATTCGTTAGTTTTTGCCGCATCGGATTTAAAGGTGTCGACAATATGCTGGATCAACTCGATCCCCCGGTCATCAGCGGCGACGATTCGGAAACCCTGTCCGAAAACGTCTTCCGGCGCATCCAGGCGGCTATCGTCAAAGGCGAAATCGCCCCCGGCAGCAAGATCTCCGAGCCGGAACTGGCGCGTACCTACGGCATCAGTCGCGGACCGCTGCGTGAGGCGATTCATCGTCTCGAAGGCCAGCGCCTGCTGGTTCGAGTGCCGCACGTCGGTGCACGGGTGGTCTCGCTGAGCCACGCCGAACTGCTCGAACTCTACGAAATCCGCGAATCCCTTGAAGGCATGGCCTGCCGTCTGGCGGCCGAGCGCATGAGCGTCGAAGACATCGACGAGCTGCGCCGGGTGCTGGAAACCCACGAACGCGATGCTGCGTTTCAGGCCGGCGTCGGCTACTACCAGCAGGAAGGCGATTTCGACTTTCACTACCGGATCATCCAGGGCAGCGGCAACCGCACGTTGACCCAGATGCTCTGCGGCGAGCTGTATCAACTGGTGCGCATGTACCGCATCCAGTTTTCCACCACGCCCAACCGCCCGCGCCAGGCCTTTGCCGAACACCACCGGATTCTCGATGCCATCGCCGACCGTGACGGCGAGCTCGCGGAATTGTTGATGCGCCGCCACATCGGCGCCTCGAAACGCAACATCGCCCGTCATTACCAGGACGGCGCCGACAACCAGACAGCCACTGAACGAGGTGAGTCATGAGTTCCAACAAGAGCACTCCAGGCCAGCGATTCCGCGATGCGGTCGCCAGCGAACATCCGTTGCAAGTGGTCGGCGCGATCAACGCCAACCATGCGCTGCTGGCCAAGCGTGCCGGTTTCAAGGCGATCTACCTTTCGGGTGGCGGGGTAGCCGCTGGCTCCCTCGGCCTGCCGGATCTGGGCATCACCGGCCTGGATGACGTGCTGACCGACGTGCGCCGCATCACCGATGTCTGCGACCTGCCGCTGCTGGTGGACGTGGACACCGGTTTCGGTGCCTCGGCGTTCAACGTGGCCCGCACCGTGAAGTCGATGATCAAGTTCGGCGCGGCGGCGATCCATATCGAAGACCAGGTCGGCGCCAAACGCTGCGGCCACCGCCCGAACAAAGAGATCGTGACCCAGCAGGAAATGGTCGACCGCATCAAGGCGGCCGTGGATGCCCGCACCGACGACAGCTTCGTGATCATGGCCCGCACCGACGCGCTGGCCGTTGAAGGTCTGGAGTCGGCACTGGAGCGAGCCGCCGCGTGCATCGAGGCCGGTGCCGACATGATCTTCCCGGAAGCCATCACCGAACTGGAGATGTACAAGCTGTTCGCCAACCGCGTGAAGGCGCCGATCCTGGCCAACATCACCGAATTCGGCTCGACGCCGCTGTACACCACCGAACAACTGGCCGGTGCCGATGTGTCGCTGGTGCTGTACCCGCTGTCGGCGTTCCGCGCGATGAACAAGGCCGCGGAAAATGTCTACACCGCGATCCGCCGCGACGGCACCCAGCAGAATGTCATCGACACCATGCAGACTCGCATGGAGCTCTACGATCGCATCGATTACCACACCTTCGAGCAGAAGCTCGACGCGCTGTTTGCGGCGAAGAAGTAAGCCGCAACCGTACTCCCTGACAAATACAAGACTGGAGACAACAATGGCCGAAGCAAAAGTACTCAGTGGCGCCGGGCTCCGGGGCCAGGTTGCCGGGCAAACCGCACTGTCCACCGTGGGCCAGGCCGGTGCCGGGCTGACCTATCGCGGCTACGATGTGCGCGAACTGGCGGCAGATGCACAATTCGAAGAAGTGGCGTACCTGCTGCTCTACGGAGAGCTGCCGACCAAGGCCCAGCTCGCCGAGTATCAAGGCAAACTGAGCAAGTTGCGCGACCTGCCGCAAGCGCTGAAAGAAGTGCTGGAGCGCATTCCCGCCGATGCCCACCCGATGGACGTTATGCGCACCGGTTGCTCGTTCCTGGGCAACATCGAGCCGGAGAAAGACTTCTCCGAACAACGCGACAAGACCGACCGCCTGCTGGCCGCGTTCCCTGCGATCATGTGCTACTGGTATCGCTTCAGCCACGACGGCAAACGCATCAACTGCGTGACGGACGAGCCGTCCATCGGTGGACATTTCCTGCACCTGCTGCACGACAAGAAGCCGAGCGAGCTGCACGTGAAAGTGATGAACGTGTCGCTGATCCTCTACGCCGAACACGAATTCAACGCCTCGACCTTCACCGCCCGGGTGTGCGCTTCGACCCTGTCCGACCTGTATTCCTGCATCACGGCGGCCATCGGCTCGCTGCGCGGCCCGCTGCACGGCGGCGCCAACGAAGCGGCGATGGAAATGATCGAGCGCTTCTCGTCGCCGCAAGAGGCGATCAAAGGCACCCTCGGCATGCTCGAGCGCAAGGACAAGATCATGGGCTTCGGCCACGCGATCTATAAGGACAGCGATCCGCGCAACGAGGTGATCAAGGGCTGGTCGAAAAAACTCGCCGACGAAGTGGGCGACAAGGTGTTGTTCGCGGTTTCGGAAGCCATCGACAAGACCATGTGGGAGCAGAAAAAACTGTTCCCCAACGCCGACTTCTACCATGCCTCGGCGTACCACTTCATGGGCATCCCGACCAAGCTGTTCACCCCGATCTTCGTCTGCTCGCGCCTGACCGGCTGGGCGGCACACGTGTTCGAACAGCGCGCCAACAACCGCATCATCCGTCCAAGCGCCGAGTATGTCGGCGTTGAGCAGCGCAAGTTCGTGCCAATCGAACGTCGCTGAGTGGTGGGCTGCTCCGGAGCTTGAGAACACCGATAAACCCTGTGGGAGCGAGCCTGCTCGCGATGACGGACAGACATTCAACAAAGATGTCGACTGATTAACCGCTATCGTCGGAACGCCGCCCGGAGCAAGCTCGCTCCCACAGTGGAGTGTGTTGAGTTCAAAGGCTGCGTCTGGCCCCACCTTTTTGTTATCACCGTGACCGAGTCCCGACCGATGAACACAGAATTTCGCAAGAACCTGCCCGGCACGCCGCTGGACTTTTTCGATGTCCGCGCAGCGGTCGAGGCGATCCAGCCCGGCAGCTACGACACCCTGCCGTACACCTCTCGCGTTTTGGCGGAAAACCTCGTGCGTCGCTGTGACCCGGCCACGCTCACCGATTCCCTGAAGCAACTGATCGAGCGCAAGCGCGACCTCGACTTCCCGTGGTTCCCGGCTCGTGTGGTGTGCCACGACATTCTCGGCCAGACCGCGCTGGTGGATCTGGCCGGCCTGCGCGACGCGATTGCACAACAGGGTGGCGACCCGGCGCAGGTCAACCCGGTGGTGCCGACGCAACTGATCGTCGACCACTCGCTGGCGGTCGAGGCGGGCGGTTTTGACAAGCAGGCGTTCGAGAAGAACCGTGCCATCGAGGACCGTCGCAACGAAGACCGTTTCCACTTCATCAACTGGACCAAAAAGGCGTTCAAGAACGTCGACGTGATCCCGCCGGGCAACGGCATCATGCACCAGATCAACCTGGAGAAAATGTCTCCGGTGATCCAGGTGCGCGACGGCGTGGCATTCCCGGACACCTGCGTCGGTACCGACAGCCACACCCCGCACGTCGATGCGCTGGGCGTGATTGCCATCGGCGTCGGTGGCCTTGAAGCCGAGAGCGTGATGCTCGGCCGCGCTTCCTGGATGCGCCTGCCGGAAAGCATCGGCGTCGAACTGACCGGCAAGCTGCAACCGGGCATCACCGCCACCGACATGGTGCTGGCGCTGACCGAATACCTGCGTAAAGAGAAAGTCGTGGGTGCGTGGCTGGAGTTCTTCGGCGAAGGTGCCTCGGCACTGACCCTCGGCGACCGCGCGACCATTTCCAACATGGCCCCGGAATACGGCGCCACGGCGGCGATGTTCTACATCGACCAGCAGACCATCGATTACCTGAAACTCACCGGTCGTGAAGACCAGCAAGTGCAGCTCGTCGAGCAGTACGCCAAACAAATCGGCCTCTGGGCCGACAGCATGAAAGGTGCGCAATACGAGCGCGGTCTGACCTTCGATCTGTCTTCGGTGGTACGCAACATGGCCGGCCCGAGCAACCCGCACGCCCGCGTGGCGGTGGCGGATCTGGCGGCCAAAGGCATCTCCGGGCAGTGGGAAGAGGTGCCGGGGCAAATGCCCGATGGCGCGGTGATCATCGCGGCCATCACCAGTTGCACCAACACCAGCAACCCGCGCAACGTGATCGCTGCCGGCCTGCTGGCGCGCAACGCCAACCGGCTTGGGCTGACCCGCAAGCCGTGGGTCAAGTCGTCGCTGGCGCCGGGCTCTAAAACCGTGGCGCTGTATCTCGATGAAGCGGGGCTGACCCCGGAGCTGGAGCAACTCGGTTTCGGCGTCGTCGCCTTTGCCTGCACCACCTGCAACGGCATGTCCGGGGCGCTGGATCCGGTGATTCAACAAGAGATCATCGACCGCGACCTGTACGCCACCGCCGTGCTGTCCGGCAACCGCAACTTCGACGGACGGATTCACCCGTACGCCAAGCAGGCGTTCCTCGCTTCGCCGCCGCTGGTGGTGGCCTACGCGATTGCCGGCACCATCCGCTTCGACATCGAAAAGGACGTGCTGGGTGTGGTCGACGGCAAGGAAATTCGCCTGAAGGACATCTGGCCGAGCGACGAGGAAATCGACGCGGTGGTGAAATCCTCGGTCAAGCCCGAGCAGTTCCGTCAGGTCTACATTCCGATGTTCGCCATCCATGAAGACACCGGGCCGAAAGTCGCGCCGCTGTACGACTGGCGCGAAATGAGCACTTACATCCGCCGTCCGCCGTACTGGGAAGGTGCGCTGGCCGGGGCGCGGCCGCTCAAGGGCATGCGCCCGCTGGCGGTGCTGCCGGACAACATCACCACCGATCACCTGTCGCCGTCGAACGCAATCATGCTCGACAGCGCCGCCGGTGAGTACCTGGCGAAAATGGGCCTGCCGGAAGAGGACTTCAACTCTTACGCGACCCACCGTGGCGACCACCTGACCGCCCAGCGCGCCACCTTTGCCAACCCGAAACTGTTCAACGAAATGGTCGTTGAAAACGGCAAGGTCAAGCAGGGTTCGCTGGCCCGTGTAGAACCGGAAGGTAAAGTGATGCGCATGTGGGAAGCCATCGAAACCTACATGGAACGCAAGCAGCCGCTGATCATCATCGCCGGGGCCGACTATGGTCAGGGTTCGTCCCGGGACTGGGCGGCCAAAGGCGTTCGTCTGGCGGGTGTGGAAGCGATTGCCGCCGAAGGCTTCGAGCGCATTCACCGCACCAACCTGGTGGGCATGGGCGTGTTGCCGCTGGAGTTCAAACCGGGCACCAATCGTAAAACACTGGGCATCGACGGCAGCGAAACCTACGACGTGATCGGCGAACGCACGCCGCGCGCCGACCTGACGCTGGTGATCCATCGCAAGAACGGCGAACGCGTCGAGGTGCCGGTGACCTGCCGCCTCGACACCGCCGAAGAAGTGTCGATCTACGAGGCCGGCGGCGTGCTGCAACGCTTCGCCCAGGACTTCCTCGAAGAATCGGCGGTTGCCGTTTAAACCACGCTTTGCGAATGCGGGTCGGATGACCCGCATTCGCTGATTAAGGAGCACCATGGCTCACGCACCGCAAATCAAAATCGCCGCCACCTACATGCGCGGCGGCACCAGCAAAGGCGTGTTTTTCAGCCTCAAGGATCTGCCCGAAGCCGCGCAGATTCCCGGCCCGGCCCGCGATGCGCTTTTGCTGCGGGTGATCGGCAGCCCCGACCCTTACGACAAACAGATCGACGGCATGGGCGGCGCCACGTCGAGTACCAGCAAAACCGTGATCCTGTCGAAAAGCATCAAGGCCGATCACGACGTCGATTACCTGTTCGGTCAGGTGTCGATCGACAAGCCGTTCGTGGACTGGAGCGGCAACTGCGGCAACCTGTCGGCGGCGGTCGGCTCTTTCGCCATCAGCAACGGTCTGGTGGACGCCAGCCGCATTCCGCACAACGGCGTGGCGGTGGTTCGCGTGTGGCAGGCCAACATCGGCAAAACGATCATTGCCCATGTGCCGATCACCAACGGTGAAGTCCAGGAAACCGGTGATTTCGAACTCGACGGCGTGACCTTCCCGGCTGCCGAAGTCCAGGTCGAATTCATGGATCCGGCGGCGGAAGAAGAGGGGGGCGGCGGTTCGATGTTCCCTACCGGCAACCTGATCGATGAGCTGGAAGTGCCGGGTGTCGGCACGTTCAAGGCCACCATGATCAACGCGGGCATTCCGACGATTTTTGTCAACGCCGAAGACATCGGCTACACCGGCACCGAACTGCAGAGCGCGATCAACAGCGATCCGAAAGCCTTGCAGATGTTCGAAACCATCCGCGCCTACGGTGCTTTGCGTATGGGGCTGATTTCCAACATCGACGAAGCGGCCAAACGTCAGCACACGCCGAAGGTGGCTTTCGTGGCCAAACCTGCGGATTACGTGGCGTCCAGTGGCAAGGCGATTGCCGCCGGGGATGTGGATCTGCTGGTGCGGGCGCTGTCGATGGGCAAGCTGCACCACGCAATGATGGGCACGGCGGCGGTGGCGATTGGTACGGCGGCGGCCATCTCCGGCACGTTGGTAAATCTGGCCGCTGGTGGTGTCGAGCGTAACGCGGTGCGCTTCGGGCATCCGTCCGGCACGTTGCGCGTCGGGGCCGAGGCCAGCCTGGAAAACGGTGAGTGGGTTGTGAAGAAGGCGATCATGAGCCGTAGTGCGCGGGTACTGATGGAGGGCTTCGTCCGCGTGCCTGGAGATTCGTTCTGAAAAACAGTCGCTGAGAGCGAGTCTGATCGCTCTCAGCGCTTTGCGCATTTCAATAACAAGAAAAATCAGCCCTGAACCGAGGTCCCATCAACGAACCACTGTCAAGAGTGATCGAACATGAGCGCCAACGTCGACCTGAACAACCGCCCCGACTACGACCGTGTCCTGCAGGACATCGCCGATTACGTCCTCACCTATAAAATTGAATCCGCCGAAGCCCTCGACACCGCACGCAACTGTCTGATGGACACATTGGGCTGCGGCCTGCTGGCCTTGCGTTTCCCTGAATGCACCAAGCACCTTGGCCCTATCGTCGAAGGCACGGTCGTGCCGTTCGGCGCCCGGGTGCCGGGCACATCCTATCGCCTGGACCCGGTGAAAGCCGCGTGGGACATCGGCTGTATCGTGCGCTGGCTGGATTACAACGACACCTGGCTCGCCGCCGAATGGGGGCATCCGTCGGACAACCTCGGCGGGATTCTCGCGGTGGCCGATCACTTGTCGCAAAAGCGTCTGGCCAATGGCGAGGCGCCGCTGACCGTACGTGATGTGCTTGAAGCGATGATCATGGCTCACGAGATTCAAGGCGTGATCGCCTTGGAAAATTCCTTCAACCGTGTAGGTCTGGACCATGTGATTCTGGTGAAAGTGGCTTCGACGGCCGTTGTCGCCAGACTCATGGGGGCCAATCGCGAGCAGTTGCTGTCGGCGTTGTCCCATGCGTTTGCCGACGGCCAGGCGTTGCGCACGTATCGCCATGCACCGAACGCCGGTTCGCGCAAATCCTGGGCCGCGGGAGATGCGTCCAGTCGCGGGGTTCGCCTGGCCGATATCGCCATGCGCGGCGAGATGGGCATTCCCGGTGTGTTGACGGCGAAGCAGTGGGGCTTCTACGACGTGTTGTTCAGCCACACCAACAATGATCTGGCGCTCAAACCTGAAGAGAAACGCGTCTTCAGCTTCTCGCGCCCGTTCGGCAGTTACGTAATGGAAAACGTGCTGTTCAAGATCAGCTTCCCGGCCGAATTCCATGCACAAACCGCCTGCGAAGCCGCCGTGACCCTGCACCCTCAGGTGCGCAATCGCCTGCATGAAATCGACCGCATCGTCATCGCTACCCACGAATCGGCGATCCGCATCATTTCCAAGGTCGGTCCGCTGGCCAACGCCGCCGACCGCGATCACTGCCTCCAGTACATGACCGCCGTGCCGCTGGCGTTCGGCAAGCTGGTGGCGGAGCAGTACGAAGATGAATTCCACGCGGCCCACCCGATCATCGATGTGCTGCGCGAGAAAATGGTCATCGTCGAAGATTCACGCTTCACTCGCGAATATCTCGAAGCCGACAAACGCTCGATTGCCAACGCGGTGCAGGTGTTTTTCAAGGACGGTTCCAGCACCGAAAACGTGGTGGTGGAATATCCGATCGGTCACCGTCGGCGCCGGTCCGAGGGCATTCCGTTGCTGGAGGACAAGTTCAAAGCGAACCTGGCTACGCGCTTCACCGGTCAGCGCAGCGCCGAGATCCTTGCGCTGTGCAAGGATCAGGTGCGGCTGGAGGCGATGCCGGTGAACCGTTTCGTCGATCTTTTCGTGATCTGAAGCGCCAGGAACGTCGAGGGTTACAGGCTGCCCTCGACGTCCTCCAGGCTGAACGTTTCGGTGTGGTCGTCGTAGGAGAAGATTTCGGCGTAACGCCCCCAGGCAATCACGATTTCCAGGTTTTTTTCGACAAAGGCTTCAGTCAGCGAATCTTCCAGCTCCTGCTCGAAACGCACCCGTGGCGCGCGGTGGCCGTTGCGCTCCAGCAGCACCTGATGGATGCGTGCGGCCAGCGGTATGTAGCGGATCAGGTGTTCGGCGAACAGGGTCTTGCGTTCCTGGGTGCCGTAATCGGCGAACAGTCTGCCGGCTTCGGTCAGGGTGATATCGGCGCCCTTGAGGTCGGCGAAGCCCAGGTATTCGAGCATTTCTGCCACCGGGAACAGGTCGTCCACTTCCAGCAAACGCCGCTCGGCCACGGTGGGCAGGCCGGCGTGACCGTTGTAGGGCTCGGCCGCCAGCGTTTCGATCAGGCCTGCCATCAGGTTGGTGGACACTTCCTGCAGCGGGCTGCCGATCTTCAGTTCGGGTTTGCCGGTGCTGGCGTCGGCGCTGCGGCGGTCGGTCATCTGCGCATAAATGTCATCGACCATCTGCCGGAAGGCCGGATCCAGGCGATTGCGCGGATGGGCGAACGGCACCTTGATCTCGGCCACCAGCCGTCCAGGGTTGGATGACAGCACCAGAATCCGGTCGCACATCAGCACCGCTTCTTCGATGTTGTGGGTGACGATCAGGATCGACTTGATCGGCAGTTGCTTGCCGCTCCACAGGTCCAGCAGATCGTTTCTCAGGGTTTCGGCGGTCAGCACGTCCAGCGCCGAGAAGGGTTCGTCCATCAACAGCAGCGTCGGGTTGACCACCAGCCCGCGAGCGAATCCCACGCGCTGACGCATGCCGCCGGACAGTTCACGAGGGTAGGCGTTTTCGAAGCCGTCCAGGCCGATCAGGTCAATGGCCGCCAGCGCCCGTTTGCGCGCCTCCTTGCGTTCGACCTGCAACGCCTGCAGGCCGGCCTCGACGTTTTCCAGCACTGTCAGCCACGGGAACAGGGCGAAGGTCTGGAACACCATGGCCACGCCTTCGGCCGGGCCGTGCAGTGGCTTGCCGTTGTACAGGACTTCGCCGGACGACGGTTCGATCAGGCCGGCAATAATCCTCAGCAGGGTGGACTTGCCCGAGCCGGAGCGGCCAAGCATGCCGACGATTTCGCCTTCGTGCAGGGCCAGGTTGACCCCGCTGAGCACTTGCAGTTCTTCCTTGCCCTTGCCGAACACTCGGTTCACGTCGGTGAGCGAGTAGATTTCGGGTGTGGCGCCAGTGTGTGCGGTATAGGTATTCATCACGTCGAATCCCGTCAGTTCAGGCGAAGTCTGTTTTCGGCCATGGCGTACATCGGCCGCCAGACCAGGCGATTGAAGGCCACGACAAAGAACGCCATGACCACCACGCCGAGGGTGATTTTCGGGAAGTCGCCGGCGGCCGTGGTTTGTGCGATGTAGGCCCCCAGTCCATGCGCGACGACCTTGTCCTGTCCCCATGAAACCCATTCGGAAACGATGCTGGCGTTCCACGCGCCGCCCGAGGCAGTGATGGCGCCGGTCACGTAATACGGGAAAATTCCCGGCAGCATCACCTTGCGCCACCAGAGCCAGCCGCGAATGCGGAAATTGGCGGCGGCTTCCTTGAAATCATTGGGAAAGGCGCTGGCCCCGGCGATCACGTTGAACAGGATGTACCACTGGGTACCCAGCACGATCAGCGGGCTCAGCCAGATGTCCGGGTTCAACTGGTAACGCAGGATCACGATCACGAACACCGGGAACAGCAGGTTCGCCGGGAACGCCGCGAGGAACTGCGCCAGCGGCTGGATCTTCTCCGCCAGCGCCGGACGCAGGCCGATCATCACGCCCAGCGGTACCCAGATCAGCGAGGCGATGAAGATCAGCACGGCCACTCGCAGCAAGGTAAACAACCCCATCAGCAACACATGCCCGACCTCGGCAAAAGTCACTTCGGTGCCGACATACAGCACGATGTGATACAGCGCATACGCCGTCAGCAGCGCGATGAACGAGCCCCAGATCCAGTCAATCGCCTTGGTGGTGGCGGGACTTTCCGAAACCATGACCTTGCGCGCCGTGCGCGGCAGGTTCAGGCGCATGCTGCCGAGGCGGCTGATGGCGCGACTGATGGGACGCAGAATGCGCTGAACCATCCGCGTGCGCTGGATCAGGTTCAGTACCCAGGATTCCGGTGCCGTGGTCTGCGATGCGGTGTTTTCCATGCGGAACTTGTCGGCCCAGGCCACCAGCGGGCGGAACAGGAACTGGTCGTAGATCAGGATGACCACGACCATCGTCAGAATGACGTAGCCCACTGCGTGCAGGTCTTTTTGCGCGATGGCCAAGGCCAGGAACGAGCCGATCCCGGGCAGGGTGATGGTCTGGTCACCCACGGTGATCGCCTCTGAGGCCACCACGAAAAACCAGCCGCCGGACATGCTCATCATCATGTTCCAGACCAGCCCCGGCATGGCGAAGGGCACGTCGAGCTTCCAGAACTTCTGCCAGCCGGACAGTTGCAGGTTGGTCGACACTTCCACCAGGTCCCGCGGCAGCATGCGCAGCGATTGGTAGAAGCTGAAGGTCATGTTCCATGCCTGGCTGGTGAAAATGGCAAAGATGGCGGCGAACTCCGCGCCCAGAACCCGGCCGGGAAACAGCAACAGAAAGAAGGTCACGGTGAACGAGATATAGCCCAGCACCGGCACCGATTGCAGGATGTCCAGCACCGGCACCAGCAGCTTTTCGGCGCGTCGGCTTTTCGCGGCCAGCGTGCCGTAGAGGAGGGTGAACATCAGCGCCGCGACCATTGCCGCGAGCATGCGCAGGGTGGTGCGCATGGCGTATTCCGGCAGGTTGGCCGGGTCGAGCGAAACCACTTCACTTTGCAGGGTGCCGATCGGGGCCCAGGTTTCCCGGGCAGCGATGGAGAAAAAAAGCAGAAAGCCGATCACCAACGGCATGGCGATCAGGTCCCAGCGATTGGGCAGCAGGCGCCGTGTCGAGGCCGGGATGTAGTGACGGAACACTTTATTCATAAGCAGTGATTCCTGCAGTGCTCTGAATGGAGGCGCGGCAGTCTGAGCGTAGCTTCAGTCTGCACGGCACACCCGGGAATGAACGGACGCTCATTCCTTGACTTCAATGGGAAGGCTGGATGCTGTGGGCCCGTTGAATTCAGCGGGCCGGAAGGGTTGGCGTAGCCGGCTGGCGGTCGGCTACGCAACTTGCGCGGATTGTATATTTCGGAATGTGACAGAAGCGTAAAAAAAGCCGAAGACGGCGCACTAGCGAGCGTTCATTCAGCCTGCGGACAGGTTGGGCGCATCGGGGGTTACTTGAACCGCCGCTCCACGCCTTTTTCCACCAGAATCTTTGCCGAAATCTCTTCCACGGAAAAATGCGTGGAGTTGATGTGCGGGATGTTCTCGCGGCGGAACAGGTTCTCCACCTCGCGCACTTCGAACTCGCACTGGGCGTAGCTTGAATAGCGGCTGTTGGGTTTGCGTTCGTTGCGGATCGCGGTAAGGCGGTCCGGGTCGATGGTCAGGCCGAACAGCTTGTGCTGGTGGGCGCGCAGGGCGGACGGCAGTTGCAGACGTTCCATGTCGTCTTCGGTCAGCGGATAGTTGGCCGCGCGGATGCCGAACTGCATCGCCATGTACAGACACGTCGGCGTCTTACCACATCGCGACACGCCCACTAGTATCAGGTCGGCCTTGTCGTAATAGTGGGTGCGTGCGCCGTCGTCGTTGTCGAGGGCGAAGTTCACCGCCTCGATCCGCTCCATGTAGTTGGAGTTGTGGCCGATCGAATGGGACTTGCCGACGGTGTAGGAAGAATGCTCGGTCAGTTCCTGTTCGAGAGGGGCGAGGAACGTCGAGAAGATGTCGATCATGAAACCATTGGAGGTTGCGAGAATCTCACGGATGTCCTGATTGACGATGGTGTCGAAGATGATCGGCCGGAAACCATCGGTTTCAGCGGCTTTGTTGATTTGTTGTACCATGGCCCGCGCTTTGTCCGCGTTGTCGATGTAAGGTCGCGTGAGCTTGGTGAAGGTAATGTTTTCGAACTGCGCCAGAAGGCTTTGACCCAGGGTTTCGGCCGTGATGCCGGTGCCATCGGAGATAAAGAAAGCAGATCGTTTCATTTGCACCCTGGGCCTTAAGCTAATGAGCATTTCTGGATATGATAGGCGCGATTTGTCGGCCGCCGATGGCCCGCATTCTCACTTATTTTCCAGGTCCAGGCCATACAACCGGCCGACGCTCCCCCGAGCCGCCGGTTTCTGAGCTTTTCCAACACAGTTAGTGGAGAGATCACCTTGGTAGAGTACGTAGTTTCCCTCGATAAGCTCGGCAAACACGATGTTGAGCATGTGGGGGGCAAGAACGCATCCCTGGGCGAGATGATCAGCAACCTGGCCGGTGCCGGTGTGTCGGTCCCCGGCGGTTTCGCCACCACCGCGCAGGCCTATCGCGACTTTCTCGAACTGAGCGGCCTCAACGAGCGGATCCACCAGGCGCTCGACGCCCTGGACGTCGATGATGTCAATGCCCTGGCCAAGACCGGCGCCCAGATCCGTCAATGGATCATGGAAGCCGAATTCCCTGAAAAACTGAACACCGAGATCCGCACCGCATTCGCTGCGCTGTCGGCCGGCAATCCTGACGTGGCCGTGGCCGTGCGTTCCTCCGCCACCGCCGAAGACCTGCCGGACGCTTCGTTCGCCGGTCAGCAGGAAACCTTCCTCAATATCCGCGGCGTCGACAACGTGATCCGCGCGGCCAAGGAAGTGTTCGCATCGCTGTTCAACGATCGCGCCATCTCCTACCGCGTCCACCAGGGCTTCGACCACAAACTGGTCGCCCTGTCCGCCGGCGTGCAGCGCATGGTGCGTTCGGAAACCGGCACCGCCGGCGTGATGTTCACCCTCGATACCGAGTCCGGTTTCCGTGACGTGGTGTTCATCACCGGCGCCTACGGCCTGGGTGAAACCGTCGTACAGGGCGCGGTGAACCCGGACGAATTCTATGTCCACAAAGGCACGCTGGAAGCCGGTCGTCCGGCGATCCTGCGCCGCAACCTGGGCAGCAAGGCCATCAAGATGATCTACGGCGACGAGGCCAAGGCCGGTCGTTCCGTGAAGACCGTCGATGTCGACAAGGCCGATCGCGCACGTTTCTGCCTGACCGACGCCGAAGTCAGCGAGCTGGCCAAGCAGGCGATGATCATCGAGAAGCACTACGGCTGCCCGATGGACATCGAATGGGCCAAGGACGGTGACGACGGCAAGCTGTACATCGTGCAGGCCCGTCCGGAAACCGTGAAGAGCCGTACCCAGGCCAACGTCATGGAACGTTACCTGCTGAAGGAAACCGGCACCGTGCTGGTGGAAGGCCGTGCCATCGGTCAGCGCATCGGCGCCGGCAAGGTGCGGATCATTCGCGACGTATCGGAAATGGACAAGGTCCAGCCGGGCGACGTGCTGGTCTCCGACATGACCGATCCGGACTGGGAGCCGGTGATGAAGCGCGCCAGCGCCATCGTCACCAACCGCGGCGGCCGTACCTGCCATGCGGCGATCATCGCCCGTGAGCTGGGTATCCCGGCTGTCGTGGGTTGCGGCAACGCCACCCAGCTGCTGAAGGATGGTCAGGGCGTGACCGTTTCCTGCGCCGAAGGCGACACCGGTTACATCTTCGAAGGCGAACTGGGCTTCGACGTCAAGAAGAACTCCGTGGACGCCATGCCGGAGCTGCCGTTCAAGATCATGATGAACGTCGGCAACCCGGACCGCGCCTTCGACTTCGCGCAACTGCCGAACGCCGGTGTGGGTCTGGCTCGCCTGGAATTCATCATCAACCGCATGATCGGTGTCCACCCGAAAGCGCTGTTGAATTACGACGGCCTGCCGCAGGACATCAAGGAAAGCGTCGACAAGCGCATCGCCGGTTACGACGATCCGGTCGGTTTCTACGTCGAGAAACTGGTCGAAGGCATCAGCACCCTGGCGGCTGCATTCGCTCCCAAGAAGGTCATCGTGCGTCTGTCGGACTTCAAGTCCAACGAATACGCCAACCTGATCGGCGGCAAGCTGTACGAGCCGGAAGAAGAAAACCCGATGCTGGGCTTCCGTGGCGCTTCGCGTTACATCAGCGAATCGTTCCGTGACTGCTTCGAACTCGAGTGCCGCGCACTGAAACGCGTGCGCAACGAGATGGGCCTGACCAACGTCGAAATCATGGTGCCGTTCGTACGGACCCTGGGCGAAGCGAGCCAGGTGGTCGATCTGCTGGCCGAAAACGGCCTGAAGCGCGGCGACAATGGCCTGCGCGTGATCATGATGTGCGAACTGCCGTCCAACGCGATCCTGGCTGAAGAATTCCTCGAATTCTTCGACGGTTTCTCGATCGGTTCCAACGACCTGACCCAACTGACATTGGGGCTGGACCGTGACTCCGGAATCATCGCCCACCTGTTCGACGAGCGTAATCCGGCGGTCAAGAAGCTGCTGGCCAACGCGATTGCCGCGTGCAACAAGGCTGGCAAGTACATCGGCATCTGCGGTCAGGGCCCTTCGGACCATCCGGATCTGGCCAAATGGCTGATGGAGCAGGGCATCGAAAGCGTGTCGCTGAACCCGGACACCGTGCTGGAAACCTGGTTCTTCCTGGCTGAAGGTCAGGCGGAATAAGCCGTGAATGAAGCCTCGGTCCGTTTAACCGGGCCGGGGCTTTAAGATTGAAACAGGGCGGGCTCTCCGGATGCCGCCCTTTTTTGTGCAAGAGCATCATGCAAAGCAGCAGCAACCTTTTTCCTGTCGCCCTGATCAGCGCCGAACGTCGCGGTGATCTGAGCGAAGACATCTACCGTTTGAAGCCGGGCAACAGCCCTGACTGGTCCGTTGAAATCGCGGTGACCCGTCTCGGCATGGCCGATGAACCGGCGTCACGCGGTGTGCCGGTGATTTTGCTGCATGGCAGCTTTTCCAACCGGCGCTTCTGGTTTTCCCCCAAAGGCCTGGGGCTGGGCGCTTATCTGACACGTCTGGGGTTTGATGTGTGGATCCCGGAGATGCGCGGCCACGGCATGTCCCAGCGCAACGAAGACTATCGCCGCAACCGTGTTGCCGACTACGCCCGTTACGACTTGCCGGCCATTGCCGCGTTCGTGCGTGAACAGAGCGGGCAGGTTCCGCACTGGATCGGCCATTCGTTGGGCGGGATTACGCTCGCCGCAGCGCTGGGCGGCGAATACCTCGGGGAGCCTGCCGTGGCGTCGGCAGCGTTTTTCGGCACCCAGGTCAGCCGCACCTACTGGCCGCTGAAAATACCGCCGGTGGAGTGGAGCGGACGCTTCATTCTCAAACGTTTTGCCCAGTTGTCCGGCTCGCGGCTCAAGCGTGGCCCGGAAGACGAACCGATCGGTCTGGCGCTGGAAAGCATGCGCTGGTACGGCCTGTTCGGGCGTTTCGGCGACAAGGACAAGGATTGGTGGGCGGGACTGGCCAATGTTCAGGTGCCCGTACTGGCCGTAACGGCGTCCGGGGATCATCAGGATCCGGCATGGGCCTGCCGCAAACTGTTCGAGCAGATCGGTTCCGAGCACAAGCAGTTCATCAATCTGGGGCGCGAACAGGGCTTCAGCGAAAACTTCGGTCATGTCGAGATGCTGGTGAGCAAGGCCGCCCAGGCCGAAGTCTGGCCGCTGGTGGCGCGCTGGTTGACTGACCAGCAAACGCCATTACTTGGCGAAAAGGTGGATCTGGCGGCAGCGGGATGAGCGGAAGGCTCTGAAAAGGGCATTTCGTTCGAGTCGGCTTGCGGCTAATATATGACGCATTGGATGGTTCCGGTCATATTTGGTGGCTGTTTCGCGATTACGTTTCAGCTTGTGTTCAGGTTCGCTCAGCGACCATTGCCTGAACCAAGGTAAACAGCGACCGCCGGATCTCGTTTCCAACGAGTGCGACATCCTTGATCGTCTTCCTTGTTACAGGAGTTATTCAATGAACCATTACCTCACGCCTGACCTGTGCGACGCCTATCCGGAGCTGGTGCAGGTGCTGGAACCGATGTTCAGCAATTTCGGCGGCCGTGATTCCTTCGGCGGCGAAATCGTGACCATCAAATGCTTCGAAGACAACTCGCTGGTCAAGGAACAGGTCGAACTCAAGGGCAACGGCAAAGTGCTGGTGGTCGATGGCGGCGGATCCCTGCGGCGTGCGCTGCTGGGTGACATGCTGGCTGAGAAGGCCTCGAAAAACGGTTGGGAAGGGCTGGTGATCTACGGTTGCATCCGTGATGTGGATGTCATTGCTCAGACCGATCTCGGCGTGCAGGCACTGGCCAGCCATCCGATGAAGACCGACAAGCGTGGCATCGGCGATCTCAACGTCCCCGTGACGTTTGCCGGCGTGACGTTCAAGCCGGGTGAGTACATTTATGCGGACAACAACGGCGTGATCATCTCGCCAAGTCCGCTGAAAATGCCTGAATAAATCGCGGCAGGAACCGGGGTGAGGATGTTCGAGGAAGAAAACGCGCAATGGGGGCTGGTGCATGCCCTGGTGCTGGACGGTAAAGGCGGTGCGCGTTCGATAGCCCGGACTGAACTCGACGACTTGCAGCTGCTGGCCCATGAAAGCCTGTGGCTGCACTGGGATCGCAGTCATCCGCAGACCCAGACCTGGCTGCGCAAATCCAGCGGGCTCAACGAATTCACCTGCGATCTGCTGCTGGAAGAGAACACTCGTCCTCGCCTGCTGCCGTTGCCCGAGTCCGAGTTGCTGCTGTTCTTGCGCGGGGTCAACCTCAATCCCGGTGCCGAGCCTGAAGATATGGTTTCGGTACGGATTTTCGCTTCGGCCCAGCGCGTGATTTCCCTGCGTCTGCGCCCCTTGCGCGCCACCGATGAGCTGCTGGCGATGCTGGGGGAGGGCAAGGGCCCGAAAACCTCGTCCGAACTCATTCTTTATCTGGCGCAATACCTCACCAACAAGGTGCAGGATCTGGTCACTTGCCTCTCGGAAGTGGTCGATGAAGAGGAAGAAAAGCTGGATGCCGACGAACGGTATACCCCCGAACACGGAGCGGTTTTGCACATCCGTCGCCGGGCAGCCGGACTGAAGCGTTTTCTTGCGCCGCAGCGGGAAATTTTCGGACAGCTGACACGGATAAAACTGCCATGGTTCGTCGATGACGACGCGGACTACTGGAATGAATTGAACAACAGCCTGACCCGCTATCTCGAAGAGCTCGAATTGACCCGGGAGCGCGTGGGGCTTGTGCTGGACACCGAAGACCGGCGTTTGAGCGTACGCATGAACCGCACCATGTACCGCTTCGGGATCATCACCGGGATCTTCTTGCCGATGAGTTTTCTCACCGGCTTGCTGGGGATCAACGTCGGCGGAATTCCACTCTCCGGAAACCCTTACGGCTTCCTGGTGGCATGCCTGCTGATGGTTCTGGTGGCCCTCGGACAATGGTGGTTGTTCCGCCGGTTGCGCTGGGTTTGACGATGGGCCATGTGACCCGACCAAATTTGCCCGCGTCTTCCACAGACATCACGAGAGGTGCGTATGCACGATCCGTTTGAACAGTCTCTGCGCGACATGCTCAACGCCTCGCCGTCCGGCCGCGACGACGATGCCTGCCTGGGCCGCGTACTCAAAACCGCCAACCGCCAGGTCGGCGCCGGTGATCTGTTCAGCCTGCTGGGCCGCTGGTTGCCCGCGCTGATGATCGCCCTGAACAACGGCTCGGCTCATGTCGCGCCGGTTTCCCGTCTCCGTAAACCTAACGCTCGCACTGCTGATAAGGCTGATTGAATATGGAACTTGATCTCTGGACTCAGAGCCTCGTCACGGCAATGACTGCGTTGTGGACCAAAGTCGCTAATTTCATCCCGAACCTGTTCGGCGCACTGGTGGTGCTGCTGTTGGGCTTCGTCGTGGCCAAGCTGCTGGATACCTTGCTGTCGAAGCTGCTCGCCAAACTCGGCCTTGACCGTCTGATGGGCGGCACCGGCCTGACCAAACTGATGTCCCGTGCGGGACTGCAGGTGCCGATCTCGACGTTGATCGGAAAAATCGTCTATTGGTTCGTTCTGCTGATTTTCCTGGTTTCTGCAGCAGAATCTCTTGGACTTGAGCGAGTATCAGCTACGCTGGACATGTTGGCGCTGTATGTGCCGAAGGTTTTCGGCGCTGCACTGGTGCTGCTGGTGGGGGTTTTGCTGGCGCAATTGGCCAACGGTCTGGTGCGTGGTGCGGCAGAAGGCGTCGGACTGGACTACGCTTCAGGACTCGGGCGTATTGCCCAGGGGCTGGTGATCATCATCAGCATCTCGGTCGCGATCAGTCAGCTCGAGGTCAAGACCGACCTGCTGAACCATGTGATTGTCATCGTATTGATTACCGTTGGTCTGGCGGTTGCGCTGGCCATGGGTTTGGGAAGCCGGGAAATTGCCGGTCAGATTCTTGCGGGAATCTATGTGCGTGAGTTGTATCAGGTTGGGCAACAAGTGCGTGTTGGCGAGGTCGAAGGCCAGATCGAAGAGATCGGCACGGTTAAAACCACATTGCTGACCGATGAGGGTGAGCTAGTCTCTCTCTCCAATCGGATCCTGCTGGAACAGCATGTGAGTAGCCGCTAATCCGGCAAACCCTGCTAATGTATGCCGCCGCAAAATGCCAGCTGATGCTGGCTGCGGTGGACATTGACCTGACTGTCGGCACGACTTGTTTTGAATAAAGCCCAAACCACGCGCTACGACCCCCGCGAGCTCTCTGACGAGGAGTTGGTCGCGCGCTCGCATACCGAGCTGTTTCACGTGACGCGCGCCTATGAAGAATTGATGCGGCGTTACCAGCGGACATTATTTAACGTCTGTGCACGATATCTTGGGAACGATCGCGATGCAGACGATGTCTGTCAGGAAGTGATGCTGAAGGTGCTGTACGGCCTGAAGAACTTCGAGGGGAAATCGAAGTTCAAGACATGGCTCTACAGCATCACGTACAACGAATGCATCACGCAGTATCGGAAGGAACGGCGAAAGCGTCGCTTGATGGACGCTTTGAGTCTTGACCCCCTCGAGGAAGCGTCCGAAGAAAAGGCGCCGAAACCCGAGGAGAAGGGCGGACTCGATCGCTGGCTGGTGTATGTGAACCCGATCGACCGGGAAATTCTGGTGCTACGTTTTGTCGCAGAGCTGGAATTCCAGGAGATCGCAGACATCATGCACATGGGCTTGAGTGCGACAAAAATGCGGTACAAACGCGCTCTTGATAAATTGCGTGAGAAATTTGCAGGCATTGCTGAAACTTAGTTCGGCGCAAATATCTCTTACGTGTAGGCAAGTTCTGATAGACTTGCCGCCGAGTTGTCCCCCGGTTTGCGGGACTGCTTCACAATCACCAGATGGGGATTTAACGGATGAAACTGAAAAACACCTTGGGCTTGGCCATTGGTTCTTTGATTGCCGCTACTTCGTTCGGCGCACTGGCACAAGGCCAAGGCGCAGTTGAAGGCGAACTGTTCTACAAGAAGCAGTACAACGACAGCGTTAACCATGTCGAAGACGGCTTCAACCCAGGCGCCTCTATCGGTTACTTCTTGACCGACGACGTGTCGTTGAACTTCACCTACGACAAGAACAACCACACCCGTTCGAACGACGGCACTGGCAGCCAGAAGCTGGATGGCGACAACTTCGGCCTGATCGCTCAGTACCACTTCAACAACGCTGGTGACGCTCTGCGTCCTTACGTTGCTGGCGGTGTGAAGCACGGCAGCCTGACCAACGTAGCCGCTGACGGCCACACCGGTCGCGACCAGTCGACCTACCTGAACGCTGGCGCTGGCGTTAAGTACTACTTCGCTGAAAACTTCTACGCCCGTGCTGGTGTAGACGCTGACTACAAACTGGACAACGGTCGCTGGAACTATGCTCCAGTAATCGGTCTGGGCGTGAACTTCGGTGGCGGCAACAAGCCTGCTGCTGCTCCAGTTCCAGCTCCGGCTGAAGTCTGCTCCGACAGCGACAACGATGGCGTTTGCGACAACGTTGACAAGTGCCCGAACACCCCGGCCAACGTAACTGTTGACGCTGATGGCTGCCCGGCAGTTGCTGAAGTTGTTCGTGTAGAGCTGGACGTGAAGTTCGACTTCGACAAGTCGGTCGTCAAGCCAAACAGCTACGCTGACATCAAGAACCTGGCTGACTTCATGAAGCAGTACCCATCGACTCACACCACTGTTGAAGGTCACACTGACTCCGTCGGTCCTGACGCTTACAACCAGAAACTGTCCGAGCGTCGTGCAAACGCCGTTAAGCAAGTTCTGGTTAACCAGTACGGTGTTGAATCGTCCCGCGTTCAGTCGATTGGCTACGGCGAAACCCGTCCAGTTGCTGACAACAAAACCGAAGCTGGCCGCGCCGTTAACCGTCGCGTAGAAGCTCAGGTTGAAGCTCAGGCTAAGTAATTAGCTCGCTGCTTTGAGAAAAGCCCGGCTCAGGCCGGGCTTTTCTTTGTCTGCGATTTGGTGAAAAACCGTAATGATCAGGCCGACTGATTGGCTGACCTGACGAGCAAACCGGTTTGGGCCGCAGAGGCTGCCACCGCACCAATCACCAGAATGGCGGGGCTCTTGAGCTGGAACCTGCTGGCCGCCTCCTCCATTCCCGTCAGATCGCTCCGGCATTCCCGCTGCTGCGGCAGGGATGCGTTCTCGATCATTGCCACCGGCGTCCCCATCGCCATCCCACCTGCCAATAACTGTTCACGAATCTCGCTGAGCCTGGCCACTCCCATGTAGATCACCAAGGTCGTTCCGCCTTGCGCCAGCGCCTGCCAGTTCAATTGGCTGTCGTCCTGAGTGTGCGCGGTGACCAGCGTCACACCCCGCGCCACGCCGCGTAAAGTCAGCGGAATATCACACTGTGTCGCCCCGGCCAGCCCGGCAGTGATGCCATTGGCCAGCTCCACTTCAACCCCGTGTTCACGCAGCCACTGCGCTTCCTCGCCGCCACGGCCGAAGATGCAGGGATCGCCGCCCTTGAGGCGAACCACGCATTTGCCCTGACGCGTATAACGCAGCATCAGCCGATGAATGAATGCCTGAGGCGTCGAGCGGCAGCCGCCGCGCTTGCCGACCGGAATGATCCGCGCGCCAGGGCAGTGCTCCAGCACTGCGTCATTGACCAGATCGTCGATCAGTACCACATCCGCTTCGCGCAGGGCACGCACGGCTTTGAGCGTCAGCAATTCAGGGTCGCCGGGACCTGCGCCCACCAGCCAGACTTTTGCGTTCATGGTGTTTTCCTCTTCAGATAACGGCGACCGGCGGCGCTTCGGCGGCCAGCAAACGCTTGATTTCCGGGACACAGGAACCGCATTGCGTGCCGCAGCCCAGTGTGTTTTTCAAACCCTGCAAATCCAGACCTTCACGAATCCCGGCGCAGACCGCGCTATGGCTGACGTTCCTGCAATTGCACAAGGTCTTGTCGGCAACGCTCCGCACATCGGCATTGCCCGGCGGCGCGCTCATCGGCGCCAGCAGCCAGCGTCGCAATTGTTCGTCTGCGCGGCCCTCCAGCCACAGGCCTTGCAGCCAATGCTGGGCGAGGGTTTCACCGGCGAGGCGGATCGCCGTGATTCGCCCGTTCTCGATACGTACCCGTTTGCCGATGGCCCGGCGCGGATCGTCGTAGGCCAGTACCGGGCCGTTGATAAGGGCCAGGCATTGGTCGATGTCACGCAGCAATTGCGGATCGGGCGCGGCGGCGCTGGCAGCGCGTATCAGCAAAGCCGGGCGGTCGCGACCGGCAAGGCTGAGGCTGACGTAGGAAAACGCCTCACACAGCGGTCGAAGCGCCTCAAAGTGCCGTTGAACATCGCCCTCGATCAGTGCGAAAAGCTGCCAGGGCAGATGCACCGGTTCCAGGCGTACACCGCTGTGCTTGAGTTCCGGTTGTTTCGACAATGGATCGAAGGCGGGCAGTGTCAGGCAGTTCACGCCGCCCTTGAGAAAACGGTCACCCCAGTGCATCGGCAGAAACGCTTGGCCCGGACGCACGCTGTCATCGCTGGCGACCGCCACAACCACTGCACCACGACGACTTTTCAGGCTCACCAGATCCCCCGGTTGCAAACGGTGCCGGCGCAATTCGTCCGGGTGCAAGCTCAGTACGGCTTCGCTGACATGCCCGAACAACTGGGCCGCCGTGCCGGTACGGCTCATACCGTGCCATTGATCGCGCAGGCGACCGGTGATCAGCGTCAGTGGAAAGCGCGCGTCGCGTTGCTCCCTGGCAGCGCGGTAGGGGTCGGCAACGAACTGGGCGCGACCACTGGCCGTAGGAAATATGCCATCGCAGTACAGCCGTGGCGTGCCTTGCCGGGCGCCTTGAGGAAACGGCCATTGCTGCGGACCAGTTTCATCGATCAACTCGTGGCTGATGCCGGACAAGTCCAGATCGCGGCCACGGGTCAGTGCCTTGAATTCATCGAACAACTGCGCGGGACGCTCGAACGCAAACAGACTCGGCTGTTGCGGGCGCAGACGTTTCTCCAGTCGTTGTGCGAAATCTACGGTGATCGCCCAGTCCGGTCGCGCTTCACCCGGTGCGGCAATGGCTTTGCGGACGTGGGAAATGCGCCGCTCGGAGTTGGTCACCGAACCTTCCTTCTCGCCCCAGCTGGCCGCCGGCAACAGCAGGTCGGCAAACGCTGCGGTTTCGGTGCTGCGAAACGCCTCCTGCAAAACCACGAACGGACAAGCCTGCAGCGCAGCCCGCACAGCATTCTGGTCCGGCATCGATTGCGCCGGGTTGGTGCAGGCAATCCACAACGCCTTGATCTTGCCGTTGCGCACCTGTTCAAACAGTTCGATGGCACTGAGACCGGCATTTTCCGGCAGCGAATCCACACCCCAATACGCCGCCACTTCGGCACGGTGCTCCGGGTTGGCTACCTCACGATGCCCGGGCAACAGGTTGGAAAGGCTGCCGGTTTCCCTCCCGCCCATGGCATTAGGCTGACCAGTCAGGGAGAAAGGTCCTGCACCGGGCCGGCCGATTTGCCCGGTGGCCAGGTGCAGATTGATCAGGGCGCTGTTCTTCGCACTGCCGGCGGTGGACTGGTTCAGGCCCATGCACCACAGCGACAGAAAGCTCGGCGCGGTGCCGATCCATTCTGCACATTGCTGCAACAGCTCGACACTGATCCCGCACAACTGCGACACCATGGCCGGCGTGTAGTCACGCACCAGGCTTTTCAGCTCGGCGAGGTCTTCGGTATGTGCCTTGATGAAGTCGCGGTCGATCCAGTCTTCCCACAACAACAGATGCAAAATCCCATGGAACAAGGCGACATCGGTGCCCGGCAGAATCGCCAGGTGCAGGTCGGCGAGGTCACAGGTGTCGGTGCGCCGTGGGTCGATGACGATGATTTTCATCTGCGGGCGGCGGGATCTGGCCTCTTCGAGTCGACGAAACAGTACCGGATGGGCGTAGGCCATGTTACTGCCGACGATCATCACGCAATCGCTCAGTTCCACGTCCTCGTAGCTGCAAGGTGGTGCGTCGGCGCCGAGGCTGCGCTTGTAACCGACCACCGCCGAGGACATGCACAGCCGCGAGTTGCTGTCGATGTTGTTGGTGCCGACCAGCGCCCGCGCCAGTTTGTTGAAGGCGTAGTAGTCCTCGGTCAGCAACTGCCCCGAGATGTAGAACGCCACGCTGTCCGGGCCGTGTTCGGCGATGGTTTCGGCAAACACGTTGGCGGTGTGTTCCAGCGCGGTGTCCCAGTCGCAGCGGCTGCGCGCCAGGCCTTTACCCAGGCGCAATTCCGGGTACAACGCCCGCGCAGCCAAGTCACCGGTCAGGTGCAGGGTCGAGCCTTTGCTGCACAATTTTCCGAAGTTGGCCGGGTGCGCAGGATCGCCGCTGACGCCGAGAATGCGCTCGCCGTCATGCTCGATCAGCACACCGCAGCCGACCCCGCAATAACAGCAGGTCGAGGCGGTCGTCTGACGATTCATCAGACGGCGTCCCGCAGGGCCAGTTGTACGCGACCGTTTTCGACCCGGGCCGGGTGATGATGCGCGCAGCCGATATCCGGTGCCTGTGCTTCGCCCGATTGCAGGTCGATCTGCCAGTTGTGCAGCGGGCAGGCTACGCGCTTGCCGTAAATCAGCCCCTGGGACAGAGGGCCGCCCTTGTGCGGGCAGCGATCGTCGAGTGCGAAAACCTCATCGTCGCTTGTGCGAAAGATCGCGATGTCACCTTTGGGCCCGGCGATGATCCGCGAACCGAGGGCATTTATCTCTTCCAGGGCACAGATATCGAGCCAGTTCATGCCGGCACCTCCAGGTTTTTCACGGGGATCACGTCAAATTCCTTCTTCAGTTGCGGCTGCGCGAGGCGCTCTTTCCACGGGTCCTGTTCGAACGACAGGGAGAATTGCAGGCGTTCGTTCAGGGCCTTGCGGCGCTCGGGATCTTCCAGCACGGCTTTCTTGATGTGCTCCATGCCGACCCGTTGCAGGTAGTGCACAGTGCGTTCGAGGTAGAAGGCTTCTTCGCGGTACAGCTGCAGGAACGCGCCGTTGTATTCGCGCACTTCCTCGGCGGTCTTGAGCTTGACGAAGAACTCGGCGACTTCGGTCTTGATCCCGCCGTTGCCACCGATGTACATCTCCCAGCCGGAATCGACACCGATGATTCCTACGTCCTTGATCCCCGCTTCCGAACAGTTGCGCGGGCATCCGGAGACCGCCAGTTTCACTTTGTGCGGCGACCACATGTTGAACAGGTCATGTTCGAGGTCGATGCCCAGCTGGGTCGAATTCTGCGTGCCAAAGCGGCAGAACTCGCTGCCGACGCAGGTTTTCACGGTGCGGATCGATTTGCCGTAGGCGTGGCCGGACGGCATGTCGAGGTCTTTCCACACACCGGGCAAGTCCTGTTTCTTGATCCCCAGCAAGTCGATGCGCTGGCCACCGGTGACCTTGACCATCGGCACCTGATATTTGTCCGCCACGTCGGCGATCCGCCGCAGTTCCGAGGGGTTGGTCACGCCGCCCCACATCCGTGGCACCACCGAGTAGGTGCCGTCCTTCTGGATGTTGGCGTGGGCCCGCTCGTTGATCAGGCGCGACTGCGGATCGTCCTTGGCCTCACCGGGCCAGGTGGAAATCAGGTAGTAGTTGAGGGCCGGGCGGCAGGTAGCGCAACCATTCGGAGTGCGCCAGTTGAGGTAGCTCATGGTGCCGGCGATGGTCAGCAAATGCTGCTCGCGAATGGCCTGGCGGATCTGGCCATGGTTGAGGTCGCTGCAGCCGCAGATGGCTTTTTCGCTTTTCGGTTTAACGTCCGCCGCGCCGCCGACGGTATTGATCAGGATCTGCTCGACCAGCCCGGCGCAGGAGCCGCAGGAACTGGCGGCCTTGGTGTGTTTCTTCACTTCGTCGACGCTGAACAGGCCGTGTTCCTGAATCGCCTTGACAATGGTGCCCTTGCACACGCCGTTGCAGCCGCAGACTTCGGCGTTGTCGGCCATACTCATGGCTTTGTCCTGGCCCTGATGTCCTACGTCGCCAATTGCGTTTTCTCCGAACATTAAGTGATCGCGGATCTCGCCGATGGGGTGATTCTCACGAATCTGCCGGAAATACCAACCGCCATCTGCCGTATCGCCGTACAGACAGGCACCGACCAAAACGTCATCCTTGATCACCAGTTTTTTGTACACCCCGCCGATCGGGTCGGAGAGGGTGATGGTTTCGGTACCTTCGCCGCCCATGAAGTCGCCGGCGGAAAACAGGTCGATGCCGGTGACTTTCAATTTGGTCGACGTCACCGAGCCCTGATAACGGGCGAAGCCCAGTTGTGCCAGGTGGTTGGCGCAGACCTTGGCCTGTTCGAACAGCGGTGCGACCAGGCCGTAGGCAATGCCACGGTGGCTGGCGCATTCGCCGATGGCATAGATGCGCGGGTCGTAGGTCTGCAGGGTGTCGTTGACCAGAATTCCGCGGTTGCACGGGATGCCGGCCTTTTCCGCCAGTTCGGTATTGGGGCGGATACCGGCGGCCATGACCACCAGATCGGCAGGAATGATGTCGCCGTTCTTGAATTGCACCGAACCCACGCGACCGTTGCCGGCGTCGTGCAGGGCCTGGGTCTGTTCGCACAGGCGAAAGTGCAGGCCACGGGATTCGAGGGCGGTTTGCAGGAGCTGGCCGCTGGTCTTGTCCAGTTGCCGTTCCAGCAGCCATTCACCGAGGTGCACCACGGTGACGTGCATGCCGCGCAGCATCAGGCCGTTGGCGGCTTCGAGGCCGAGCAGGCCGCCGCCGATCACCACGGCGTGCCTGTGGGTCTTGGCGGTGTCGATCATGGCCTGGGTATCGGCGATGTCGCGGTAACCGATCACACCCTGCAAGGTGTTGCCGGGAATCGGCAAAATGAACGGGGTCGAGCCGGTGGCGATCAGCAGGCGGTCGTATTCGGCTTCAGTGCCATCCTCGGCGATCACCCGGCGTTTGACCCGGTCGATCTCGACCACTTTGCGGTTGAGCAGCAGTTTGATGCCATTTTCCAGGTACCAGTCGAGGTCGTTGAGCACGATCTCTTCGAAGGTCTGTTCGCCGGCCAATACCGGCGACAGCAGGATGCGGTTGTAGTTGGTGTGGGGTTCGGCGCCGAAGACTGTGATGTCGTACAGCTCGTTGCTCAGTTTGAGCAGTTCTTCCAGGGTGCGGACCCCGGCCATGCCATTGCCGATCATCACCAGTTTGAGTTTTTTCATCGGGTTCTCCGGGGAGCTTCGGGCTTGCCTCTTGTGGGCAGTCAGGCCTTGCTCGACAAAAATGGCGCAAACAAAAAAGGCGTCCCGCCAGTTACCTGGCGAGGACGCCTTTGTCCTTGTCCCGTTCTCTCGGGAAGCCTGGCCTTCGTCGTTGAAGGTCGGGCTTTATGTCAGTTGAAAACGATAATGCAGTGGTTGTGCCAAGTTGCGCTGAGCGTTGAATTCATTGAGGTGGCGCAGACATTGGCCGGAGAGTCATTGTGGTTTTTGCACCGATTGGATGCGGCTTGCCCGTTAATGGAGCGACGAGTCAGCCATGAAACAACAGAAACAGCAGCACCAGGTTGCCCAGCAGCGCCAGTAACGCCAATGTCCGCCAGACCTTCAGCGGCTCCCGCTCGAGCAACGGGCGAGGGCGTACATTCAGGCTGCGGCGTTCACCCTGTTCCAGTGTCAGCAGCCATTCCTCGGCGGTTTCATAGCGTTGCAGGGGATCGGCCGAGACGCCACGTTCCAGACTCTGCGCCAGCCATTCCGGCAGATCCGGCCGATAACGCGCCGCACTCACCGGCATCCCGAAACGCGGACGCTGGAAGGCTTCGATTTCACCGTAGGGAAAGTGCCCGGTGAGCAGGAAATACAACGTCACGCCCACCGCATACAGATCCTGCCGAGCCTCGGGCGCACCGCCCCGAAAAGACTCCGGGGCGATATAACTCGGGGTTCCCGGCAGTGTCGACGGCGTGTCTTGCGAAAGACCGGGACAATACGCCAGGCCGAAATCCAGCAGGCGCAACTCGCCGTCGTCCCCCAGATGCAGGTTTTCCGGTTTTATGTCGCGGTGCAGAATTTGTCGCCGGTGCAGCAGGCCGACGGTCCGCAACAGGCGTTCGGCCACGTTCTGCCACTGAGGCAAGGGCAGCGGGCCGCTTTGCTCGAACAGACACGCCAGTGTAATCCCCGAGTATTCGCGCATCACGTAGTACAAATGCTGACGCTGACTGGCGCCATGGACTTCAGGGAAATGTCGCCCGGCCACACGTTTGAGAAACCATTCTTCCGCCAGCAAGGCCTGACCTGCGTGGGCATCGTCCGCCAGCCGTGTGGGCAAGGTCTTCAGCAGCCATGCCTGACCTTGGCTATCAAGCACGCGATACAGCAACGATTGCTGGCTCTGGCCGACGATGCCTTGCACCTGCCAGCCCTCGAAGGTCTGGCCCGGTTTGAGCGTCGGGGGCAGCGGCCATTGCTGCAACTGGATCAGCGCATCGCCGATGCTTGCTTCCCCCAAGGCATCCACCCGCGCCAGCAAGACGCTGGCGTTGTCCTGACTGCCAGCCAGGTGCGCGGCGTTGACCAGCGTTTGTGCAGCGCCGGACAGATCCGGCTGGTCACGCAAGATCCCGGCGATGGCCGTGTCGCCGAGCGCGGCCCACACGCCATCACTGAGCAGCACGAAGCTTTCCCCTTCGCGCAACTCGCCGTCGAGAAAATCCAGCACCAGATGCTGATCCAGGCCCAGTGCACGCTTGAGCACGTGCTGCATGCCCGGCTGCTCCCAGACGTGATCCTCGGTGATCCGCTGCAGGCTGTCGGCATGCCAGCGATAGACCCGACAATCCCCCACATGCGCCAGCGTGAAGCGTCTGCCGCGCAGGACCAGCGCGCTGACGGTGGTGAGCAACGGCTGGCCACCGCCATTGGCCTGCAACCAGCGGTTTTGCGCGAGTAACAGGCGATCCAGCGCCTGGGCCACGCTCCAGGTCTGCGGGGTGGCGTAGTAGTCCAGCGCCAATGCCTGCAAGGTCGAACGCGCTGCCAGACCCCCATCGGCGCACTGGCTGACGCCGTCGGCGATGGCAAACAGGAAACCCTTGCTGGCGGCCAGCGCCGGGGCCGGAGTGACCAGGCGCAGGGCGTCCTGATTCTCCGCGCGCGGGCCGGTGGCGCTGGCTTCAGCGAAGCTCAGTTGCAGGGCCATGCGGGCCTCAGATTCGGGCTGCGGTCACGGCCGCCGACCCCCAGGTTGTTCTCCAGCGACGTTTGACGCCGTGCAGGCCGAACCATGCCAGCACGCCCAGACTGGCGAACAACCACAGCGCCAGTTGATAGCTGCCGGTGCTCTGTTTGATTGCGCCCATACCGGCGGCGAGGGCAAAACCGCCGATGCCGCCGGCCATGCCGATCAGCCCGGTCATCACGCCGATCTCCCGGCGAAAGCGCTGCGGCACCAGTTGGAAAACCGCACCATTACCCGCGCCGAGGCCGAGCATCGTGCAGACGAACAGTGCCAGCGCCGCGTAGGAACTCGGCAGATTGAAGCCGACGGCCGCGATGCAGACTGCCGCCACCGTGTACATCGCCAGCAACGTGCGAATCCCGCCGAATCGGTCGGCCAGCGCACCGCCCAAAGGCCGCATCAGACTACCGCCGAACACGCAGGCGGCGGTGTAGTAACCGGCGGAGACCGGACTCAAACCGTATTGATCGTTGAAGTAGCCGGGCAGGGCGCTGGCCAGGCCGATGAAGCCACCGAAAGTGACGCTGTAGAAAAACATGAACCACCAACTGTCGCGGTCGCCCAGGGCTTTGAAGTAGTCGGCCATGGATTTGGCTTTTGGACGCTCCGGTGCGTTTTTCGCCAGCCAGGCAAACAGCACCAGTGTCAGGATCAGTGGAATCAGGGCGAAACCGAACACGTTGTTCCAGCCGAACGCCGCGGCCAATACCGGGGCGATCAGTGCGGCAAATACGGTGCCGGAGTTGCCGGCGCCGGCAATGCCCATCGCCTTGCCCTGATGCTGCGGTGGATACCACTGCGAGGCCAGTGGCAGGGCCACGGCGAATGAAGCGCCGGCCATGCCGAGGAACAAGCCCAGCAGCAGGGCTTGTTCGTAGCTGTGGATGCCGAGTTTCCAGGCACCGAACAGCGCGCCGATCACGATCACCTGGCCGATCAGCCCGGCGGTTTTCGGCGACAGGCGATCGGCGAGCATGCCCATCGCAAAGCGCAACACGGCGCCGGCCAGAATCGGAGTGGCCACCACGAGCCCGCGCTGTTGGGTAGTCAGATGCAGGTCGGCGGCAATCTGCACCGCCAACGGGCCGAGCAGATACCAGACCATGAAGCTCAGGTCGAAATACAGGAAGGCCGCGAACAGGGTCGGGGTGTGGCCGGATTTCCAGAAGCTTTTATTCATTGCGCACCTCAGCGGTAGAGAGTCTCGAGAAGGAGTCAGAACCAGCACAGTGGGGCGCCGCCACGGCCGCACCACCGGCCCCGGTCAATGGGGCCAAAACGCAAAAACGCCGCTACCCGGATCGCCGAAAGGGCGAAGAAGGTGAGCGACGTCTTTGTCGTGGGTGGGGCAACCGCCGTTGGTTACCTGTAGCGATTGCTTAGCGAGATCTGTGCCAGCTCAGCCAAGCAACTCGCTCATGGCAATAATCTGCTCCGCCACCTGAATCAGTTTCTGTTGGCGGCTCATGGCCTGGCGGCGCATCAGGGTGTACGCCTCTTCTTCGTTGCAGTCCTTCATTTTCATCAACAGCCCCTTGGCCAGCTCGATGCGCTTGCGTTCGGCCAGTTGCTGATCGCGGGCCTGGAGCTGGGCACGCAAGGCCTGGTCGCTTTCGAAGCGGGCCATGGCCACGTCGAGAATCGGTTGCAGGCGCTGTGCGTGAATGCCTTCGACGATGTAGGCGCTGACTCCGGACTTGATCGCCTGGCGCATCACGCCAGGGTCGTGCTCGTCGGTGAACATCACGATTGGCCGGGGCTGGTCGCGGCTGACCAGTACCACTTGCTCCATTACATCGCGGCCCGGTGACTCGGTATCGATCAGGATCACATCCGGGCGCACCGTTTCGACGCGCGCCGGCAGGTCGATGGTCAGGCCGGACTCGTCGATTACCTCGAAACCGGCCTCGGTCAGCGCAGCTTTCAAGCGGCCGACTTTTTTCGCGGTGTCGTTGATCAGCAGAATACGCAACATGTTCGCGGTCTCCTCTCAGCGCTGGGCGAGAAGGGGCGCGCTGTCACTCAGCGCGTGCAGCTTGAAGCTCCGGGCATAGGCGGCCGGGTCGCTGCCGTCCCAGATTTTGCCGTCGATCAACTGGCTGCTGCGCATGTCCTTGCCCCAGGCCGCGACGCCCACGGCTGTCGCCGCGTCGCGATAGATCTCCAGTTGTTGCACCTGATGGGCGACGGCGAGGTAATCCGGGTCGTCGCGCAGCAGACCCCAGCGGCGGAATTGGGTCATGAACCACATGCCGTCCGACAGATACGGCAGATTCACCGCGCCATCGCCGTGAAAGCGCAGGGCGTGCGGGTCTTGCCAGCGGTTGCCCAAACCGTCGTCGTAGGCGCCGAGAAAACGTGGCTCGATGCAGGAAACCGGAGCGTCGAGGTACTCGGCGGCGCTGAGCAGATGCGCGGTGCTGCGGCGGTTTTCCGGGCTTTCTTCGATAAAACGGCTGGCTTCGAGGATCGCCTTCACCAGCGCCCGGGCGGTATTGGGATATTGCTCGACAAAGGTGCGGGTGCAGCCCAGGACTTTTTCCGGATGGTCGGGCCAGATGGTCTGGCTGGTCGCCAGGGTGAAACCGAGATCCTTCTGCACGGCGCTGGCCGCCCACGGCTCGCCGACACAGAAACCGTCAATGCGGCCGGCCTGCAGGTGCGCGACCATTTGCGGAGGTGGCACTACCACGCTATCGACATCCTGCAGCGGATGGATGCCCTGGCTTGCCAGCCAGTAATAAAGCCACATGGCATGAGTTCCGGTCGGGAAGGTCTGGGCAAAGGTCAGCCTTGCGCGGGTTTGGTGCACGTGACGATCCAGCGCCTCAGGGCCGGTCACGCCCAGCCCTTGCAAGCCGTGGGACAGGTTGAGGCTCTGGCCGTTCTGGTTCAGGCCCATCAGCACCGCCATGTCGGTCGGCGCGACGCCACCGATGCCCAGATGCACCGCGTAGATCAGGCCGTAGAGGCTGTGGGCGGCATCGAGTTCACCGCTGACCAGGTTGTCCCGCAGGTTGGCCCATGAACTCTGGCGCTTGAGATTCAGGGTCAATCCGTAAGGCTGGGCAAAGCCCTGCGTGGCGGCGACCACCACCGAAGCGCAATCGCTCAGGGCCATGAAGCCAAGGTTAATCGTGCTTTTTTCCGGGGCATCGCTGCCGTTGACCCAGGCCAGTGGCCCGACAGAGGTTTGAGTCATGAAAAGCAACCCTCAAAAAAAGCGTCGCCCCGGGTTTTGTCGAGGCAAATCCCGAAGACGACGCCATTGTCCTTGCCCGCCTGCCGGTATTGGCCAGCGGGCTGATGCACGAGCAGGTGCAAGGCATATGCCAGCACAGCGGATTTGCGCGTGCGCCTCGCGCGGCGGGACGTTGCCCGGCTATAATCGCCGCCTCTTTTCGCCGCCTTGAGTCAAAGCCGCCCATGTACACCCTGGCCCGTCAGCTGTTGTTCAAACTTTCCCCGGAAACCTCCCACGATCTGTCGCTGGATCTGATCGGCGCGGGCGGGCGTTTGGGCCTCAACGGCTTGTTGTGCAAGGCGCCGGCGTCGCTGCCGGTGAACGTCATGGGGCTGCAGTTCCCGAATCCGGTGGGTCTGGCGGCCGGTCTGGACAAGAATGGCGCGGCCATCGATGGTTTTTCGCAACTGGGTTTCGGTTTCGTCGAAATCGGCACCGTGACCCCACGCCCGCAGCCGGGCAACCCGAAACCCCGGATTTTTCGCCTGCCGGAAGCCGAGGCGATCATCAACCGCATGGGGTTCAACAACCTCGGTGTGGATAACTTGCTGGCGCGGGTGGCAGCGGCCAAATACAAGGGCGTGCTGGGGATCAACATCGGCAAGAACTTCGACACCCCGGTCGAGCGTGCGGTGGATGATTACCTGATTTGCCTGGACAAGGTCTACGCCCACGCCAGTTACGTCACGGTCAACGTCAGTTCGCCGAACACCCCGGGTCTGCGCAGCCTGCAATTCGGCGACTCGCTCAAGCAATTGCTGGCGGACCTGGCCACGCGCCGCGCCGAATTGGCCCTGCGCCACGGCAAACATGTACCGCTGGCGATCAAGATCGCGCCGGACATGACTGACGAAGAAACCGCACAAGTCGCGCAAGCACTGATCGAAACCGGGATGGACGCGGTGATCGCCACCAACACCACCCTCAGCCGCGTGGGCGTCGAAGGCATGGAGCATGGTGACGAGGCGGGCGGTCTTTCTGGCGCGCCGGTGCGTGAGAAGAGCACCCACACCGTGAAGGTGCTGGCGTCCGAACTGGGGGGCAAGTTGCCGATCATCGCGGCGGGCGGTATCACCGAGGGCAAGCATGCGGCCGAGAAGATCGCTGCCGGCGCGAGCCTGGTGCAGATCTACTCCGGCTTCATCTACAAGGGCCCGGCGCTGATTCGCGAATCCGTGGACGCCATTGCCGCCAGGCGCTGAACTCGGGGTATGAAAGGGCAGGCATAAAAAAGGGCTCCGAAGGAGCCCCTGGGCCGTAGCCCGCCGTCCGGGAAGGACGTGCATGGTGATCATGGGTGTTGCGAAATCAGATTGTCGTGTCGGAATTAATGCCCTGTGTCAGCCGACGGCGTGAAGTTCGTTGAGTCTGTGGATTCCCGCAGTGCCGGTCATACCGTCCCAGTTGTCGCCGCGTCCTTCTCGCCAGCCGTTGATCCAGGCTTGACGTACCGACGGTAGAGTAAATGGGCAAAGCTCACGGGACTTGCCACCAACGCCATATTGATACCCGCGCAAAAATGCTCTTTCCAACGGATCACGCTTAAGTCTTCTCATAGGGTGTTTCCCTCACTTGTTGACTGTTTTTGTCGCGTTGACCTCAATCGAGGTCTGGCAGAAAAACTCTGCCGTTGGCGGCTCGCTGCCGGCGTGGCGAGCCAAGGTGTTGACGCCGTTGCGACGTCAACCTGTGTCCAGTTCTAACCAATGAGTCACATCGAGGGAATGACCGTTTTGTCATAAGGACGTAACGAAAAGGGTGCTATGGCGATAAGTAACGCCAGGTTTCATGAACGTTTATTCAGCAAACCCCGGTATGATCGGCCCTGCGCTGCATGACGGGTTTAATCCTTTAGTGAGAATGACCCACGTTTACGCTTGGGTACTATTCGACGAAGGGTTGTCCTGAATCATTTTGTTGCATCAACTTTATTATCTGTCCCGGCATCTAAGCTCCTTTAACCCGAGCAGCGGGGATGGAACGGCACACCTTCGTGCCACGCGGGCGCTCTTGTCGAAAAGCGCCTGATTGAAAACCGGATCGGCAATGCGTTGCCGGTTCATCAGCCAAAGGCTCTGGAAAAACCATGTCCGACCGTTTCGAACTCTTCCTCACTTGCCCCAAAGGCCTTGAAGGCCTGCTCATCGAGGAAGCCGTCGGGCTTGGCCTTGAAGAAGCCCGTGAGCACACCTCCGCCGTGCGTGGCATGGCAACCATGGAAACCGCTTATCGCCTGTGCCTCTGGTCGCGTCTGGCCAACCGCGTGTTGCTGGTGCTCAAGCGCTTCCCGATGAAAAATGCCGAGGATCTGTATCACGGCGTACTCGACGTCGACTGGCAGGATCACATGCTTCCCGACGGCACGTTGGCAGTTGAGTTCAGCGGGCATGGCTCGGGCATCGACAACACCCATTTCGGCGCCTTGAAGGTCAAGGACGCCATCGTCGACAAACTGCGCACGCCGCAGGGCGACCGCCCAAGCATCGACAAGCTCAACCCGGACCTGCGCATTCACCTGCGCCTGGATCGCGGCGAAGCGATCCTGTCCCTCGACCTCTCCGGCCACAGCTTGCATCAGCGCGGTTACCGCTTGCAGCAGGGTGCGGCGCCACTGAAGGAAAACCTCGCCGCTGCAATCCTGATCCGCTCCGGCTGGCCGCGCATTGCTGCCGAAGGCGGTGCGCTGGCTGACCCGATGTGCGGTGTCGGTACCTTCCTGGTGGAAGCTGGCATGATCGCCACCGACATGGCGCCGAACCTGCGCCGCGAGCAGTGGGGATTCACCGCGTGGCTGGGTCACGTACCGGCACTGTGGAAGAAACTGCACGAAGAAGCCGTCGAGCGTGCTGCCGCCGGTCTGGCCAGACCGCCGCTGTGGATCCGTGGTTATGAAGCCGATCCGCGTCTGATCCAGCCCGGTCGCAACAACGTCGAGCGCGCCGGCCTGAGCGAGTGGATAAAGATCTATCAGGGCGAGGTGGCAACCTTCGAACCGCGTCCGGACCAGAACCAGAAAGGTCTGGTTATCTGCAACCCGCCGTACGGCGAGCGTCTGGGCGACGAAGCCAGCCTCTTGTACCTCTACCAGAACCTCGGTGAACGCCTGCGTCAGGCCTGCCTGAACTGGGAAGCGGCGGTGTTCACCGGCGCGCCGGATCTGGGCAAGCGCATGGGTATCCGCAGCCACAAGCAGTATTCGTTCTGGAACGGCGCGTTGCCGTGCAAGCTGCTGTTGATCAAAGTGCTGCCGGAGCAGTTTGTCACCGGCGAGCGTCGCACTCCTGAGCAACGCCAGGCCGAGCGTGAGCAGGCTGCCTATGATCAGGCGCCGAACGAGCCACAAGAGCGCAAGTACAACAAGAACGGTAACCCGATCAAACCGACGCCGGCCCCGGCGCCAGTAATCGAGCAGCCGCGCCTGAGCGAAGGCGGGCAGATGTTTGCCAACCGCCTGCAGAAAAACCTCAAGGCGATGGGCAAGTGGGTCAAGCGCGAAGGCATCGATTGCTACCGTGTCTACGATGCGGACATGCCGGAATACGCCATGGCCATCGACCTCTATCACGACTGGGTGCACGTCCAGGAATACGCCGCACCGAAGTCGGTCGACCCGGAAAAGGCCTCGATCCGCATGTTCGACGCCCTGGCGGCCATCCCGCAGGCGCTCGACATCGACAAGAGCCGCGTGGTGGTCAAACGCCGCGAGCGTCAGAGCGGCACCAAACAGTACGAGCGTCAGGCGGCTCAGGGCAAGTTCAACGAAGTCAGCGAAGGCGGCGTGAAGTTGCTGGTGAACCTCACCGATTACCTCGACACCGGTCTGTTCCTCGATCACCGGCCGATGCGCATGCGGATTCAGAAGGAGGCGGCCGGCAAGCGCTTCCTCAACCTGTTCTGCTACACCGCGACCGCCAGCGTGCACGCCGCCAAGGGCGGCGCACGCAGCACCACCAGCGTCGACCTGTCGAAAACCTACCTCGACTGGGCCCGTCGTAACCTGTCGCTCAATGGTTTCTCCGACAAGAACCGTCTGGAGCAGGGCGACGTGATGGCATGGCTGGAAAGCAACCGGGAAGAATACGACCTGATCTTCATCGACCCGCCGACTTTCTCCAATTCCAAGCGCATGGAAGGTGTTTTTGACGTGCAGCGTGACCAGGTGCAGTTGATTGACCTGGCCATGGCCCGTCTGGCCAAGGGCGGGGTGTTGTACTTCTCGAACAACTTCCGCAAGTTCCAGCTCGAAGACAACCTGGCCGAGCGCTATGCGGTGGAGGAAATCACCGCCAGCACCATCGATCCGGATTTCGCCCGCAACGGCAAGATCCACCGCGCCTGGAAAATCACGGCTCGTTGACGCTCTGCCTGATTGGATCCACAGAGCCTTGATTTTAAAGGCTCTTGGATCCCATCAGAGCTAGCCAAATTAGTGGCTAATAGCTATAACTCACACACGACCAATGGGGTTATCCCGTAAGTACTGGCGTAGTGAGTGGCCCTTATGTCGTTGCACCCCGTGCGCCCCAAGATTCTGGGTTTCATCAGCGAAGAAGTTTCGGCCTGGCTGGTCGCGCTGCTGGTATTGCTCGCCGGCGGGATTCTCACGGGGCTGCTGGCCTGGGCCACCCTCAATCAGTTTCACAGCCAGTTGCGTCAGCGTTTTCAGTTGTTGGCCAACGAGCGCTACAGCCGCATCGAAGAACGTTTTCAGGATCAGGAGCAACGCCTCGACGGCCTTCGGCGTTTCTTCGCCAACTCCGAATCGGTGTCCCGTGCCGAATTCGATGGCTACACCCAACCTTTATTGCTGCGTACCCAGGCCTATTCGTTCGCCTTGCGGGTGAGTGGTGCCGAGCGCGCCGCCTTCGAACAACGGGTGCGCGACGAAGGCCTGAGCACGTTCAGCGTGCGTGAACTCAATGCCCGCGGCGAGCTGCAACTGGCCGCCGCCCGGGATGAATACGTCGTGGTGGTCTACAGCCAGACCCAGAGCCGCCTCGGTTCCCCACTGGGGTATGACTTGCTGGCCCAGCCGCTGCGCCGCTCGACTCTGGAGCGTGCCGATCAACTGGGCGGGCTGGCGGTTTCACAACCGATGCATCTGGTCAGTATCGAACCGGCCTATGCGCGTGGTGTATTGCTGGTGGCGCCGGTGCGGCGCGAGGGGGAACCCAAATCCTTCGGTTATGTGATGGCGGTGATCAGCATGCGCCAGTTGCTGGCCGACGGGCTGCCGGACGCCCTGCATGATTACCTTTCGGTGCGCATCCTCGATCTGTCGACCAGCGATCAGCACGAGGTACTGTTCGAGTCGAGCAATAATCCGGCCCCCAGCGATCTGTCGACCACGCGGCTGGTGCGCATGGCCGACCATGACTATCAGGTCGATATCTCGCCCAGCGAAGC
This sequence comes from Pseudomonas sp. KCJK9016, assembly GCF_046231795.1. Taxonomy (NCBI): domain Bacteria; kingdom Pseudomonadati; phylum Pseudomonadota; class Gammaproteobacteria; order Pseudomonadales; family Pseudomonadaceae; genus Pseudomonas; species Pseudomonas sp. KCJK9016. The sequence continues at coordinate 20,208 of NZ_JBJJMM010000023.1, read as the reverse complement.
CTTTCTACAGGCCAACCATTCGTCGGTCGGCAGCGTGGTCATACTTGGCGGTCTGCTCAGCCTGTTGCTCAGTGCGCTGCTGTATGTGCTGGTCAGTCAGCGCCAGCGGGCCTTGCGCCTGGTCGAGTTGCGTACTCAGGAGCTGCACGAGCGCGAACAGGAACTGCGCGGCACCCACGGCCAGTTGCGCGGGGTGCTCAACGCGGCAACACAAGTGGCGATCATTGCCACTGACCTGCGCGGTGTCATCAGCACCTTCAACCCAGGCGCGGAGCAAATGCTCGGTTACCGCAGTGCCGAAGTCGTCGGTCACATGACTCTGGAAAACCTGCATTTCCCCCGGGAACTGATCACCCGGGCGGCGGAACTGAGCACCCGTTACGGCAAGAGCATCCCGACCTGCCAGGCCATGCTGGTGGAGGGTGGGGAAGTTGGCGGGCATGAGGCGCGTGAGTGGACGCTGGTGCGCAAGGATGGCAGTCATCTGCCGGTCAACATGCTGGCCACGCCGGTGCTGGACGAGCAGGGGCTGTGGGTCGGGCACCTGGCGATCTGCATCGATATCACCGAGCGCAAGCGCGTCCATGAAGCGCTGGCGGCGCGGGATGTCCTGCTGAAGAAACTCAGTGCCCACGTTCCCGGCGGCATCTACCAGTTCAAAATGGAATTCGACGGGCGCTTCAGCGTGATCTACGCCAGCGACGGCATCCGCGAGATCTACGAGCTGGAACCCGACGTGCTGTTGCTCAATGCCGAATCCATCTTTACCCGGATTCATCCGCAGGATGTCAGCCGCGTGCGCAAGTCGATCCGTGCCTCGGCGGACAACCTCAGCCCGTGGCGTGAAGAGTACCGCGTGCAATTGCCCGAGCGCGGTCTGCGCTGGGTACGCGGCGAAGCGACCCCCGAGGAACTGCCGGGCGGTGGCGTGTTGTGGCATGGCTACATCTCGGACATCTCCGACCTCAAGCGCGTGGAGGAAGAACTGCGCGCACTGTCGGTGACCGATGCCCTGACCGGTATCCACAACCGGCGCTATTTCCAGGAGCGCCTGACCACCGAAATGGCCCGGGTCGAGCGCGGTGGCGGTGAACTGTCGGTGATCATGCTCGATATCGACCATTTCAAACGGATCAACGATCAGTTCGGGCATGCTGTCGGTGACCGGGTATTGCAAGCCGTTTGCGAGCGGATCGGTCATCGCCTGCGGCGAACGGATGTGTTCTGCCGCCTGGGCGGTGAAGAATTCATGGTGCTGTGTCCGGACATCGATGGCGATCACGCGTACATGCTGGCCGTGGAACTATGGCAAGGCCTGCGCGGGGCGCCGGTGGATGTGGTCGGTGTGGTGACGGCCAGTTTCGGGATTGCCAGCTGGCGGCCGGGGGAGGGTGCCGATTCGTTGTTGCTGCGGGCGGATTCGGGCGTCTACGCGGCGAAGCAGGCCGGGCGGGATCGGGTCGAGCGGCAGATGAACTGATCCGGTTTGCCGCTGACCGCCTGTGGGAGCGAGCCTGCTCGCTCCCACAGGTTCGGGCGGTGGTTACAGAACCGAAGCAGTCTGCGGCAGTTTCGGCTGCTTGTAGAGATCCAGCAGCACCTGATCCAGCACCGATGATGCACCGAACGGCGCCTTGTCATTGAGGATCGCCACCACCGCCCAGGTGTTGCCGTTGACGTCGCGGCTGAAACCGGCGATAGCGCGCACGGTGTTCAGGGTGCCGGTCTTGACGTGGGCCTCGCCGCGCACGGCGGTGGTTTTCAGGCGCTTGCGCATGGTGCCGTCCATGCCGGCGATCGGCAGCGAACTGATGTACTCGGCCGCGTAAGGGCTGTGCCACGCAGCTTGCAGCATGGCAGCCATTTCCCGGGCGCTGACCCGTTCGGCACGGGACAGGCCGGAACCGTTCTCCATCACCAGATGCGGCGCGGTGATGCCTTTCCTCGCCAGCCACTGACGCACTACACGCTGCCCGGCCTTGGCGTCATCGCCGTCGGCCTCGTTGCGGTATTTCTGGCCGAGGCTCAGGAACAACTGCTGGGCCATGGTGTTGTTACTGTATTTGTTGATGTCACGGATGATTTCCGCCAGATCCGGCGAGAACGCGCGGGCCAGCACTTTGGCGCCACTCGGTGTCGGCGCCAGACGATCCTTGCCCTGGATGCTGCCGCCCAGCTCCTTCCAGATCGCCCGCACGGCGCCAGCGGTGTAGGTTGCGTGGTCGAGCAGAGACAGATAAGTCTGGGAGCTGCAGCCTTCACCCAATTGACCGGCAACGGTCACGGTCACGCTGCCATCGGCCTGCGTCACCGGGTTGTAGCGCACGCCACCGGTGCATTGCTTGGAGTTGAGCGCCTTGACGGTGTTCTCGATCTTGATGCTGGCGATTGGCGGTTCCACCGAAACCAGCACCCGGCCATTGTCGTTGCGGGCCACGAAGCGCAGGGCCTTGAGGTTGACCAGCAGCGAGTCCGGCTTGACCAGGAACGGCTTGTTTTCGTCGTTGCCGTCATCGTTGAATTCAGGCAGCTGCGGTTGAATGAAGAAGCTGCGGTCCAGCACCAGGTCGCCGGTGACCTGGGTTACGCCGTTGGCGCGCAGGTCGCGCATCAGCAGCCAGAGTTTTTCCATGTTCAGCTTCGGATCGCCGCCACCTTTGAGGTAGAGGTTGCCGTTGAGAATGCCGCCGCTCAGGTCGCCGTCGGTGTAGAACTCGGTTTTCCACTGATGGTTGGGGCCGAGCATTTCCAGCGCCGCATAAGTGGTCACCAGTTTCATGGTCGAGGCCGGGTTGACCGATACGTCGGCGTTGTACACGGTCGGGGTGCCCGGGCCTTCCAGCGGCAGCATCACCAGCGACAAGGCGCTGGGCTGCAGTTTGCTGGCCTTCAGGGCTTTTTCGACATTGGGCGTCAGGGATGTGTTGAGGGTAGCGGCGGAGACGGGCAGGGCCAGAGGCAAAATAAGGCCGGCCAGGAAAAGAGGACGCAACGATTTGATCATATGAAATAAAACCCTGCAGTCGAGGGGAAAAAAGATGAGGACATGGATGAAAAGGCCCTCAGTGGTCATGAAAGTGTCGGCATTATGCCCCAAGGTGTAACGGCTTGTGCCTTTCCCGAAGCGGCCAACGGGTTATTTTTTTACGGGTGGTCGCACGCTCGTCCCGGATAGGCAGGCAATCGCCGGCTTAAACTGGTAAAGTGCCGGCCGTTATTTATTGAGAGGATTGTTCCAATGGCGACTAACCGTTCCCAGCGTCTGCGCAAAAAACTGTGCGTCGATGAATTCCAGGAGCTGGGTTTCGAACTGAACCTGGACTTCAAAGAAGATCTGTCCGAAGAAGCCATTGATGCTTTCCTCGAAGCCTTCATCAAAGCTCTGGACGCCAACGGTCTGGGCTATGTCGGCGGCGAAGGCTTCGGTCTGGTTTGCCTGCAGAAGCGTGGCTCGGTTACCGAAGAGCAGCGCGCTGCCGTGGAAGCCTGGCTGAAAACCCGCACCGAGCTGACCAATACTGAAATCAGCCCGCTGCTGGACGTGTGGTACCCGGAAAAGCCGATCAACAAGGCTTGATTCCGACATGAAGAACGGCGACCCGAGGGTCGCCGTTTTTTTATGCCTTGCGCCAGTTCAGGATCAGCAAGGTCAACACCCCCGCGACAATCCCCCAGAAGGCCGAACCGATGGAAAACAGCGTCAGCCCCGATGCCGTGACCATGAAGGTGATCAGCGCCGCTTCCCGTTCCTTCACTTCAGTCATGGCAATGCTCAAGCCGTTGATGATCGAGCCGAACAGCGCCAGCGCGGCAATCGACAGCACCAGTTCCTTGGGCAGCGCGGCGAACAGCGCCGCCAGCGTGGCGCCGAACACCCCGGCGATCCCGTAGAAAATCCCGCACCACACCGCTGCGGTGTAGCGTTTGTTGCGATCCTCGTGAGCATGGGGGCCGGTGCAGATTGCCGCACTGATCGCCGCCAGATTGATGCCATGGGAGCCGAACGGCGCCAGCAGCAGCGAAGCGATTCCGGTGGTGGTGATCAGCGGCGAGGCCGGCACGTTGTAGCCGTCGGCACGCAGCACGGCGACGCCCGGCATGTTCTGCGAGGTCATCGCCACCACGAACAACGGAACACCGATGCTGATGGTCGCGGCAAGCGAGAAGTGCGGTGTCGTCCAGACCGGTGTCGCCACTTCCAGGTGAAAACCGCTGAAGTCCAGCAGCCCCATGAAGCCCGAAAGCGCAGTACCGATCAGCAGCGCGGCGAGCACGGCGTAGCGTGGTGTCAGGCGTTTGACCAGCAGGTAAGTGAAGAACATCCCCAGTACCAGGCCGGTACGATGTTGCGCCGCAACGAAGATTTCGCTGCCGATCTTGAACAGAATCCCTGCCAGCAACGCGGCGGCTAGGGAAGCCGGGATCTTTTTCACCAGCCGTTCGAAGCTGCCGGTCAGGCCGCAGATCGTCACCAGCAACGCGCAGGTGATGTAGGCGCCGATGGCTTCGCCATAGGTCACGCCGCCGAGACTGGTGATCAGCAAGGCCGCGCCGGGTGTCGACCAGGCGATGGTGATCGGCGTGCGATAACGCAGGGAAAGACCGATCGAACACACCGCCATGCCGATGGAGATCGCCCAGATCCACGAAGAAATCTGCCCGCTGCTCAGGCCCGCCGCCTGGCCGGCCTGGAACATCAGCACCAGCGAACTGGTGTAGCCGGTCATCATCGCGATGAATCCGGCGACGATGGCGGAGGGCGATGTGTCCGCGAAGGGGCGCAGTCGGGTGTGGGTGATTTCGTTCATGACAGCGGCGTTCCTTGTTCAAGCCACGGATTTCGGGTTTAAGCCTAAACTCAAACGTAACGATGCGTTGCAATACAGCCGAAGTCACAAACAGCCGTACAGTCGTGTTGCCACCTTCCATTGTGTACAATCGCGCTGTTTTTTACGCGATACTTGCCAGCGACCCACTGTGCCGTATTACAGTCACGGTCAATTCGCCGCAGTTCTTCCGACTCGAGTGCCCATGAACGAACAGTTGCAACCCCTCAAGAAACAACCGCGAGCAGGCAAAGCCGGCCGCAGCGGAACCCAGGACGATATTGTCTATGCGCATATCTTCGAGGCCATCCTCGAACAGCGCCTGGCGCCCGGTACAAAGTTGAGCGAAGAAGCGCTGGGGGAAATTTTTGGGGTCAGCCGCACCATCATTCGCCGAGCGCTCTCGCGTCTGGCTCACGAAGGCGTGGTGCTTTTGCGGCCGAACCGTGGCGCGGTGGTGGCGAGCCCGAGCGTCGAAGAGGCGCGTCAGGTGTTCCTCGCCCGGCGTCTGGTGGAACGCGCGATCACCGAGCTGGCGGTGCAACACGCCACCGCCGAACAGATCGCCGAACTGCGGCAGATGGTCAACGACGAACGTGACAGTTTCTCCCGTGGTGATCGCGGCGCCGGCATCCGTCTCTCGGGCGAATTCCACCTGAAACTGGCCGAAGCGGCGAAGAATGCGCCTCTGATCAGCTTCCAGCGCAGCCTGGTTTCGCAGACCTCGCTGATCATTGCCCAATATGAAAGCGGCAACCGTTCACACTGTTCCTATGACGAACACACCCAGTTGATCGACGCCATCGAAGCGCGCAACGGCGAACTGGCGGTGGACCTGATGATGCACCACATGGATCACATCGACAGCAAGCTCAACCTCGATGAGGAAAGCGCTTCGGATGATCTGCACGCAGTGTTCTCGCACCTGTTGCAGACCCGGAAGCCGGGGCGTCCGGCGGCCAAGCTCTAACTGGCACCGAGTCGCGGCATTCGCGGGCAGGCCCGCTCCCACATTTGAAATGCATTCCTCTGTGGGAGCGGGCTTGCCCGCGAAGACTTTCTGACAGGCAATAAAAATCCCCCGGAGCTGAACGCCACCGGGGGATTTTTTTGTCTGCGGAAAACTCAGCGCTGATGCACCAGCGCGCCCGCTGCATAGGTCTGGGCAACCGTGCGGTCATCGCCCAGTGTCATCAGCACGAACAACGTCTCGGCAATGTTGTTGGCCTGCTTCAGGCGATAGCTCAGCAGCGGCGTGGCGTTGTAGTCCAGCACCAGGAAGTCGGCGTCGGAGCCCGGTTGCAGGTTGCCGATCTTGTCTTCCAGACGCAGTGCCCGGGCGCCGCCGAGGGTGGCCAGGTACAGCGACTTGAACGGGCTCAGGCGCGCGCCTTGCAGCTGCATCACCTTGTAGGCTTCGTTCAGGGTCTGCAGCAGCGAGAAACTGGTGCCGCCGCCCACATCCGTGCCAAGACCGACGTTCAGCTTGTGCTTCTCGGCCATCGGCAGGTTGAACAGGCCGCTGCCGAGGAAGAAATTCGAGGTCGGGCAGAACGAGATTGCCGAACCGGTTTGCGCCAGGCGGGCGCATTCGTCGTCGCACAGGTGCACGCCATGGGCGAACACCGAGCGCTCGCCGAGCAACTGGTAGTGATCGTAGACGTCGAGGTAACCCTTGCGCTCCGGGAACAGTTCCTTGACCCACTCGATTTCCTTGAGGTTCTCGCTGATGTGGGTCTGCATGTACAGATCCGGGTATTCAGTGAGCAATTGACCGGCGAGGGTCAGTTGTTCCGGGGTGCTGGTCGGGGCGAAGCGCGGGGTCACGGCGTAGTGCAGACGCCCCTTGCCGTGCCAGCGCTCGATCAGTGCCTTGCTGTCGACGTAGCTGGATTCAGCGGTATCGGTCAGGTAGTCCGGCGCGTTGCGGTCCATCATCACCTTGCCGGCGATCATGCGCAGGTCGAGTTTCTCGGCCGCTTCGAAGAACGAGTTCACCGACTGCGGGTGCACGCTGCCGAACACCAGGGCGGTGGTGGTGCCGTTGCGCAGCAGTTCCTTGATGAAGATGTCCGCCACTTCATCGGCGTGGGCCTTGTCGCCGAACTGGCTTTCGCACGGGAAAGTGTAGGTGTTCAGCCAGTCCAGCAGTTGCTCGCCGTAGGCGCCGACCATGCCGGTCTGCGGCAGGTGAATGTGGGTATCGATGAAGCCCGGGGTGATCAGCGCATCCTTGTGATGAACAATCTCGATGTCCGCCGGCAGGGTCGGCAGCAGTTCGCTGGCGTGGCCGAGGGCGCTGATCTTGCCGCCATCGACCACCAGCAGGCCGTCCTCGAAATACTCGTAGGAGGCTTCGATGCCGACCTCGGCGGGGTCGGCGATGCTGTGCAGGATGGCGGCGCGGTAGGCTTTGCGAGTCAGAGGCATGAGATTTCTCTAATCAGTTTGAGGCTTTGAGTGTGGCGGCCTGACTGCGGCGCGAAACCGGCAGCAGTTTGGCAATCGGTTCGGCGCTGGCGGTGTGCTGGCCGAAATTGGCGTTATAGGTGGCGATGATTTCGCCGGCGATGGAGATGGCGATTTCCACAGGCAACTTGCCTTTGACTTCGCTGATGCCCATCGGGCAGCGCATGCGTTGCACGACACTGGCGTCGAAACCACGGTCACGCAGGCGGTGTTCGAACTTGGCGCGCTTGGTTTTCGAGCCGATCAGGCCGAACCAGGTGAAGTCGTTGCGCTTGAGGATCGCGGCGGTGAGTTCCAGGTCCAGCTGATGGTTGTGGGTCATGACGATGCAGTAGCTGCCGGCGGGCAGGTCGTCGACTTCGTCCACCGGTTCCTCGGCGACGATCTTGCGCACGCCGTGGGGAATCTGTGCGGGAAATTCCTCTTCCCGGGAATCGATCCAACGTACCCGGCACGGCAGACTGGCGAGCAAGGGAACCAGTGCGCGACCGACATGACCGGCGCCGAACACGGCGATCTGCGCCTGCACCTGGCCCATCGGCTCGAACAGCAATACCGTGGCGCCGCCGCAGCACTGGCCGAGGCTGGCGCCGAGGCTGAAGCGCTCCAGGTGGGTGTCCTGCCTGCCGCTGGCGAGCATCTCGCGGGCGATCTGCATGGCTTTGTATTCCAGGTGCCCGCCACCGATGGTGTCGAACGTCTGGCGGGCGCTGACGACCATTTTCGAGCCGGCATTGCGCGGCGTCGAGCCGAGCTCTTCGATGATGGTCACCAGAACGCAGGGTTCGCCCTGGTTCTGCAGGTCGGCGAGGGCGTCGATCCAGTTGTACATAGTTCACCCCTACAACGTCGTTGTCTGTTCGGGCCTCTTCGCGAGCAGGCTCGCTCCCACAGGGAAATGCATTCCAAATGTGGGAGCGAGTCTGCTCGCGATGGCCGCGCCTCTGTCCTAGAGTGGAGCCAGCTCGGTTTCAGCCTCGACGGCCTTGACCGCCTTGAGCTGACGCATCTGCTCGCACCCCCACAGCACCCGCTCCGGGGTCGCCGGCGCGTCGATCTTCGGTTGGTGCTTGTAGTCGCCAAGGCTGGCCACCGCATCCTTGATCGCACACCACGCGGCGATGCCGAGCATGAACGGCGGCTCACCCACAGCCTTGGAGTGGAACACTGTGTCTTCCGGGTTCTTGCGGTTTTCCACCAGCTTCACCCGCAAATCCAGCGGCATGTCTGCCACGGCCGGGATCTTGTAGCTGGCCGGGCCGTTGGTCATCAGCTTGCCCTTGTTGTTCCACACCAGTTCTTCCATGGTCAGCCAGCCCATGCCCTGGACGAAGCCGCCCTCGACCTGGCCGATATCGATGGCCGGGTTCAGCGAGGCGCCGACGTCGTGCAGGATGTCGGTGCGCAGCATCTTGTATTCGCCGGTCAGGGTGTCGACGATCACTTCGCAACACGCCGCACCGAAGGCGAAGTAGTAGAACGGCCGGCCACGGGCCTGGCTGCGGTCGTAGTAGATTTTCGGGGTCTTGTAGAACCCGGTGCTCGACAGCGAGACCTGATTGAAATACGCCAGCTGGATCAGCGCTTCGAAGGTCATGATGTGGTCGCGAACGCGGACATGACCATTGTGGAACTCCACGTCTTCTTCGCTGACCTTGTAGTGCCGCGCGGCGAATTCGACGAGACGTTTCTTGATGGTTTCCGCTGCGTTCTGCGCGGCCTTGCCGTTGAGGTCGGCACCGCTGGACGCCGCTGTCGGTGAGGTGTTCGGCACCTTGTCGGTGTTGGTCGCGGTGATCTGCACGCGGTCCATTTCCACCTGGAACACTTCGGCCACGACCTGCGCGACTTTGGTATTCAGGCCCTGACCCATTTCCGTGCCGCCGTGGTTCAGGTGAATGCTGCCGTCGGTGTAGACGTGCACCAGGGCGCCGGCCTGGTTGAGGAAGCTGGCGGTGAAGGAAATGCCGAATTTCACCGGGGTCAGCGCCAGGCCTTTTTTCAGGATCGGGCTGTTGGCGTTGTAGCGACGGATCGCTTCGCGGCGCTCGGCGTACTGGCTGCTTTCTTCCAGCTCGGCGGTCATTTCCTCGAGCATGTTGTGCTCGACGGTCTGGTAGTAATGGGTGACATTGCGCTCGGTCTTGCCATAGTAGTTGGCCTTGCGCACGGCCAGCGGATCGAGATTCAGATAGCGGGCGATCGCGTCCATCACTTCTTCGATCGCGACCATCCCTTGCGGGCCGCCGAAACCACGATACGCAGTGTTCGACGCAGTGTTGGTCTTGCAACGGTGACCGTTGATAGTGGCGTCGCCGAGGTAGTACGAGTTGTCCGAGTGAAACATGGCCCGGTCGACGATAGAAGCCGACAGGTCAGGCGAGCAGCCACAGTTGCCGGCCAGATCCATCGCAATCCCGTGCAGGCGCCCGGTGCTGTCGAAACCGACGTCGTACTCGACATAGAACGGGTGACGCTTGCCGGTCATCAGCATGTCTTCGACCCGTGGCAGACGCATCTTGGTCGGCTGGCCGGTGAGGTGCGCGACCACGGCGCACAGGCACGCCGGGCTCGCGGCCTGGGTTTCCTTGCCGCCGAAACCACCGCCCATGCGGCGCATGTCGACGACGATCTTGTTCATCGACACGTCAAGAACTTCGGCCACCAGTTTCTGCACTTCGGTGGGGTTCTGGGTCGAGCAGTAGACGATCATGCCGCCGTCTTCAGTCGGCATCACCGAGGAGATCTGCGTCTCCAGGTAGAAGTGTTCCTGTCCGCCGATGTGCAGCGTGCCTTGCAGGCGATGTTCAGCCGTAGCCAGCGCATTGGTCGAGTCGCCACGCTGATGGGTGTGGCTTTCAAGCACGAAGTGGCGCTTGCGCAGGGCTTCGACCACGTCCAGCACCGGTTCCAGGTCTTCGTATTCGATGATCGCGGCCATGGCGGCCTTGCGTGCGGTTTCCAGATCCCTGGCCGCCACGGCCAGTACCGGCTGACCGACGAACTGCACGTCATCGATGGCCAGCAGCGGGTCGCCGGGCAGCAGCGGGCCGATGTCTTTCAGACCCGGCACGTCTTCGTGGGTGATGGCGATGCGTACGCCTTCGAAGGCGTAGCAGGGTTTGGTGTCGATGCTGATGATTTTCGCGTGGGCGCGATCCGACAGCCGTGCGTAAACGTGCAGCTGATTGGGGAATTCCAGGCGGTCATCGATGTACTGCGCTTCACCGGACACATGCTTGGCGGCGCTGTCGTGCTTGACGCTGCGGCCGACGCCGGTGGTCAGGTCCCTGGCGAACAGTTCAGCCAGTTCAGCTTGTGTTTTCTCTACGCCGTGATGGTTAGACATAAGCGGTCACCCGAGTCTCGATGTGCGGTGTTTGCAGTTCGATGAAGTATTTGCGCAGCAGGTTCTGCGCGCTGAGCAGGCGGTATTCCTTGCTGGCGCGGAAGTCCGAGAGCGGGGTGAAGTCCTCGCCCAGCGCGGTGCAGGCACGCTCGATAACGGCGTTATTGAACGGCTGACCGAGCAGCACGGCTTCACAGTGTGCGGCGCGTTTCGGGATCGCGGCCATGCCGCCGAAGGCGACGCGGGCATCGGTGATCACACCGTTCTCGATGCGCAGGTTGAACGCGGCGCAAACGGCGGAGATGTCATCGTCCAGGCGCTTGGAGACTTTATAGGCTCGGAAACGCTGCTCGGCAGTGGCACGAGGGACGATGATTTTCTCGATGAACTCGCTTTCCTGGCGTGCGGTGACCCGGTAATCGATGAAGTAATCTTCCAGGTTCAACGTACGGCGGGTTTCGCCCTTGCGCAGGACGATCTGCGCGCCGAGGGCGATCAGCAGCGGTGGCGAGTCCCCGATCGGCGAAGCGTTGCCGATGTTGCCGCCCAGGGTGCCCTGGTTGCGGATCTGCAGCGAGGCGAAGCGATGCAGCAGTTCACCGAAGTCCGGGTACTCGGCATTCAACGCTTCATAGCAGTCGGAAAGGGCAGTGGCCGCGCCGATTTCGAGGCGATCATCAAAACGCTCGATGCGCTTCATTTCGGCGACATTGCCGACGTAGATCATCACCGGCAGGGTGCGGTGGAACTGCGTGACTTCCAGCGCCAGATCGGTGCCGCCGGCCAGCAACCGGGCTTGTGGATAGGCGTCGTAGAGGTCGGCTAGATCGGCCACGGTCAGCGGCACCAGGCAGCGTTTGTCGCCGCTGTTGAGTTCGCCGATATCGCTCGGGGCAATGGCTTTGAGGCGAGCGATGGTTTGCGCTTCCCGGGTGTCGAACTGGTCCGGTTGCTTGCCGCAGCAGGCTTGTTCGGCGGCAGCCAGAATCGGCCGGTAGCCGGTGCAGCGGCAGAGGTTGCCGGCCAGCGCTTCGTGGGCCTTGGCATGATCCGGTGCATCGCTGTTCTTTTGCAGGGCGAACAGCGACATCACGAAGCCGGGGGTGCAGAAACCGCACTGCGAGCCGTGGCACTCGACCATGGCTTTCTGCACGCTATGCAATTCGCCCTTGTGCTTGAGGTCTTCGACGCTGATCAGTTGCTTGCCGTGCAGCGACGAAACGAACGTCAGGCAGGAGTTGAGGCTGCGATAGCGAATATGCTCGCGGCCGTCGTCATCCGTCTGCAACTCGCCGACCACCACCGTACAGGCGCCGCAGTCTCCGCTGGCGCAGCCTTCTTTGGTGCCGGGTTTGCCCACGTGTTCACGCAGGTAGTTGAGCACAGTCAGGTTCGGGTCCAGGGCGTGCTCGCTACGGAGTTCCTGGTTGAGTAAAAACTGGATCACGGAAGGCCTCGCAGACTCATTATTGTTGTTAAGCGACTTGAGCCGAATTTAGCAGGTCTGACTTTTCGGTCAATGGTTTTCTGACTTAAAGGTCAGGAAAAGACGTTTTGTCGCTTTACAACCGTTCTCTTCAGTATTGACCCACATGGGATCAAGCGCTTTTTTGCGGGATTCGTGCCAAAAACCGCTGTGCGGGCACTCCGCCATGAACGCGCATTGCGCTACACTGCGCCGCTTGTGCAGATCGAAGAGTTTGAAGGACAACCATGACGTTCAAGGCGCCGGACAGCCTCGCCGAGCAAATCGCTCACCACCTCGCCGAACGGATCATTCGCGGCGAAATGAAGCCGGGAGAACGCATCCAGGAACAGAAGGTCACGCTGGCGCTGAACGTCAGCCGCGGCTCGGTTCGCGAAGCCTTGCTGATCCTCGAACGCCGTCATCTGATCGCGATCCTGCCGCGCCGCGGTGCCCACGTCACCGAGCTGACGGCGCACAAGGTGCAGAGCCTGTGCACGTTGATGAGCGAGCTGTACATCCTGCTCGGCAACGCAGTAGCCAACGGCTGGCAAGTCCAGGCCGACATGGCGCCGTTCGTGCAGATCCAGCAGCGCCTGACTGCCAGCTACGAGCGTCAGGACATCCGCACCTTCGTCGATGACAGCTTCAACGTGATGCGCGCCGCGTATCCGTTCGCCAACAACCCGTACCTGCAGGAAACCGTCGAAAACCTGCAACCGGCCATGAGCCGTGCGTATTTCCTCGCGCTGGAACAGCGCAAGGCCGAGATGAGCGAGTTCCTCGAGCTGTTCGAGCGCTTGCTGGCCGCCGTCCTCGCCCGTGACCTGCCGCAGATCCGCATCGTGCTGACGGCTTACGCCCAGCGCAGCTGCGATCTGGTGGTGTCCGCCCTGACGGTTGCCTGACCTTGCGCCTCAAGTGCATCAAACTGGCGGGGTTCAAATCCTTCGTCGACCCGACCACGGTGAATTTCCCCAGCAACATGGCGGCAGTCGTCGGGCCGAACGGTTGCGGCAAGTCGAACATCATCGACGCCGTACGCTGGGTGATGGGCGAAAGTTCGGCCAAAAACCTGCGTGGCGAGTCGATGACCGACGTCATCTTCAATGGCTCGACCAGCCGCAAACCGGTGAGCCAGGCAAGCATCGAGCTGGTGTTCGACAACTCCGACGGCACGTTGCTGGGCGAGTGGGCGGCATATGCGGAAATTTCGATCCGACGCAAAGTGACCCGCGACAGCCAGACGACTTATTACCTCAACGGCGCCAAATGCCGTCGTCGCGACATCACCGACATTTTCCTCGGCACCGGCCTCGGTCCGCGCAGCTACTCGATCATCGAGCAGGGGATGATCTCCAAGCTCATCGAATCCAAGCCGGAAGACCTGCGCAATTTCATCGAAGAAGCCGCCGGCATCTCCAAGTACAAGGAACGCCGGCGCGAAACGGAAAACCGCATCCGTCGCACCCACGAAAACCTTGCCCGTCTGACCGACCTGCGCGAAGAGCTCGAGCGCCAGCTCGAACGCTTGCACCGTCAGGCCGAGGCGGCCAGGAAGTATCAGGAATTCAAGGCCGAAGAGCGCCAGCTCAAGGCACAACTGTCGGCCTTGCGCTGGCAGGACCTGAACGATCAGGTCGGCCAGCGCGAATCGATCATCGGCAACCAGGAAATCAGCTTCGAAGCGCTGGTCGCCGAGCAACGCAACGCCGACGCGGCGATTGAGCGCCTGCGCGACGGTCACCATGACCTGTCCGAGCGCTTCAATCTGGTGCAGGGGCGCTTCTATTCGGTCGGTGGCGACATTGCCCGGGTCGAACAGAGCATCCAGCACGGCCAGCAGCGCTTGCGCCAATTGCAGGATGATCTGAAGGAAGCCGAACGTGCACGCCTCGAAACCGAATCGCACCTGGGGCACGACCGCACGCTGTTGCTGACCCTCGGTGAAGAACTCGATCAGCTGACTCCCGAGCAGGAAGTCACCAACGCTGCCGCCGAGGAAGCCGCTGCGGCGCTGGAAGATTCCGAATCCGTCATGCATGGCTGGCAGGAACAGTGGGACGCCTTCAACCTGACCGCCGCCGAACCGCGTCGTCAGGCTGAAGTGCAGCAGTCACGCATTCAACAGCTGGAAACCAGCCTGGAGCGTCTGGCCGATCGGCAAAAGCGTCTGGCTGAAGAGCGGGCGTTGCTGTCGGCCGACCCGGAAGACGCGGCGATGATGGAGCTCAGCGAACAACTCGCCGAGTCCGAAGCCACTCTCGAAGATTTGCAGACCAGTGAAGAGGCTCAGGTCGAAAAACTTGAGCAACTGCGCCAGGAGTTGCAGCAGGCGTTGACCGCACAACAACAGGCGCAGGGCGATCTGCAGCGCCTCAACGGTCGCCTCGCGTCCCTCGAAGCCTTGCAACAGGCCGCGCTCGATCCAGGCACCGGCACTGCCGAATGGCTGAAGGAACACAACCTCGCCGAGCGCCCGCGCCTGGCCGAAGGCCTGAAGGTCGAGGCCGGTTGGGAGCTGGCGGTGGAAACCGTGCTCGGCGCCGACCTGCAAGCGGTGCTGGTGGATGATTTCGCTGGTTTCGACCTGTCCGGTTTTGCCCAGGGTGATCTGCGTTTGCTCAGCCCCGGCAACGATGGCGTGCGCGTGGCCGGCAGCCTGCTGGATAAGGTCGAGGCGCTGGTTGATTTGTCACCGTGGCTCGCTCAGGTCAAACCGGTCGACAACCTCGAGCAGGCGCTGGCCCTGCGCGGCCAATTGGGCGCCGGGCAAAGCCTGATCAGCCGCGACGGTTACTGGGTCGGCCGGCATTTCCTGCGGGTGCGCCGTGCCAGCGAAGCCGAAAGCGGCATGCTCGCCCGTGGTCAGGAAATCGAAGCGCTGCATCTGGAGCGCGAAGAACGCGAAGCGACGGTCGAGGCCATGGAAGCCCGTTTGCAAACCTTGCGCGCGCAACAGCGTCAGCAGGAAAACGGCCGCGAACATTTGCGCCGTTTGCTGCAAGACGAAGCCCGTCAGCAGGGTGAACTGAAAGCCCAGTTATCTGCCGGCAAAGCCAAAGCCGAGCAGTTGAACCTGCGTCGTACTCGTCTTGATGAAGAACTGGTCGAGCTCGCCGAGCAGCGCGAGCTGGAGCACGAAAACATCGGCGAAGCGCGGATCCAGTTGCAGGACGCTCTCGACGCCATGGCCCTCGACACCGAACAGCGCGAGTTGCTGCTGGCCCAGCGTGACAGTCTGCGCGAACGCCTCGACCGCGTGCGTCAGGAAGCGCGTCAGCACAAGGATCATGCCCATCAATTGGCCGTGCGCCTCGGCTCGTTGCGTGCGCAGCATGATTCGACACGCCAGGCGCTGGAGCGTCTGGAAATGCAGGCCGAGCGCCTGACTGAAAAACGTGAACAGCTCAGCCTGAATCTGGAGGAGGGCGAGGCGCCGCTGGAAGAGCTGCGCCTCAAACTCGAAGAGTTGCTTGAAAAGCGCATGAGCGTCGACGATGAACTCAAGACCGCCCAGATTGCCCTGGAAGACGCCGACCGCGAACTGCGCGACGCGGAAAAACGCCGGAGCCAGGCCGAGCAGCAATCGCAACTGATCCGTGGCCAGCTCGAACAGCAACGCATGGAATGGCAGGCCCTGACCGTGCGCCGCAAGGCCTTGCAGGATCAACTGCTGGAAGACGGCTACGATTTGCACGGCGTGCTCGAAACCTTGAGCGCCGAGGCCAGTGAGAAGGAGGCCGAAGAAGAACTGGAACGCATCGCCGCACGCATTCAGCGCCTGGGCGCGATCAACCTCGCGGCGATCGATGAATACACGCAACAATCAGAGCGTAAACGTTATCTGGATGCTCAGGACGCCGACCTGGTGGAGGCTCTTGAGACACTCGAGAACGTCATCCGCAAGATCGACAAGGAAACCCGCAATCGTTTCAAAGATACCTTTGATCAGATCAATGGCGGTTTACAGGCGCTTTTCCCGAAAGTTTTCGGTGGCGGGCGCGCGTATTTGGAACTGACGGGCGAAGATCTACTCGATACAGGGGTGACGATCATGGCGCAACCGCCCGGAAAGAAGAACAGCACCATCCATTTGCTTTCCGGCGGCGAAAAGGCCCTGACCGCACTGGCACTGGTTTTTGCGATCTTCAAGTTGAATCCGGCGCCGTTCTGCATGCTCGATGAGGTTGACGCGCCACTGGATGACGCTAACGTTGGACGCTACGCACGATTGGTCAAAGAGATGTCGCAGTCCGTGCAGTTCATCTATATCACCCACAACAAGATCGCCATGGAAATGGCCGACCAGTTGATGGGCGTGACGATGCACGAACCGGGGTGTTCGCGACTGGTGGCCGTGGATGTCGAGGAGGCGATGGCGATGGTGGACGCCTAGCGGCTCAGCTTCGCGCGACGAGCTTCAAGCTGTCAGCTCGAAGCCTGCAACTCGAAGCTTGAACGAAGCGAGCCCACAATTTGCGCGGCGATTTCGACAGACGGTGTAAAGTTGTCTTTGGTCGTGCTAGTTTAATGTCAATTTTTCGTATACGTGGGCAAAACGCCTGTCAGAACATAGAGTTGGCGCCACGTTTTAAAGCGGTTTGCACAATGTAAACCCCTTATTTTTCAGCATTTTTCATAGAGGCACGGGATTACATGGAAATCGGTCTGCGCGAGTGGCTGATCGTCATCGGCATCATTGTGATAGCCGGTATTCTTTTCGATGGCTGGCGCCGTATGCGCGGCGGCAAGGGAAAACTGAAATTCCGTCTTGACCGAAGTCTGTCCAACCTGCCGGACGAGGACACCAGCGCCGAGTTGCTGGGCCCGGCCCGCGTACTGGATACCCATAAAGAGCCGCAGCTGGATGAACACGACCTGCCATCGGTGAGCATGCCGGCCCGCGAACCGCGCGAGCCTCGCGAATCCGGCTCCAAGCGCAGCAAACGTTCCAGCGGCGGTCCGGCCCAGGGTGATTTGAACCTTGATCTGGACCTGGATGGCGGCCCGAGCTTCAGCAGTCGTGACGAAGATTTCGTCGAGCCTGTCGCCAAGTCGTCGCCGGCCGTTGCCGACAAGGATCAGCCACAGGCCGAAGAAGTGCTGGTGATCAGCGTGATCTGCCGCGACCCGGCCGGCTTCAAAGGCCCGGCATTGTTGCAGAACATTCTGGAAAGCGGTCTGCGTTTTGGCGAGATGGACATCTTCCACCGTCACGAAAGCATGGCCGGCAACGGCGAAGTGCTGTTCTCCATGGCCAACGCGGTGAAGCCGGGCATCTTCGATCTGGACGACATCGACCATTTCAGCACGCCGGCGGTGAGCTTCTTCCTCGGTCTGCCAGGTCCACGCCATCCGAAGCAGGCGTTTGACGTGATGGTTGCGGCAGCCCGCAAGCTGTCCCAGGAACTGAATGGCGAATTGAAAGATGACCAGCGCAGCGTCCTGACCGCGCAAACCATCGAGCACTATCGTCAGCGCATCGTCGAATTCGAACGCCGCGCCCTGACCCAGAAGCGTTGATTGAAAAGGTTGCCTCGCGACAAAGAGGCAATCGGCAAACAGATTGAGCAGCCTCGGCTGCTCTTTTGCTTTATGAGAGAACACCCATGACTGCCGCCAAAGACCGCATTCTAGAGCTGCGTGCCGAACTCGATCAGCACAACTACCGTTACCACGTCCTTGATGAGCCGAGCATTCCGGATGCCGAGTACGACCGGTTGTTTCACGAGCTCAAGGCGCTGGAAGCGGCCAATCCGGAGTTGGTCACCAACGATTCGCCGACCCAGCGCGTCGGCAGCGTGGCACTGACCGCGTTCACGCAGGTGCGCCACGAAGTGCCGATGCTCAGCCTCGGCAACGCCTTCGAAGAAACCGACATGCGCGAGTTCGACCGCCGGGTGACCGAGGGCCTGGATCTGCCGGCCGGTGATCTGTTCGGTGGTGGCGCGGCGGTGGAATACAGCTGCGAGCCGAAACTCGACGGCCTGGCAGTCAGCCTGTTGTATCAGGATGGCCTGCTGGTGCGTGGCGCCACACGCGGCGACGGCACCACCGGCGAAGACATCAGCGTCAATGTGCGCACCGTGCGCAACATTCCGTTGAAGCTGCACGGCAGCGGCTGGCCGGCGACGCTGGAAGTGCGCGGCGAAGTGTTCATGTCCAAGGCCGGTTTCGAACGTCTCAATGCGTCGCAACTGGAAGTCGGCGGCAAGACCTTCGCCAACCCGCGGAACGCCGCGGCCGGCAGCCTGCGTCAGCTGGATTCGAAGATCACCGCCAACCGTCCGCTGGAGTTCTGTTGCTACGGCATCGGCCAGGTGTCCCACGACATCGCCGACACCCACATCGGCAACCTCAAGCAACTGCAGGCCTGGGGGATGCCGATCAGTCATGAATTGAAACTGGCCAAAGGCATTGGCGAGTGCCTTGATTACTACCGCGATATCGGTGAGCGCCGGAATGCGCTGGCCTATGAAATCGATGGTGTGGTGTTCAAGGTCAACAGCATTGCCGACCAGCGCGAACTCGGCTTTCGCGCACGCGAACCGCGTTGGGCGATCGCGCACAAGTTCCCGGCCATGGAAGAACTCACCGAGTTGCTCGACGTGGAGTTCCAGGTCGGCCGTACCGGCGCCGTGACCCCGGTGGCACGTCTGAAGCCGGTGAAGGTTGCCGGCGTTACCGTGGCCAACGCCACGCTGCACAACATGGACGAAGTCGCACGACTGGGCCTGATGATTGGCGATACGGTGATCATTCGCCGCGCCGGCGACGTGATTCCACAAGTGGTGCAAGTGGTCATCGAGCGCCGCCCCGAGGACGCACGACCTGTGCAGATTCCCGAAAGCTGCCCGGTGTGCGGCTCTCACGTCGAGCGCACGCAACTGGTCAAGCGCAGCAAGGGCAAGGAAACCATCAGCGAAGGTGCGGTGTATCGCTGTGTAGGCCGACTGGCCTGCGGTGCGCAGCTCAAGCAGGCGATCATTCACTTCGTCTCCCGTCGGGCGATGGACATCGAAGGCCTCGGTGACAAGAGCGTCGAGCAACTGGTCGATGAAGGCCTGGTCAGCTCGCCAGCGGATCTTTATGCGCTGAAGTTCGAAGACATCGTCGACCTGGAAGGCTTTGCCGAGGTGTCGAGCAACAAGTTGCTGGCCGCCATCGAAGACAGCAAGAAGCCGGGTCTGGCGCGATTCATCTATGCGCTGGGCATCCCGGATGTCGGTGAGGAGACCGCCAAGGTGCTGGCACGTTCGCTGGGTTCGCTGGAGCGTGTCCGGCAAGCCTTGCCGCAAGTGCTGACGTACCTGCCGGACATCGGCCTGGAAGTGGCGCACGAGATCCACAGCTTCTTTGAGGATGCGCACAACCAGCAGGTGATCACCGAACTGTTGGGCCACGGTCTGCAGATTCAGGATCAGGGAGAGCTGGGGGCCGAGTTTGCCGCGAGTACCACATTGGGCGGCTTGCTCGACAAGCTGCACATTCCTTCGGTCGGGCCGGGCGGGGCGCAGAAGCTGGCTGACAAGTTCGAAACGCTGGAAGGGGTGATGACCGCCGACTGGTTGGACATGCGTCAGGCATTGCCGGAGAAACAGGCCAACTCGGTTCGGGAGTTTTTCGCCTTGCCTGAGCATCGTCAGCTGGCGGAGTCTGCCGAGCAGCAGTTGCGCGATTTCGGCATGCACTGGCAGAGCGAGAAAAAAGTCGTCGAAGGCCTGCCACTGGCCGGCGAAACCTGGGTACTGACCGGCAAGGTCGAGCTGATGAGCCGTGATGTGGCGAAGGCGCATCTGGAAAGCCTTGGCGCCAAGGTTGCCGGTTCCGTGTCGGCCAAGACCCATTGCGTGGTCGCTGGGCCGGGTGCCGGTTCGAAACTGACCAAAGCCAATGAACTGGGCGTGAAGGTGATGGATGAAGAGGCGTTTGTTGCGTTCCTGAAAGGGCACGGACTGGCAGTCTGATCCTGTGGCGAGGGGGGGGGGTCCCCCCGCTTTTTTGGTTCTTTGCCGCCCCGCCGGCGCGAGATCCCCCCCCCCCACCCCGCCCTCTTCGTCGCGGGGGTTTTCGCCCGGAACCGGTCTGGTTTGGTG
>NZ_JBJJMM010000022.1:0-100529 GCF_046231795.1 Pseudomonas sp. KCJK9016 | reverse complement strand
TGAAGCTGGCTTTCCGGATATGAATCCCCAGATGCGACGAGGCCCGCACTTGGCGGGCCTTGTCGCTGATAGTTGGTGGGCCGGGGTAATTTGAAACCGGTCGGTATCTATCTGTTTTGGCTAGTAAATAATTTTTAGATCAACTTGCTTGGAATACCAGTTGGAACGCTGCGTGGCCTGGATTCCGATGGACGGTGCTTTTTAAGAACCGCGCCCAAAAACGAATCGGGGCCGAATCTATAAAGCAGATGGTCGCACTGTTGATTGTTGCCCCTACGCTCGCCGGCACAGGGGGTCTAGCAAACGATATCGTCAATGATTGCTGTGTTGGCTAAGCCGACTCTCGAAGTATTGCGCCGTCTCTTTGTCGGTGCAGTACAGGTAGCAACCCTTCATCCCCCTTGTCATCAGGGTTCGGTACGTATTTTTGATAATCAGGTCTGTTTCACTTTTCGCGAGGGCAGGTTGCTCTTTCATCATTTTTTTCCAGCCGCGAATCGATTTATCGTGCTTGTCGCGCTCATCCGGGGATGTCACTACCTGACCGTCACGTACGATCAGATCTGGTCCGATAATCACCCCAATGTAGTCGACTTCCAAACCTTGGCAGGTATGAATGCAGCCAACCTGCTCAATGGAGTTCTCAGCGATGATCCATAGGCTGCCATCCTGATCCAGGTTCCATTGGCGTTTGTAGTCACCAATCACGATATCAGCAGCGGTGGGGTCTTTCTTGCTCAACCAAGGCCAGCAATAGCCCGCGACCACACGAGCTTTGTTTCCGTGGTTTTTTTCGTTGATTGCGTCATGCATCGCCTGAGGTGAGTCGAACACCTTAAACTCGTACTCTTGGGTCTCAAGCGTCGGATTTGCCGTCGAGCGAATGCCTAGCGTGTCATCCAGCCATGCCAGGTAACCATCAGAACCACTGCAGCGAAACTGCGAAGACAGCACGTGTTCTTCAACCACAGCACCCTTGGCTTTTGCAAAGGCGCGTATCGCCTGCTTGCTGCCGATATCGCTCAAGGTTACACGCTGGTCCTCATCAATAAAGAAAATGGAGCATTTCGCTGAATCAATCAGCTCCTTGATCTGGTTTTCCCCAAGGTTTCCATAAAGCCCGCTTTTCTCATTCAGCCGGTGAGCTTCGTCCACGATAAGCGCATCGAATGTGTTGGGCTCAGTGTCGATGAATGCCCCAGAGCCTGAAAAGAAATTCGAGAAATGGCTGCGCTTGATGGTGCCAACCAGTTTGCTCTCGTAGACCTTGCGCGGGGCTGCGTTCTTGGAGACGTATTTGCTCATCAGCTTCAATTCGGTGAGCCTCACCAGCAGATTGATAGCCAGAACGGTCTTCCCGGTGCCCGGTCCACCTTCAATGATCATCACCTTGGGGGCTTGGTCCGAGGCCTCGCTTGCCGCCGCCAGCGCCGACTCAAAAATTGCTTTCTGATCGTCAATCAATACGAACTCGGGTTTGCCTTTCATCAACCCACCGAGGGCTTCGGCTAGCGCCTTGGACGGGCGAATTTTTCCTTCGGACAGCTCGTACAGCACCTCTTTATTGTCGCCATGGCTTATATGCTTTTTCAAAAAGCTTCTGAGCTTACTGAGCTCTTCCGGGCCTTTCAGAAACAGCGGAGCCTTGTTGATGTGGGGTTCATAGTGAGCTGAATCTATGACGCCGTCGCTGACGTAGTTATGGAGGTACGCACACGGACGGATTTCGATGCTTTTGTCATACACCGCCTCGTTGAAGCCTTCCAGCAGCGCTGCATATGACCACACTTGGTAGGACGGGTGAATGGTCTCAATGAGGCCGCCACCCAATGCCGTTTTGACGATGGCATCTTTGGTAGTGGCGTTGGCCTTACTCCATTGCTTCAGCTCGATCAGTACGGCCTTTTTTGCCTGGTTTTCGTCGCGACCGGTGAGCAGAAAGTCGATTCGCTTCGACGACTGCGGAATGTGCAATTCGATGGCCAGGCCTGCATCGCTCGGGAGGCCTTCATCTCTAAGGACCTTGGCCATGTACGTCAGGGACCCTTGCCACGACCTGATTTCCGAGGAGCCAACGTTCTTGCCGGTAGCTTCCTTGTAATGCCTGAGGATCACCTCCTCAATGTCATCGTTATCGTTGTCTTTGAGAAATTGCTGTTTGGTCGCAGCGTAGACGATCACGGGCTGTCCTTGGATTCGAGTTGTTCAGAGTCGGTCGTACTTTTTGCTGCTGCTTTTGGCTTTATCCACGGGGTACTTCTGGCCGTTCGAGGCGAGTTTCCGTGTCACAGCCTCGTTGAGGTCGATGCTGAGCACGCTGCTCAGGCGAACCAGGTACATCAGTACGTCCGCCAGTTCATCCTTTACGGCTTGGCCGATTTCGGGATCTGTTGCGGCGGAAATCGAATCGGCATCGCTCATCCATTGGAAAATCTCGCACAGCTCTCCTACCTCGCCAGTGAGAGCCAGGATGAGATTTTTGGGAGAGTGGAACTGCTGCCAGTCGCGATCATCTGCGAACCGCTGGAGGGAGGCGGCAAGCTTCACTACGTCAACCAGTGGCGCGGATGAGCTGTCTGAGTCACTCACAGGGCTATCTCTTGGGTATCAGTGGTGAGGTAAAAATATGTAGGAAATCCGGCTTTGGATTGTAAGGGTTTTCTCTGTCTGCGCAGATGTTTTGTTTTTCTATCACAGCCGTCTGCAGGCAGAGTTGCTTGCCAGTGTTTGCAATAACTGTTGAGAGCGGCAAGGGAGGGCTGGGCTGTCGGAGGGCGTAGTTCTTTTTCGAGGCGATCGTTACGCCCCGTCTTTCTCATAACCCTGTTCGTTTTTTTCATAACAGCGGAGCTTTCCAGTGGCGGCTGACGCTTTCCAATTGCCGCTATTTTGCTGGGCGGATGAGGAGAGCATTCTCTGGAAATTGTTGCCCATTACAGTAGGCACAAAGATGATCACGGGCTGTATGTCAGCACCGGCGGGTTCACCAAGGAGGCGCTATCTGAGGGAGAGTGGACGATAAATGAATTGGCTCGCACATTGCTGGCCCATTTCGCGGCTACCGATCCCGAGACTAAACGATTGGTGCCGCTGAGCTACGTTTACGTGCCTGCGTAAAAGGTCTTCCTAGTCCAATAGTCAGCGCTGATTTACTAAATCGCAGACACAAAAAAAGACGTCCAAGGACGTCTTTTTTATTGAGTTGGTGGAGCCGGGGGGATTTGAACCCCCGTCCGCCAGTACTCCGCTGTCGGTACTACATGCTTAGCCGTGTCTATTAAGTTAACCCTCAGCGACCCGACGGGCAGGGTGCTTTGGGCGAGTTGTGTAAGTTTTAGCCGCTTCGTCCACAACGTACTGCACGGCGATTCTGTTCTATATGACAATCATTTCGGGTTTACAGACATCCCCTGATGATTGCTGGGCCCGAAGGCACCAGAAGTGCATGTCAGCTGCAATTAAGCAGCGAGAGCAGCACCGTATTGGTCGTCATTGGCAACTATAAGAAGTTGCAACAGTGGATTTACGACTTCTGTTACCAAGTCGGCATGCACCTAGAGTTTCGCAACCGGCGTCGAATCCTGAACGGCCCCGAACTCATTGCCCGGTACATCTGTTGGAGCAACAAGCACGTGCAGTGTACGCCAAACGGCCCGCGAGGCCAACCCGAAGGTTGGCCGGGCTTCGATCAATTGTTGGTGCCGCTGGATTTTCGGAGTTCCGTAATGGTCTGCGAGGTTTCTGCGACGCAATCATCGATTTTGCCTTGGGCCTTGAGCGCCTGTGCCTTCTGCACACTGGTTTCGGCGCGCTGGCTCAGTTCCGGCGACGATGAAAGCTGGGCCTTGGCATTGTTGATGGTCTGGATGTTGGCATCGCACAGGTCGGCAGGCTTGTCGGCCGCGAACGAGGCGGATGCCATCATCGATGCCGTAACGAACAGACCTAACAGTACAGAACGTTTCATATGAATCTCCTTGAACTGAGGGATCCAGACTTCGCTGGCCGTCAGGACGGGCAACCGGGTTGAGGAAAAGCCCCGTTTGGCGGGGCTGTTCTGTGGACTGCCGTGGCTTTCAAGGAGTTCTATTTTTCTTCAGCCGGTTTTCGCCCGGGTCACCCGATCCACCAGATACACCAGCCCGTGGTAGTTGATGCCGCCGTGTTGCGTCAGGCCGATCTCACAGGTGCGGCTGGTGGAGATCCCTTCGCTGCAATGTTGCACCGCATCCTTGAGGGTACGCAGCGAATGGCCGTTGAGCTCCGGTGTGGTGAAGCCCTTGTCGCCGGCGAAACCACAGCAATGAATGCCCTCCGGGATCACCACGTTCTTGCTGCACTTGCGCGCCAGATCGATCAGTGCCTGACTCTCGCCCAGATGCTGAGTGCTGCACGTCACATGCACGGCAATCGGTGCTTCCTGTGGGATGAACTCCAGCCGGTCCATCAGATGGGTGCGGATGAAGCGCACAGGGTCATACAGATCGAGACGAACATTTCCTACATCCTGTACCAGTCGCAAGGTGCAGGGGCTGGTGTCGCAGTAGATCGGATCGAGCCCGCCACGGCTGGCGTGCAGCAGGGCGCCGATCAGTTCCTGGCGCTTGTGCTCGGCCTGTTCGGCATAGCCTTTGGAGGCGAAGGGCTGGCCGCAGCAGAGGTTGTCCAGATTGTCCGGAAGCACCACCTGATAACCGGCCTTCTCCAGCAGGCCACGGGTCTTGTCGTACAGCGACATCTGCTCCTTGTCGCCCGCCGCTGGCCCCATCACACGCGACACGCAAGCCGCCAGGTACACCACACGCGGGCGTTCGTCCGACAGGCCGGGGCTGACCCGAATGGCTTTTTCCGGTTGCGGCATGGCGTTGGTCCACTGCGGCACCTGGCCTTTGGACAGGCGTGTCAGTGTTGCCGACAACTTCGCCAGACGCGGTGCTCCCAGCAGCATCCGCGCACCGTTGGCCACGTGCAGGGTGAACCGCGCGCCTTGCAGGGTGGTGGCGAAATTTCCTTCGATCCAGTTAGCCGCTTTCGTATGGGTGGCGTTACGGGCGCGCAGCTTTTTCACCAGCTCGCCGGTGTTGATGCCTACAGGGCAGCGCTGCGCGCACAAACCGGTCGCGGCGCAGGTTTCGATGCCCTGGTACTCGTAGGCTTTTTCCAGTTCGGTGGTGTCGATGCCGGCGCGCTTTCGCGCCTGAATATCGCGCCAGATCACGATGCGCTGGCGCGGGCTCAGGGTCAGGCCTTTCGATGGGCAAACCGGCTCGCAGAAACCGCACTCGATGCACTTATCCACAATCTCGTCAGCGGCCGGCAGCGGTTTCAGGTGCTTGAGGTGGATCTGCGGATCTTCGCTGAGCACCACGTCCGGGTTGAGAATGCCCTGAGGATCGAGCAGGCGCTTGAGTTGCCACATCAACTGATAGGCGTCGCTACCCCATTCCTGTTCGACAAACGGCGCCATGTTGCGTCCGGTGCCGTGCTCGGCCTTTAACGAGCCACCGAATTCCACGGCCACCAACTGCGCCACGTCGTCCATGAACGCCTGATAGCGTGCGACTTCTTCCGGACTGTTGAAGCCTTGGGTGAAGACGAAGTGCAGATTGCCTTCCAGTGCGTGTCCGAAAAGGATCGCTTCGTCGTAGTGATGTTTGTCGAACAGCTCGATCAGACGGTTCACACCGATGGCCAGTTGTTCCACCGGGAAGGTGACGTCCTCGATGATTACCGTAGTGCCGGTCTTGCGCACGGCGCCGACGGCGGGGAAGGTGTCCTTGCGGATGGCCCAGAGGCGGGCGTTCTCCACCGGGTCTTCGGTGAAATCGACCTGTTTTTCCACCGGGAAGCCGTTGAGCGAGGCCATGATCTGCGCCAGTTGCTCTTGCAGCAAAGTGGAAGATGCGGCGCGGGATTCGATCAGCAGCGCGCAGGCATTGTTCGACAGGTGCCTTACGAAATCCGGCATGCCTGGTTTGTCCTGCACCGAGCGCAGGCTGCGGCGGTCGAGCAGCTCCACGGCGGACACCGGCTGGCTTTTCAGTACGGTGACCGCGTTGCAGCAGGTTTCCACATCCGGAAAAACGATCAGTGCCGAGGCTTTGTTCGGGTGGTCGATCACCGTGTCGTAGGTCACTGCGCTGATGAAGCCGAGAGTACCTTCGGAACCCACCAGCAGGTGACTCAGGATATCCACTGGCTCATCGAAATCCACCAGGGCGTTGAGCGACAGGCCGGTGGTATTTTTCAGACGATATTTGTGGCGGATTCGTGCAGCCAGTTCGGTATTGGCGCGGGTCTCGCGGCCCAATGTCGCCAAACGCTCCAGCAATTCGCCGTGGCTGGTGCGAAATGCCGCGACGCTGGCGGCGTCCTCGGTGTCCAGGCGCGTGCCGTCGGCCAGCACCAGACGAATTCCGGCCAACGTATGGTAGGTATTTTGTGCGGTGCCGCAGCACATGCCGCTGGCGTTGTTGGCGACGATGCCGCCGATCTTGCAGGCGTTGATCGACGCCGGATCCGGGCCGATCTTGCGCCCGAACGGCGCCAGCCAGGCGTTGGCCTGGGCGCCGATCACCCCCGGTTGCAGGCGGATCTGCATGCCTTGCCCTCGAATCTCACGGGCATTCCAGTTATCCCCAAGCACGATCAGCACCGAATCGCTGATCGCCTGGCCGGACAGGCTGGTGCCGGCGGCGCGGAAGGTCACCGGCACCTGATCGCGGCGGGCCAGTTTCAGCAGCGCCACCACTTCATCTTCGGATTCGACGCGGATCACCAGTTGCGGAATCAACCGATAGAAGCTGGCGTCGGTTCCGAAGGCCAGCGTCGACAGCGGGTCATCGAAACGCCGTTCGGCCGGAATCAGTTGTTGCGCATCGCGCAGGAAAGTCGCCGGTAAGGTCATTGGTCCTCCAGGATCAACACCACCAGGTCTTTCGGGCCGTGGGCGCCGTAGGCCAGCACTTGTTCGATGTCGGCGGTTTTCGACGGGCCGGACACCAGCAATGCATTGGTCGGCATGCCTTGCGCCCACTCGAATTCCTGCTGCACCTCATAGAAGTTGTCACGGATCTGGCTGGCCTTGAGCAGGGCGAAGTGCACCGGCGGTACCAGGCTCATCAATCGTGGTTCTTCGCGGCTCGGCCAGAGAATCAGGCTGCCCGTTGCGGCGATGGCGCCAAGGGTGCCGGTAAGGCTGGCCGGGGTGTCGTTGAACAACTCGGCTTTCCATTCCTCCACTGGCCGGTCGTAGGACTTCAGCGTCGGCAGACCCGGATTGTTCGCCCAGTGTTGTGTGATGCGTTGCCCGTGAGGCGTCGTCGGTGCGATCAGCAGGCTTGGTAACTGGCGGTCGCGCAGCAATTGCGCGAGAAGAGCCGGCCACGCGTCCGCAGACGTCAGATGGATTTCGGTGTGCACCGCTTCCATCAGTTTGCGCAGTTGCGGGATCCGTTGTTCGGCGCTGTAGGTGTAAGGCCGGGTTACCAGATCGACGTCGAAGTTGTCGGCAATCGGTGTGGTGCCGGTCAGACTTTTACGCAACTTGCCGAGGATGTTTTGCTTGGCGCTCATCAACGGTCTCCTTGTTTGGCCAGATGCTCGCGGGCCATGTCATGCAGTGAGCGGGCGGCGGGTTTCGGAGCGCTGTGATTCTGCGTCCACGGGCCGACATTGTTCGGCGTCAGCGCACGCAGGCGTGTGGCGAAGAACGCAAACAGTCGATACAAAGTCGGCGAGCTGTTGAGCTTCGCCCAGGCATTCCAGATGAACCGTTCCTTGCGCGAATACTTGCTGCCCTGGCCGCGCATCACTTGATGAGGGCTGTCAGGGGCTTTGACGTTTTCTTCGCGCAGACGACGCAGCAGCGCAGGGATCGGAATCTTCACCGGGCACACCTCGCCGCAGGCACCGCACAACGAAGACGCGCTCGGGTGATCCGGGACTTTCGCCAGGCCGACCATGTGCGGGGTGATGATTTTGCCGATCGGGCCGGGGTAAACCTTGCCGTAGGTATGGCCGCCGATACGGGTGTAGACCGGGCAATGATTCATGCAGGCGCCGCAGCGGATGCAGTTCAACGTCTGGCGCAGTTCGCTGTCGGCAAACGCCTGGCTGCGCCCGTTGTCGAGCAGGACCAGATGCACTTCCTGCGGGCCGTCGAGTTCGTGTTCCTTGCGCGGGCCGGAGATCATGTTGACGTAGGTGGTGATCGGAATGCCCAGCGCCGAACGGGTCAGCAACGACAGCAGCGGCACCACGTCGCGCAGGTTTTCCACGACTTTTTCGATGCCGGTGACGGCGATGTGCACCGGCGGCACGGTGGTGGTCATGCGTCCGTTGCCTTCGTTTTCCACCAGCAGCAGGGTGCCGGTTTCAGCCACGGCGAAGTTGACACCGGAGACGCCGATGTCCGCTTCGAAGAATTTCTGCCGCAGGACCCTGCGACCGATCTGAATGAGTTGGTCAACGTCCTTGGTGTATTCCACGCCAAGTTTGTCGTGGAACAAGGACGCGACCTGACCGGCATTCTTGTGGATTGCCGGCATGATGATGTGAGAAGGCTTCTCGTGGTCGAGCTGGACGATGTATTCCCCCATGTCGGACTCCAGACATTCAATGTCTTGAGCCTCGAGGAAATGGTTCATCTCCATCTCTTCGCTGACCATCGATTTGCCCTTGATCACTTGCCGCGCCTCGTGAGCGCGGATGATCGAAAGGACGATGCCATTGGCCTCGTCCACCGTTTCCGCCCAGTGCACTGTCACACCGTTGCGGGTCAGGTTCTGTTCCAGTTGCTCGAGCAGGTCGGGCAACTTGGAGAGCGCGCGGGCCCGGATCGCATTGCCCAGTGCGCGCAGGTGTTCTCTTTCGTGGGCATCGCTGAAAGCCGCTGCCCGCTTGGTCATCAGTGAATCCATCGCGGTGCGGAAGTTGTTCCGCAACTGCGAATCGCCCAGAGCGTTGTGCGCCCGGGCGCGGAAGTCGTCTTCTACGGCAACCACAGGAATCATTGTGGAAGTGCTCATCGCGCACCTCCGGTTCGTTGCCAGAGGAAACTTGCCAGGTGTTGCCCGCGCAGCGCTTCTTTCTGTTTTTCCAGCGAGCCGTTGATGTTCATCAGGCAGCCGCAGTCGGCACTGAGTACCTGATGCGCACCGGATTCCTTCAACGCCCGGGTCTTGTCAGCCACCATCGCGCCGGAAATGTCTGGCATACGGACGCTGAATGTCCCACCGAAGCCACAGCATTCGCTTTCGTGATCGTGGTTGACCCGTTCCACGTTGCTCAACTGCGCCAACAACTCACGGCCGTGCAGGTGGGTGTTCATTTCCCGTCGTGCCGAGCACGACGTGTGCAGCGCCACTTTGACCGGCTCGCCGCTGTCCTTGAGCTGCACCTTGCAGACGAACAGCAGGAACTCGGCCAGCTCATAGGTGCGGGCCGCGAGGGCCTGAACCTGTTTCAGCGTTTGCGGCTCGTCCTTGAACAAGTCGGCGTAATGCTCACGGATCATTCCCGCGCAGGAGCCGGACGGCACCACCACTGGATAATCCCCGGCAAACAGCGCCAGTTGCGAGCGCGCCACCGTCCGTGCCTGCTCGGTGTAACCCGAGGTGTAGGCCGGTTGTCCGCAGCAGCTCTGCCCTTGCGGGTAGTCGACCCGAATGCCTTCGCGTTCCAGCAAGTGGATCGCGTCCATCCCCGCTTCGGGATAAAACAGGTCGACCACGCAGGTGCCGAACAGGTAGACCCGCGACGGTTTCTCGCTCGGGTACTGCCGGGGCTCGGGCAGTGGTGGTGCAACGCGGGTGGCGTTGGGCACGGCGTTGTAAAAAAGCTCGCTCATCAGGCGTGTCTCCGGGTGGACCCGGTTATCCGTCTGTCGAGGCTGCCGAATATAGAGCGTGTTGCTTTCAGCAGCCTTACAGACCGGGTTGTGAATTGCTGACGCCGCAATCGCGAACCGGCGTCGGTTATTTCCATGTCGCTTGTGGTCTTCTTGCAGGTATCAGTGCACCAGCATGCCGGTGAACCAGTAGGCCTGAGCCAGGGTGATCAGGCCGACAATCGTTGCAAAGAATAGGCTGTGCTTGAGGGTGAAGCGGAACAGGTCGGATTCCTTGCCTACCAGCCCGGTCGCGGCACAGGCGACGGCGATCGACTGCGGCGAAATCATCTTGCCGGTCACGCCGCCGCTGGTATTGGCAGCGACAAGCAAGGTGTCGTTGACCCCGATCTGGTGCGCGGTGGTTGCTTGCAGCGAACTGAACAGCGCGTTGGACGAGGTATCGGAACCGGTGAGAAACACACCCAGCCAACCGAGGAACGGCGAGAAGAACGGGAATGCCGCGCCGGTCGCGGCCAGCACCAGGGCCATGGTCGAGGACATGCCGGAATAGTTGGTGACGAAGGCGAACGCCAGCACCATGCCGATCGACAGAATAGGCCAGCGCAGTTCGTAGAAGGTCTCTTTCAAAGTGGTCAGACCAGTTTTGAAGTTGATCTTAAGGATCACCATCGAGATCAGCGCCGAGAAGAAAATCGCCGTGCCGGTGGCGGAGATCGGGTCGAGCTTGAACACCGCCGGGATGGCTGTCGGTGTGGCGACGATCGGTGCGGTCTTGATCACCAGTTGATCCAGGTGCGGGATCGCGAAGTTGAACACCCAGGCATACATCGAGCCGCCGGCGGCGAACATGGCCTTGAACGGTTTGAGGGTCCAGATGGTGACCAGCACGGTGAGGATCAGGAACGGCGACCAGGCCTTGAAGATTTCCCCGAGGCTGTAGGGGGATTCGATGGTGGTGCGTTTTTGGCCGAAACCACCGACGCTGGCGGTTACCGCTGAAGCGGAAACCGCACCGGCAATGTGTTGGCCGGCGGCGCGTTTCGGCTGCCAGATTTTCAGGAACAGCGTCAGCGCAATCAGGCTGGCCAGGGCCGAGGTGATGTCCGGCAGTTCCGGGCCGATGAAGTTCGAGGTGAAGTACTGGGTCACGGCGAAGCTCAGGCCGGCAACCAGTGCGGCTGGCCAGGTTTCACGCACGCCGCGCAGGCCGTCCATCATGAACACCAGCCAGAACGGCACGAACAGCGACAGCAGCGGCAACTGGCGGCCGGTCATGGCGCCGATCTTGAATGCATCGATACCGGTGACCTGCCCGGCGACGATGATCGGAATCCCCAAGGCACCGAATGCAACCGGCGCGGTGTTGGCAATCAGGCACAGGCCGGCGGCGTACAGCGGATTGAAGCCCAGTCCTACCAGCAGCGCGGCAGTAATCGCCACCGGTGCACCGAAACCGGCTGCACCTTCGAGGAAGGCGCCAAAGCAGAAACCGATCAGCAGCACCTGTAAGCGCTGGTCATCGGTGATCGACAGCACTGAACTGCGGATGACTTCGAACTGACCGCTCTTGACCGTCAGTTTGTACAGGAACACCGCCGCCACGATGATCCAGGCAATCGGCCACAGACCATAGGCAAAACCATATCCGGCAGCGGCGAACGCCATGTCCACCGGCATCTGGAACGCGAAGATTGCCACAAGGATCGCCAGAGCCAGCGTGATGCTGCCGGCGACATGGCCTTTGAGGCGGAACACCGCCAGAGCAAGAAAGAAGAACACGATGGGGATGACGGCCGCGAGAGCGGACACGCCGAGACTGCCGAGCGGGCTGTAGAGCTGTTGCCAGGTTTGCATATGGGGTGGCCCCTAATTGTTGTTGGTCAGGCACTGTCAGCGTTCTTGGTTAATTGGTAAGACCAATTTACAATCGCTGTCGGCTAGGGTAAAAGCCTTGATGTCGGTGTGTCAATTTGTCGCCCGGAAACTTTCGTCGAATGACCGGTGCAGGCTCGATCTGATCCGCTCCGGGGCGTTTCATCTGGCAGGTGTCGGCAGGGCGCCGATAGGCCAGAATAGAGAGCCCGGCGAGTGGTCGGGCTCGTGGAGAATTGAGTGATGGGGTTTGATCAGATACGTCAGCGCCGTTTGTCTGACGATATTGTCGAGCGGCTTGAGGGGATGATCCTTGAGGGCACGCTGAAGCCTGGCGAGAGATTGCCGGCCGAGCGCGTGTTGGCTGAGCAGTTCGGTGTTTCCCGACCGTCGCTGCGCGAGGCGATCCAGAAACTGGCGGCCAAGGGGTTGCTGGTCAGCAAGCAGGGTGGCGGCAATTACGTGGTGGACAGCCTGGGCTCGACTTTCAGTGACCCGCTGCTGCAATTGCTGGAAAGCAATCCGGAGGCCCAGCGCGATTTGCTGGAATTTCGCCATACGCTGGAGGCATCGTGCGCCTATTACGCAGCATTGCGCGCTACAGACGTGGATCGCGAACGGCTGACTGCTGCGTTCGAAGAATTGCAGGATTGCTACTCGCGGCATGACGAAGTGAGTCGGGCCGAGGAAGGCGCGGCGGACGCGAAATTCCACTTGGCCATCGCCGAGGCCAGCCACAACGCTGTGTTGCTGCACACCATTCGCGGGTTGTTCGACCTGCTCAAGCGCAACGTGGTGACCAACATTGGCGGTATGTACAAACAGCGCACGGAAACCCGCGACATGCTGATCACTCAGCATCGGGAACTGTATCAGGCGATTATCGAAGGGCGTGCGGAGCAGGCGCGCGAGGTGTCCAGTCGGCACATTCTGTACGTGCAGGAAGTGCTGGAAGAGGTGCGTCAGGAAGTTCAGCGCGTGGCTCGGGCGGAGCGGCGCAAAGGGATGTAGCGGTGAACGATTGATTGTGGCGAGGGAGCTTGCTCCCGGTACTGGTCATTTCATGAAGACCAGGCGACTGCTTCGCAGTCGAGCGGGAGCAAGCTCTCTCGCCACAGAGCCGGATCAAGGTTGAGGAATCAGTCTTCCTTGCCCTTGTTGCGCACAGCACGCTGCAGCTCGCGACCGGCATCGCGTTCGCGTTCGGTATCGCGCTTGTCGTATTCCTTCTTGCCCTTGCCCAGAGCGATCTCGCACTTGACCATGTGCTTGCTCCAGTACCAGGACAGGCAGACGCAGGCATAACCCTTCTGCTGCACGGCAGCGGCCAGCTTGTCCAGCTCGCGGCGGTTGAGCAGCAGCTTGCGGGTGCGGACCGGGTCGGCGATGACGTGGGTGCTGGCAGTCGTCAACGGCGTGATGTGACTGCCGAGCAGCCAGGCTTCGCCGTCCTTGAGCAGGACGTAACTGTCGACCAGTTGCAGCTTGCTTGCCCGCAGACTTTTTACTTCCCAGCCGGCCAGGACCAGACCAGCCTCGAACTTGTGCTCGATGAAGTAATCGTGTCGCGCCTTTTTGTTTTGCGCGATGGTCCCTGTTGGGTGTTTCTTCTGTTTAGCCATAGGGGCGGCATTATATGGAGATAAATGGCTGTCGGCTACGGTGATGCTGCGTGCTTGAGCAGGTTGAGTGAATCCCGGACAATGCGGCCTCTTTTTCTAACGCTTGGGCGTGATAAACGATGTCGACAGACAAGGTTTCTGTCCACGGCAGTTGGGCTAGCCGCTGGGTTTTCATATTCGCCGCGACCGGTTCGGCCGTGGGACTGGGCAGCATCTGGAAGTTCCCCTACATGGTCGGGGTCTACGGTGGTGGTGCTTTTGTGCTGATGTTCCTGGCCTGCATTGCGCTGATCGGCATCCCGGTGATGCTCGCGGAAACCCTGATCGGCCGGCGTGCTCGGCAGAGTCCGGCCAACGCCCTGAAGGTGCTGGCCCGGGAGGCGGGGCACTCGGGCAAGTGGTCGTGGGGGGCGTTCGCCGGGATGATCACGGCGTTGCTGATCCTGTCTTTCTATAGCGTGGTCGGCGGCTGGTCGCTGGATTACATCATCGACATGGGGCGCGGGGATTTCCAGGGGGCGACGGCCGATCAGGTCGGTGCCTATTTTGGCAATGTCATCGCCGATCCCTGGCGCATCACGCTCTGGCACACGGTTTTCATGCTCCTTTCCGCCATCGTGATCGCCAAAGGCGTGGTCGCCGGGCTTGAGCGCAGTCTGCGGATCATGATGCCTTTGCTGTTTGTGATGGTTCTCGTCTTGCTGGGCTATAGCATGACCACCGGGCATTTCATGGAAGGCGTGCATTTCATGTTCGACTTCCACCCGGAGAAAGTCCTCGACGGCCTGCTGCCGGCCATGGGGCACGCGTTCTTCTCGCTGAGCGTGGGCGTGGGCTCGATCATGATCTACGGCGCCTACATGACCAAGGAGGCCTCGCTGTCCGGCACCGTCGTGGGTGTGGCGCTGCTCGATACCTTTGTATCGCTGGTGGCCGGTCTGGCACTGTTTCCGATTGTGTTTGCCGGCGGTCTGAACCCGAGCGAAGGTCCGGGGCTGATGTTCGTCAGCCTGCCATTTGCATTTGGTAACGTGCTATTCGGTCAATTGATGGGCGTGGTGTTCTTCGTCCTGGTGGCAATTGCTGCCTGGAGTTCGGCCATTTCCCTGCTGGAGCCGATGGTCGCCTATCTGGTCGAGCGGACTAAAATCAGTCGTGCCTGGGTGACGTTCTGGCTGGCGTTCACCTGCTGGTTCGTCGGGCTGGGTACGGTGTTTTCCTTCAATATCTGGAAGGAAGCCAAATTTTTCGTGAACGAAGGCGGGATGTTCCATCTCTACCAATGGGGTGCTGCAAGCGGTCTGGACTTCTTTGGTGTGATCGACTTCTTCACCTCGCGAATCATGCTGCCACTCGGCGGGCTGTGCTTTGTGCTCTTTGCCGGTTGGGTGATGGGGCGCGAAGCGGTGCGTGACGAATTGTCGATTCGCAGCCCGGCGCTGTTCGCTCTGTCTCTGTTCTTGATGCGCTATGTGGCGCCCATCGGCATTCTTGTAGTGTTTGCCACCCAGCTCTGGAAGTAACGCTCACATGACGACACATATTCAACGATCGGCACTGCTGCCTTACCCGGCGCAGTTTCTCTATGACCTGGTCAATGACGTGGCGCGTTATCCGGAGTTTCTGCCGTGGTGTTCCTCCGCAGAAGTTCTGGAAAGCTCGCCCGAACACATGCGCGCCAGTGTCGGCGTGGCCAAGGGAGGATTGAGTCAGCACTTTGTGACGCGTAACACCCTGGTGCCGGGTCAGTCGATCGAGATGAACCTCGAAGAAGGGCCGTTCAATCAGTTGCACGGCGTCTGGGTATTCAAGGCGCTGAACGAGAAGGCCTGCAAGATCAGCCTCGATCTGTCCTTCGATTATGCCGGCCCGCTGGTGCGCGCCACGCTCGGGCCGCTGTTCAATCAGGCCGCGAACACACTGGTGGATGCATTCTGCCAGCGCGCCAAGCAGTTGCATGGTTGAGCCGGTGATCGAAATCGAAGTGGTGTATGCGGCGGTTGATCGTCAGGTGCTGCGCACGATTAGCGTGGAAAAGGGATCAACCGTGCGTGCTGCGCTGTTGGCCAGCGGCATTGGCGCCGACTTTCCTGAGCTGGATCTGACTGCCTGTCCGGTCGGAATTTTCGGCAAGGTGATTGTCGATCCGGATGTGCGGGTTGTTCAGGCGGGGGATCGCCTCGAAATCTACCGGCCATTGTTGGCTGATCCGAAAGAAGTGCGTCGATTGCGGGCCGCCAAGGCTGCCGAGGCCAAAGCGAGAAATCAGTGATTACGCCGATCTGCAGGCAATAAAAAACCCGGAATGTCCGGGTTTTTTATTGCGTCGCACATTATTGCGGCGAGGTGTCCAGTGGCTCTGGTGTCGGAACCGGTACGGTTTCCACACCATCGACGTCCTTCTGGATCTGATCCAGCAAGGAACCTGGCTTGACCGGTTTTTCCGGTTTTGGCTTCTCGGCGTTTTCGGCAGGAGCGGTGACGGTAGTGCCGCTGTCCTTGCCGAGAATGGCTTCGTCACGGCTCACGCCCGGCATGAAGTCACCGGAGAGGCTGACAAGGCGGTCATTCGAGTCGAAAAAGACACTCATGCGTTCCTGCTGGCGTTCACCGCCACCAGGTTGCAGGCTGTACAGATAATCCCAGCGATCGGCATGGAACGTGTCGACAAGCAGAGGGTTGCCCATGATAAACCGTACTTGTGGCCGGGTCATTCCCGGGCGCAACTGGTCTATCATGTCCTGCGTGACGACATTGCCCTGCTGGATGTCGATTTTGTAAACCCCGGGGAATGAACAACCGGCGAGTGCGAGCAGTCCCACAAAGGTGAAACTGGTTAGCAAGAGCTTGGTGTTTTGCATCGGTGGGCGACTTCCACTATCTTGGCTGGGACAACGTAAACGCCGATCATACCCGCATTAAGAGAAGCTGCGAAGCAGCATCGCGAGAAAGCTGACCATGGTTGAAAATAGCGAACTACGCAAAGCCGGCCTCAAAGTGACCCTGCCACGGGTCAAGATCCTGCAAATGCTCGACTCTACCGAGCAGCGTCACATGAGTGCCGAGGACGTCTACAAGGCGTTGATGGAAGCGGGCGAGGACGTCGGTCTGGCCACGGTTTACCGTGTTCTGACCCAGTTCGAAGCTGCTGGCCTTGTGGTCCGTCACAACTTCGACGGTGGCCACGCGGTATTCGAACTGGCCGACGGTGGCCACCACGACCATATGGTCAATGTGGACTCCGGCGAGGTTGTTGAGTTCGTCAGTCCGGAAATCGAAAAACTCCAGAAGGCTATCGCCGAGGAGCATGGTTTCGAGCTGGTGGATCACAATCTGGTGCTGTACGTGCGCAAGAAAAAGTAAGCATGTCGCGCGAATTTCAGCTTCGCGAAACTAACGAAGGCGACCCGAGGGTCGCCTTCGTGCTTTCTGTGGTGCTTAAACCTTTGCGGTAACGACCATCTTCCTGGCGTGGGCCAGAGACTCTTTGGTCAAATCGATACCGCCGAGCATCCTTGCGACTTCTTCTATACGGTCATTCTTGCACAGCTTCGAGACGGCGGTGTGGGTCGCCTGTTCGCCGCGTACCTTGTGCACGAACAGATGCTGATGCCCCTGAGCCGCCACTTGCGGCAAGTGCGTAACGGTCAGTACTTGCCCGCGTTCACCCAGGCGTCGCAGCAACTGGCCGACGATCTCGGCGGTTGGGCCACCGATGCCCACGTCCACTTCGTCGAAGACCAGTGTCGGTACGCGGGACGTCTGGGCGGTGATGACCTGAATCGCCAGACTGATTCGTGAGAGTTCGCCGCCAGATGCCACTTTGGCCAGGGCTTTCAAGGGTTGGCCGGGGTTGGCGCTGACCAGCAGTTCAACCTGTTCGAGGCCATTGGGCTGGAGTTCGCCGCTGACGTTGGGGCGAAGTTCGATGGTGAAGCGACCGCCAGGCATGCCCAGTCGTTGAATCTCCTGTTCCACGGCACCGGCCAGGCTGCCTGCAGCCTGATGGCGCAGATCACTCAGCTCGCGAGCCTTTTCCTGATAGTGGCGGGCATACGACGCCAGTTCTTCGCCCAGGCGTTCGATGGATTCGTCGTTGGCATTGAGGGTTTCGATTTCATCCAGCAGCTTTTGCTGCATTTCGGCAACTTCGGTCGGCTGGATCCGGTGCTTGCGTGCCAGGGTATAGATGGCGTCGAGGCGTTCTTCCAGATACTGCAGGCGTGCCGGGTCGGCATCGAAGTTGTCGAGGAAGCGGTTCAGCTCGCCAACGGCCTCTTCGACCTGGATCTGCGCGCTGGTCAGCAAACTGCTGGCCTCGCCCAGGGCGCCGATGGAGTTGTTCACGCTGGACAGGCGATTGAGGCTGGCGGTCAGCGCGTTCAGCACGTTGCCGGAGTCGCTTTCACTGCATTGCTCTACCACTTGCCGGCAGATACCCAGCAGGGTTTCGGCGTTGGTCAGATTCTTGTGTTCCTGTTCCAGTTCTTCCAGTTCGTTTTCGCCGAGACCGAGGTTTTCCAGCTCTTCGAGTTGATAGCTGAGCAGTTGATGACGGGCGCGTTGTTCGTCGCCGGAGTTGGACAGGCGCTCCAGCTCCTGGCGAGTCTGGCGCCAGCGCTGGGCGGCCAGTTGTACCTGACGGGCAAGGTCGGTGGCGCCGGCGTACTCGTCGAGCAGTCGACGATGTGTGTCGGTCTTTAGCAGGGATTGGTGTTCGTGCTGGCTGTGGATGTCGATCAGCAGCTCACCGAGGGCCTTGAGATCGCCGAGTGGGCACGGCGTGCCATTTATATAGCCGCGTGAACGACCTTCGGAGGTGATGACCCGGCGCAGGATGCACGGGCCATCGTTTTCCAGGTCGCGCTCGGCCAGCCAGGAGCGAGCTTCGGGGATGTCGGCCAGGTCGAAGGTCGCCAGGATGTCGGCCTTGTCCGCACCCGGGCGAACCACGCCGCTGTCGGCGCGATCGCCGAGTGTCAGGCCGAGCGCGTCGAGCATGATCGATTTGCCGGCGCCGGTTTCCCCGGTAATCACGCTCATCCCGCGATCGAGTTCGAGATCGAGATGTTCAACGATGGCGTAGTTGTGTACGGACAGGTGCACCAGCATAAAGGCCGCTCCCAGGCTTCAGGTCTGGTTATTTATACAGTGTTTTGTTTCGGCCTGACAATGCCCTCGCTTAGCTCGATTGGTTTGACCCGATCAAATGCTTATCGCGCCTGGAAATGACAATGCAGCACTTTTTTGTAGGGTTAATCGTTGTCAGCCCTTGAAGCCTGATTTTGCGGCCCCATATACCGGGGCAGAAGCGCGAGTCGAGCTCGCGGACGATATTGAAAGGAGAATTCTATGGCTGACGAACAGACAGTAGATACGCAGAATCCGGAAGCCAATCAGGCGCCCGAGACTTCGGGTGATGACCTGGCGACCCGTGTACAAGTGCTCGAAGAGCAATTGGCCGCCGCGCAGGATCAATCTCTGCGCGTAGCTGCCGATCTGCAGAACGTCCGCCGCCGTGCCGAGCAGGACGTCGAAAAGGCGCACAAATTTGCGCTGGAAAAATTCGCCGGTGATCTGCTGCCGATCGTCGACAGCCTGGAGCGCGGCCTTGAGCTGTCGAGCCCGGACGATGAAAGCATCCGTCCGATGCGCGAAGGCATCGAGCTGACCCTGAAAATGTTCCAGGACACCCTCAAGCGCTATCAGCTTGTCGCGGTCAGTCCGCAGGAAGGTGAGCCGTTCAACGCCGTTGAGCACCAGGCAATGGCCATGCAGGAAAGTGCCGTCATGGAACCGAACAGCGTTCTGAAGGTGTTCCAGAAGGGCTATCAGCTCAATGGCCGCCTGCTGCGTCCGGCGATGGTCGTGGTCAGCAAGGCGCCGGCGCCAGTTTCGCCTTCGATTGACGAGAAGGCTTGAAATTAGCCGCAAGGCCCCCATTTAGAAGTCAAGCGTTTAAGTATTACCGCAGTTAGCCACCACTGCTGCGGCAACCAAATCCAAAGTTTCGGGA
This sequence comes from Pseudomonas sp. KCJK9016, assembly GCF_046231795.1. Taxonomy (NCBI): domain Bacteria; kingdom Pseudomonadati; phylum Pseudomonadota; class Gammaproteobacteria; order Pseudomonadales; family Pseudomonadaceae; genus Pseudomonas; species Pseudomonas sp. KCJK9016. Next base: position 81,166 of record NZ_JBJJMM010000022.1, on the reverse strand, counting down.
GAGTGAACATGGGCAAAATTATCGGTATCGACCTGGGGACTACCAACTCCTGCGTCTCCGTGCTGGAAAACGGCGTAGCCAAAGTTATTGAAAACGCCGAAGGCGCGCGTACCACGCCGTCGATCATCGCTTACGCCAACGATGGCGAAATTCTGGTCGGCCAGTCCGCCAAGCGTCAGGCTGTGACCAACCCGCACAACACACTGTTCGCGGTGAAGCGCCTGATCGGCCGCCGCTTCGACGAAGAAGTCGTGCAGAAAGACATCAAGCTGGTGCCTTACAAAATCGTCAAGGCCAGCAATGGTGATGCGTGGGTCGAGGCCGCTGACAAACAAATGGCTCCGCCGCAAATCAGCGCCGAAGTCCTGAAGAAGATGAAGAAGACCGCCGAAGACTACCTTGGCGAAGCTGTAACCGAAGCGGTCATCACCGTTCCGGCCTACTTCAACGACAGCCAGCGTCAGGCGACCAAAGATGCCGGTCGCATCGCCGGTCTGGACGTAAAACGTATCATCAACGAACCAACCGCAGCCGCTCTGGCTTACGGTATGGACAAGGCCAAGGGCGATCACACCGTGATCGTTTACGACCTGGGTGGTGGTACCTTCGACGTGTCCGTGATTGAAATCGCCGAAGTCGATGGCGAGCATCAGTTCGAAGTACTGGCCACCAACGGCGACACCTTCCTGGGTGGTGAAGACTTTGACATGCGCCTGATCGACTACCTCGTCGACGAGTTCAAGAAAGAGTCCGGCATGGATCTGAAAAACGATCCTCTGGCCCTGCAGCGTCTGAAAGAAGCCGCTGAGAAAGCCAAGATCGAGCTGTCTTCCTCTCAGTCGACCGACGTCAACCTGCCGTACATCACTGCAGACGCGACCGGTCCGAAGCACCTGAACGTGAAGATCTCTCGTGCCAAGCTCGAGTCGCTGGTCGAAGATCTGGTGAACCGTACCATCGAGCCATGCCGCATCGCTCTGAAAGACGCCGGCATCGACGCCAGCAAGATCGACGACGTGATCCTGGTCGGTGGTCAGACTCGTATGCCGCTGGTGCAGAAGGCAGTGACCGATTTCTTCGGCAAGGAAGCACGTAAGGACGTGAACCCGGACGAAGCTGTTGCCATGGGTGCTGCCATCCAGGGCGCCGTTCTGGCCGGTGACGTGAAAGACGTTCTGCTGCTCGACGTCAGCCCGCTGACCCTGGGTATCGAAACCATGGGCGGCGTGATGACCGCGCTGATCGAGAAAAACACCACGATTCCTACCAAGAAATCGCAAGTGTTCTCGACTGCCGACGACAACCAGGGCGCCGTGACCATTCACGTCCTGCAGGGCGAGCGCAAGCAAGCCGCACAGAACAAGTCGCTGGGCAAGTTCGACCTGTCCGAGATTCCACCGGCTCCACGCGGTGTGCCACAGATCGAAGTGACCTTCGACATCGACGCCAACGGCATCCTGCACGTTGGTGCGAAAGACAAGGCGACCGGTAAAGAGCAGAAGATCACCATCAAGGCCAACTCCGGTCTGTCGGATGAAGAAATCCAGAAAATGGTGCGTGACGCCGAGCTGAATGCCGAGGAAGACCGCAAGTTCGAAGAGCTGGCAGGTGCCCGTAACCAGGGTGACGCGCTGGTTCACTCGACTCGCAAAATGGTCACCGACGCTGGCGACAAAGTGACTGCAGAAGAGAAGACTGCAATCGAGGCCGCCGTGGTTGCCCTGGAAGCTGCTGTGAAGGGTGACGACAAGGCTGCCATCGAAGCGAAGATCGAAGAGCTGTCGAAAGTCTCCGCTCCGGTTGCCCAGAAGATGTACGCCGAACAGGCTAAGCCTGCCGAAGGCGCGGCGCAGCACGACGAGAAAGCTGAAAAGGCTGACGATGTCGTCGATGCCGAGTTCGAAGAAGTAAAAGACCACAAGTAAGTTGTTGGTCGCCCGGTTGACTGCCTTGCGGCGGTGACTGGTAGGATGTCGCCGCGCGGGAGCTTGCTCCCGCGTTGGCGTATCTGGAATACGCGAATTTTTACAGCATGCGTCAATGTGCGCGTGTTGGTGGCATGGCCGGAAATGCTCCTGCTTTTCGAGCTGAAAGTGCCACAAGAATCAAAGACCAGGATCGTTGAATAGACGTGAGTTGGGTCCGGGCCTGTATTGGGGCTCAGCGAGTTTGGCGATCCTCAGGAGGGGTTTGCCGGACGTCCTCAAGAGTGCAAAGACTTATGGCAAAACGTGACTATTACGAAGTGTTGGGTGTTGAGCGCGGCTCAAGCGACGCCGACCTGAAGAAGGCCTATCGTCGATTGGCGATGAAGCATCACCCGGACCGTAATCCCGGTGACAAGGCATCGGAAGAACTGTTCAAAGAGGCCAACGAGGCCTATGAAGTATTGTCCGACTCCAGCAAGCGTGCGGCGTACGACCAGTATGGTCACGCCGGTGTCGATCCGAGCATGGGTGGCGGCGGTGCCGGCTTCGGCGGGCAGAATTTCTCCGACATCTTCGGCGATGTCTTCAGTGATTTCTTCGGTGGTGGTCGCGGTGGTTCCCGTGGTGGTGCCCAGCGTGGCAGCGACCTGCGTTACACCCTGGAGCTGAATCTGGAAGAAGCGGTGCGCGGTACCACCGTGAATATCCGCGTTCCGACGCTGGTCAACTGCAAGCCATGCGATGGTTCGGGCGCCAAGAAAGGTTCGTCGCCATCGACCTGTCCGACGTGCGGCGGCATCGGTCAGGTGCGCATGCAGCAAGGTTTCTTCTCGGTGCAGCAGACCTGCCCGCGTTGCCACGGCCAAGGCAAGATCATTTCCGACCCGTGCGACTCCTGCCACGGCGAAGGTCGTGTCGAAGAATACAAAACCCTTTCCGTCAAAGTGCCGGCCGGTGTCGATACCGGTGACCGCATTCGTCTGTCCGGCGAAGGCGAGGCGGGCACTCAAGGTGGCCCGACCGGCGACCTGTACGTGGTGATCAATGTGCGCGAGCACGCGATCTTCCAGCGTGACGGCAAGCATCTGTTCTGCGAAGTGCCGATCAGCTTTGTCGATGCGGCGCTGGGCGGCGAGCTGGAAATTCCGACCCTCGACGGTCGCGTCAAGCTGAAGATTCCGGAAGGTACCCAGACCGGCAAGCAATTCCGCGTGCGTGGCAAGGGTGTGGCGCCGGTGCGTGGCGGCGGAGCTGGCGACCTGATGTGTCGTGTGGCGGTCGAGACCCCGGTCAACCTGAATCGTCGTCAGCGTGAATTGCTCGAAGAGTTCCGCAGTTCCCTGGCGGATGACAACAGCCATTCGCCGAAGACCGCTGGCTGGTTCGATGGTGTGAAGCGGTTCTTCGGCGATCTGTAAGGAGTCGGCATGCGACGTATAGCTGTGATGGGCGCCGCCGGGCGCATGGGCAAGATCCTGGTCGAAGCCGTGCAGCAGCGCGCGCCGTTGACCGGTCTGACGGCTGCCGTCGTTCGTCCGGGCAGTACGCTGATCGGGGTGGATGCCGGTGAACTGGCGTCGCTGGGTCGAATCGGCGTACCGCTGTCCGGGAATCTGGAATCGGTCGCGGAAGAGTTTGATGTCCTGATCGACTTCACTCTGCCGGAGGTCATGCTGAAGAACCTGGCGTTCTGCCGCAAGGCCGGCAAGGCCATGGTGATCGGCACGACCGGGCTGGATGCCGCCCAGAAGCAGTTGCTGGCCGAGGCGGGCAAGGATATTCCGATCGTCTTCGCGGCCAACTTCAGTGTCGGCGTGAATCTGTCGCTGAAGCTGCTCGACATGGCGGCTCGGGTGCTGGGAGATGATGCAGACATCGAAATCATCGAAGCCCATCACCGACACAAGATCGATGCGCCGTCGGGTACGGCTCTGCGCATGGGCGAGGTGATTGCCAATGCGCTGGATCGTGACCTGCAGAAAGTCGCGGTCTATGGCCGCGAAGGGCACACCGGTGCCCGTGAGCGTGAAACCATCGGTTTCGCCACTGTTCGTGGTGGCGATGTGGTGGGGGATCACACGGTGCTGTTCGCCTGCGAGGGTGAGCGTCTGGAGATCACTCACAAGGCCTCTAGTCGCATGACGTTCGCCAAGGGGGCGGTGCGTGCGGCGTTGTGGCTGGATGCCCGCAAGCCCGGTCTTTACGACATGCAGGACGTGCTCGATTTGCGTTGAACCTTGCTGGAGCCCGGTGCAAACGCTCTGTTTGTGCCGGGTTTGCTCCGCCGGGCGACACCCTGTCGCATTCTCAAGCCTTTCGGGCTCATTGGCGGTAGACCAAAAATCCCTTTTTCTGTAAGCTACAGCTTTAGTGTGTCCACTAAAAGCGCGCAGAATAATTCCAGTGAAGAAGCGGGGTGACGTGTCCATACGTCACTCCGCTTTTTTACAACCTGCGATTGCCCTTTCATGCGTTATTTACGGGAGGTCTTCTTGACTAAGCCAGCCATACTCGCCCTTGCTGATGGCAGCATTTTTCGCGGCGAAGCCATTGGAGCCGACGGTCAGACCGTTGGTGAGGTGGTGTTCAACACCGCAATGACCGGCTATCAGGAAATCCTTACCGATCCTTCCTACGCCCAACAGATCGTTACCCTGACTTACCCGCACATCGGCAACACCGGTACCACGCCGGAAGACGCCGAGTCCAATCGCGTCTGGTCCGCCGGCCTGGTCATCCGTGACCTGCCGCTGGTAGCGAGCAACTGGCGTAACACGATGTCCCTGTCCGATTACCTGAAAGCCAACAACGTTGTGGCGATCGCCGGTATCGACACCCGTCGCCTGACCCGCATCCTGCGTGAAAAAGGCGCCCAGAACGGCTGCATCATGGCCGGCGACAACATCTCCGAAGAAGCGGCCATCGCCGCTGCGCAAGGCTTCCCGGGCCTGAAGGGCATGGATCTGGCGAAAGTCGTCAGCACCAAGACCCAGTACGAATGGCGCTCCACTGTCTGGGAGCTGAAAACCGACAGCCACGCTACCATTGAAGCCTCCGAGCTGCCTTACCACGTGGTTGCGTACGACTACGGCGTCAAGGTCAACATTCTGCGCATGCTGGTCGAGCGCGGTTGCCGCGTGACCGTAGTGCCGGCGCAAACCCCGGCTGCCGATGTGCTGGCCCTGAATCCGGATGGCGTGTTCCTGTCCAACGGCCCGGGCGATCCGGAGCCTTGCGACTACGCGATCAAGGCCATCAAGGAAGTGCTGGAAACCGAAATTCCGGTGTTCGGCATCTGCCTCGGTCACCAACTGTTGGCCCTGGCCTCCGGCGCCAAGACCCTGAAGATGGGGCACGGCCACCACGGTGCCAACCACCCGGTTCAGGATCTGGACACTGGCGTGGTGATGATCACCAGCCAGAACCACGGTTTTGCGGTTGACGAAGCGACCCTGCCAGCCAACGTCCGCGCGATCCACAAATCGCTGTTCGATGGCACCCTGCAAGGTATCGAACGCACCGACAAGAGCGCGTTCAGCTTCCAGGGTCACCCTGAAGCCAGCCCGGGCCCGAACGATGTGGCACCCCTGTTTGACCGCTTCATCAACGAGATGGCCAAGCGACGCTAAGCGTTCGCCTTGAGACTGTAGCGAGAAGCTCTCGAGGGTGGCCCCGGAACCGGCGGCCCCTTCGGGACTTCAGAAATCGATCAAGACGGCTTGCCGACTGACCTGCGGATTTGAGTGACAACCCATGCCAAAACGTACAGACATTAAAAGCATCCTGATTCTCGGCGCTGGCCCGATCGTTATCGGCCAGGCCTGTGAATTCGACTACTCCGGCGCCCAGGCCTGCAAGGCCCTGCGCGAAGAGGGTTACCGCGTCATCCTGGTGAACTCCAACCCGGCCACCATCATGACCGACCCGGACATGGCCGACGCGACCTACATCGAGCCGATCAAATGGCAGACCGTTGCCAAGATCATCGAAAAAGAGCGTCCGGATGCGGTACTGCCGACCATGGGCGGCCAGACCGCGCTGAACTGTGCCCTGGACCTGGAGCGCGAAGGCGTACTGGAAAAATTCGGCGTGGAAATGATCGGTGCCAACGCCGACACCATCGACAAGGCCGAAGACCGCTCGCGTTTCGACAAGGCGATGAAAGCCATCGGTCTGGAATGCCCGCGTTCCGGTATCGCCCACAGCATGGAAGAAGCCAACGCCGTGCTCGAGCGCCTGGGCTTCCCGTGCATCATCCGTCCGTCCTTCACCATGGGCGGCACCGGTGGCGGTATTGCATACAACCGTGAAGAGTTCGAAGAAATCTGCGCCCGCGGTCTGGACCTGTCGCCGACCAAGGAACTGCTGATCGACGAATCCCTGATCGGCTGGAAAGAGTATGAAATGGAAGTTGTCCGCGACAAAAAGGACAACTGCATCATCGTCTGCTCGATCGAAAACTTCGACCCGATGGGGGTGCACACCGGTGACTCGATCACCGTCGCTCCGGCCCAGACCCTGACCGACAAGGAATACCAGATCCTGCGTAACGCCTCGCTGGCGGTACTGCGCGAGATCGGCGTCGAGACCGGTGGTTCCAACGTGCAGTTCGGTATCTGCCCGAACACCGGCCGCATGGTCGTGATTGAAATGAACCCGCGTGTGTCGCGCTCTTCGGCCCTGGCTTCGAAGGCCACCGGTTTCCCGATCGCCAAGGTTGCGGCCAAACTGGCAGTCGGCTACACCCTCGACGAGCTGTCGAACGACATCACCGGCGGCAAGACCCCGGCGTCCTTCGAGCCGTCCATCGACTACGTCGTCACCAAGATGCCGCGCTTCGCTTTCGAGAAGTTCGCCAACGCTGACGCGCGTCTGACCACTCAAATGAAGTCCGTAGGCGAAGTCATGGCCATCGGCCGCACCTTCCAGGAGTCCCTGCAGAAAGCTCTGCGCGGTCTGGAAGTGGGTGTTTGCGGCCTGGACGAGAAAGTCGACCTGAGCAACCCGGAAAGCATGAGCGTGCTCAAGCGCGAACTGACCGTGCCGGGTGCCGAGCGTATCTGGTACGTGGCGGACGCTTTCCGCGCCGGCATGACCGTCGAAGAAATCTTCGGCATGAACATGATCGACCCGTGGTTCCTGGTGCAGATCGAAGATCTGATCAAGGACGAAGAGAAGGTCAAGACCCTCGGTCTGTCTGCAATCGATCGCGACCTGATGTTCAAGCTCAAGCGCAAAGGCTTCTCCGATCAGCGTCTGGCCAAGCTGCTGGGCGTCACCGAGAAAAACCTGCGCACTCACCGCCACAAGCTGGAAGTGTTCCCGGTCTACAAGCGCGTCGACACCTGCGCTGCCGAGTTCGCCACCGACACCGCCTACCTTTACTCGACCTATGAGGAAGAGTGCGAGGCGGCGCCGTCCGGTCGCGACAAGATCATCATCCTCGGTGGTGGCCCTAACCGTATCGGTCAGGGCATCGAGTTCGACTACTGCTGCGTACACGCTGCATTGGCGCTGCGCGATGACGGTTACGAGACCATCATGGTCAACTGCAACCCGGAAACCGTATCGACCGACTACGACACTTCCGACCGTCTGTACTTCGAGCCGGTGACCCTGGAAGACGTGCTGGAAATCTGCCGTGTCGAGAAGCCGAAAGGCGTCATCGTCCAGTACGGCGGCCAGACTCCCCTGAAGCTGGCTCGCGCACTTGAAGCGGCCGGTGTGCCAATCATCGGCACCAGTCCTGACGCCATCGACCGTGCCGAAGACCGTGAACGCTTCCAGCAGATGGTTGAGCGTCTGAACCTGCGTCAGCCGCCAAATGCCACCGTGCGCAGCGAAGACGAAGCCGTTCGCGCTGCCGCGAAGATCGGTTACCCGCTGGTGGTGCGTCCGTCCTACGTACTGGGCGGCCGGGCAATGGAAATCGTCTACAAGGAAGAAGAGCTCAAGCGTTACCTGCGTGACGCGGTGCAGGTGTCGAACGACAGCCCGGTGCTGCTCGACCACTTCCTCAACTGTGCCATCGAGATGGACGTTGATGCGGTCTGCGACGGCAAGGACGTGGTGATCGGCGCGATCATGCAGCACATCGAGCAGGCGGGCGTGCACTCCGGTGACTCCGCGTGCTCGCTGCCGCCGTACTCGCTGCCGGCACACATCCAGGACGAGATGCGCGAACAGGTCAAGAAAATGGCCCTGGAACTGGGCGTGGTCGGCCTGATGAACGTTCAGTTGGCCTTGCAGGGCGAAGACATCTACGTCATCGAAGTCAACCCTCGCGCTTCCCGTACCGTGCCGTTCGTGTCGAAGTGCATCGGTGTTTCCCTGGCGATGATCGCTGCCCGTGTGATGGCCGGTAAGACATTGAAGGAAATCGGCTTCACCAAGGAGATCATTCCGAACTTCTACAGCGTGAAAGAGGCGGTATTCCCGTTCGCCAAGTTCCCTGGCGTTGACCCGATCCTCGGCCCGGAGATGAAGTCCACCGGTGAAGTGATGGGCGTCGGCGACACCTTTGGCGAAGCCTTTGCCAAGGCCCAGATGGGTGCCAGCGAAGTGCTGCCGACCGGCGGTACCGCGTTCATCAGCGTGCGTGACGATGACAAGCCTCTGGTTGCAGGCGTGGCCCGTGATCTGATCAACTTGGGCTTCGAAGTGGTCGCCACCGCCGGCACTGCCAAGCTGATCGAAGCCGCAGGCCTGAAAGTGCGTCGCGTGAACAAGGTGACCGAGGGTCGTCCGCACGTGGTCGACATGATCAAGAATGACGAAGTCACCCTGATCATCAACACCACCGAAGGTCGCCAGTCGATCGCCGACTCTTACTCCATTCGTCGTAACGCCTTGCAGCACAAGATCTACTGCACCACCACTATTGCTGCTGGCGAAGCGATCTGCGAAGCGCTGAAGTTCGGTCCTGAGAAGACCGTGCGCCGCTTGCAGGATCTACACGCAGGATTGAAGGCATGAATAAATACCCAATGACCGTCCAGGGCTCCAAGGCCCTGGAAGAAGAGCATGCTCACCTGACCAAGGTCGTTCGTCCGAAGCTCAGCCAGGACATCGGTACGGCCCGCGAGTTGGGTGATTTGAAGGAAAATGCTGAATACCATGCTGCCCGCGAGCAACAAGGCATGGTCGAGGCGCGTATTCGTGATATCGAGGGTCGTCTGCAGAACGCGGTGATCATCGACGTGACGACCATTCCACATACCGGCAAAGTGATTTTCGGCACGACCGTCGAGATCGCCAACGTCGAGACCGACGAAAGCGTGACTTACCAGATCGTCGGTGAGGACGAAGCGGACATCAAACTCGGCAAGATTTCGGTCGGCTCGCCGATCGCTCGCGCCTTGATCGCCAAGGAAGAGGGCGACACAGTCGTCGTGAAAACGCCGGGCGGCGATATCGAGTATGAGATTGTCGAAGTCCGTCACATCTGAGACAAGGCGCCCGCTGCGTGCGGGTGCCATGCTCTGGCAGCTGGCTCAGATGTTGTGGGTTGGCGGTTTATGGCTGGTGCACCTCGGTCTGCGGCCGGTGCTGGGCCAGATTGGTCTCGCACCGCTGTTGATCGACGAGGTCGCCAGTGCGTTTGAAGTACCGGTGGTGGGTTTCGCTGCCGCGTGCGTGATTTTTCAGGCCTTGGTACTGGTGCGGGCCGAGGGCCTTTCCAGTTTATGGCGGGATTTTCGCGGGCAAGTGTTGCTGATGGCGGTGTATGCGAGTGCGATGTATGTCGCCGTGCGTGTCGGCTGGCCGGATGCGCAGCGCTGGCAGGTATTCAGTTATCTTGTTCTGGGGTTTTCCGGACTGGTACTGGTGATGCAGCCAGTGCCGGGATGGAGTGCCAGGGTGCGCAAAGCACACCCTTGACCCTGTTCATCACTTGAAACGATGAACGTTCGACAGCTGCTTGTTGGCGCTGAAGTTCCTGCGGTAAATCAGTGCCATTTTGCCGATGACCTGCACCAGATCGGCTTTCCCGGCCTTGCACAGTTCTGCAATGGACGCCAGGCGATCCTCGCGATCGAGGATGTTGAGCTTGATCTTGATCAGCTCATGGTCCGCCAGGGCGCGCTCGAGTTCGGCTAGAACACCCTCGGTCAAACCGTTGTCCGCCACGATCAATACCGGTTTCAGATGGTGACCAATGGATTTGTACTGTTTCTTCTGCTCTGGAGTGAGCGGCATAATCTGACCCTTTCGTCTGGATTCTGTAAAATGGCGGCCATTTTACCCGAGGGCTCGTGGATCCGCCCAGTTAATCACGACCCTAATCAACGAGGTGCCCAATGGCGCGTTCCAAGACAAGCCTTGGTTGGCTGAAACGACATGTCAACGATCCTTATGTGAAGCAAGCGCAGAAGGATGGCTACCGCTCGCGTGCGAGTTACAAGCTTCTGGAGGTCCAGGAGAAATACAAACTGATTCGTCCCGGCATGAGCGTGGTCGATCTGGGGGCTGCGCCCGGCGGCTGGTCGCAGGTTACCAGTCGTCTGATCGGTGGTCAGGGCCGTCTGATCGCCTCGGACATTCTGGAAATGGACGGCATTCCGGACGTGACCTTCATTCAGGGGGATTTCACCCAGGATGAGGTGCTGGCTCAGATCCTTGAGGCTGTGGGTAATTCGCAAGTGGACCTTGTGATTTCCGATATGGCCCCCAATATGAGTGGTACGCCTGCCGTAGATATGCCGAAAGCCATGTTTTTGTGCGAGCTGGCGCTTGATCTGGCAGAGCGGATACTCAAGCCGGGTGGCAATTTTCTGATCAAGATTTTCCAGGGAGAAGGGTTCGACACTTATTTGAAGGACGCTCGTCAGAAATTCGACAAGGTCCAGATGATCAAGCCGGATTCTTCCCGTGACAGTTCCCGCGAGCAATACATGCTGGCTTGGGGCTACCGCGGCGGTAGCATGTAAAACGAGTTATTTGGGCGGGGTGATAGGTTTTTCGTATTTCGCCCTCCGTGCATAAGCGAATATTGTGTAGCAAGTGTTTCACAAAGGGTTACAGACGGCGCCTGCCAGAGCTGTAGGTAATGTAGTAAGTTAGGCCGGTGAATATCATGCGAAGCGCGCGCCATCAGCGGAGCTTGCTTCAGAGGGTAGTTAATTGAACGATATGGCAAAGAATCTGATCCTGTGGTTGATCATCGCGGCTGTCCTGGTGACGGTGATGAACAACTTCTCCAGCCCTAACGAGCCGCAGACCCTCAACTATTCCGACTTCATCCAGCAGGTCAAGGATGGCAAGGTCGAGCGCGTGGCCGTCGATGGCTACGTGATTACCGGCAAGCGCAACGATGGCGACAGCTTCAAGACCATTCGTCCGGCGATCCAGGACAATGGCCTGATCGGCGATCTGGTCGACAACCATGTCGTGGTCGAAGGCAAGCAGCCTGAACAGCAAAGCATCTGGACCCAGCTTCTGGTGGCCAGCTTCCCGATTCTGGTCATCATTGCGGTATTCATGTTCTTCATGCGCCAGATGCAGGGCGGCGCAGGTGGCAAGGGTGGGCCGATGAGCTTTGGCAAGAGCAAGGCTCGCCTGCTCTCCGAAGATCAGGTGAAGACCACGCTGTCGGACGTTGCCGGTTGCGACGAAGCCAAGGAAGAGGTTGGCGAGCTGGTAGAGTTTCTTCGTGATCCGGGCAAGTTTCAGCGTCTGGGCGGTCGCATTCCTCGCGGCGTACTGATGGTCGGTCCTCCCGGTACCGGTAAAACCTTGCTGGCCAAGGCAATTGCCGGCGAAGCCAAGGTGCCGTTCTTCACCATTTCCGGTTCGGACTTCGTCGAAATGTTCGTCGGTGTCGGCGCCAGCCGTGTTCGTGATATGTTCGAACAGGCCAAGAAGCACGCCCCCTGCATTATATTCATCGACGAGATCGACGCCGTTGGTCGCCATCGTGGCGCCGGCATGGGTGGTGGTCACGACGAGCGCGAACAGACGCTCAACCAGTTGCTGGTGGAGATGGACGGTTTCGAAATGAATGACGGCATCATCGTCATTGCTGCAACCAACCGTCCTGATGTGCTGGATCCTGCCTTGCTGCGCCCTGGTCGCTTCGACCGTCAGGTTGTGGTCGGTCTGCCGGACATCCGTGGTCGCGAGCAAATCCTCAAGGTACACATGCGCAAGGTGCCAATGGGTGACGACGTTGCTCCGGCCGTTATCGCGCGCGGTACTCCGGGCTTCTCCGGTGCCGATCTGGCCAACCTGGTCAACGAGGCTTCGCTGTTCGCTGCCCGTGCCGGCAAACGCATCGTTGAAATGAAAGAGTTCGAGCTGGCCAAGGACAAGATCATGATGGGCGCCGAGCGCAAATCCATGGTCATGTCCGAGAAAGAAAAGCAGAACACCGCTTATCACGAAGCAGGCCACGCAATCGTCGGTCGTGTCGTGCCAGAGCATGATCCGGTCTACAAGGTTTCGATCATTCCTCGCGGTCGTGCGCTGGGTGTGACCATGTTCCTGCCGGAAGAAGATCGCTACAGCCTGTCCAAGCGCGCGCTGATCAGTCAGATCTGCTCGTTGTACGGTGGCCGTATCGCCGAAGAGATGACTTTGGGCTTCGATGGGGTAACCACCGGTGCTTCCAACGACATCATGCGTGCCAGCCAGATCGCACGGAACATGGTGACCAAGTGGGGCCTGTCTGAAAAACTCGGTCCGTTGATGTATGCGGAAGAAGAAGGCGAAGTGTTCCTCGGTCGTGGCGGTGGCGGTCAGAACGCCAGTTTCTCTGGTGAAACGGCCAAGCTGATCGACTCGGAAGTGCGCAGCATCATCGATCAGTGTTATGGCACCGCCAAGCAGATTTTGACGGACAACCGTGACAAGCTTGACGCCATGGCCGACGCCCTCATGAAGTACGAGACTATCGACTCCGAGCAGATCGACGACATCATGGCAGGACGCACGCCTCGTGAGCCTCGTGACTGGTCGGGTGGTACCGGCACACCGCCTCCGGTTGTTCGGGATGAGCGTCCGGAAACACCGATTGGCGGTCCGGCTGCCGACGTATAAGGTTTGAAATGACTTCTGTACAGTCCCTGACCCGGTTGCCTTGCGGCAACCGGGTTCTTGATTTGGCCCGGGCGCACGTCATGGGCATTCTCAATGTCACTCCCGATTCCTTTTCCGATGGCGGCCGATACAGCCAGCTTGATGCAGCCTTGCGTCACGCCGAGGCGATGGTTTCTGCCGGTGCGACGTTGATCGACGTGGGGGGTGAGTCCACTCGGCCCGGTGCGCGAGCGGTGTCCCCGTTGGAGGAGCTCGAGCGTGTGGCGCCGATTGTCGAGCTGATCAACCGCGAACTGGATGTGATCATATCGGTTGATACCTCGACCCCGGCCGTCATGCGGGAAACTGCGCGTCTGGGGGCCGGGCTGATCAATGATGTTCGGTCGCTGCAGCGTGACGGTGCCCTGGATGCGGCGGCGGCCACCGGCTTGCCGGTCTGCCTGATGCATATGCTGGGTGAGCCAGGTAACATGCAGGACAACCCGCATTATCAGGACGTCACCCGGGAAGTGGGTGAATTTCTCGCCGAGCGTATGGAGCGATGCGCCTCGGTCGGTATACCCGCCGAACGGATCATTCTTGATCCGGGCTTCGGCTTCGCCAAAACCCTTCAGCACAATCTAAGCTTGTTCAAACACATGGAGGCCCTCCATGCATTGGGTCGACCTCTGCTGGTGGGCGTTTCGCGAAAAAGCATGATCGGACAGACCCTTGATCGCCCGGTGGGTGAGCGCCTTTCTGGCGGTCTGGCTCTGGCTGCGCTGGCGTCGGTCAAGGGGGCGCGTATTTTGCGCGTCCATGATGTGGCAGAAACGGTGGATGTCGTGCGCATGATCGCAGCCGTGGAATCAGCCGAATAAGAATGATGGAGCACTTATGAGCAAGAAATATTTTGGTACCGACGGCATTCGTGGCCGCGTTGGTGAGTACCCGATCACTCCTGACTTCATGCTCAAGCTTGGCTGGGCTGCCGGTATGGCTTTCCGGAAAATGGGTGCCTGCAAGGTGCTTGTTGGCAAGGACACGCGGATTTCCGGGTATATGTTCGAGTCGGCTTTGGAGGCCGGCCTGACGTCGGCGGGTGCCGATGTCATGTTGCTGGGTCCGATGCCGACGCCTGCCATTGCTTACCTGGCGCGTACCTTTCAGGCTGAGGCCGGCATCGTGATCAGTGCTTCGCACAATCCTCACGATGATAATGGCATCAAATTCTTTTCCGGCCGGGGTACCAAATTGCCGGATGAGCTGGAACTGATGATCGAGGAATTGCTCGACACGCCGATGACCGTCGTCGAGTCGAGCAAGATTGGCAAGGTGTCGCGAATCAACGACGCCTCTGGCCGCTACATCGAATTCTGCAAGAGCAGTGTGCCAACCAACACCAGCTTTGCCGGTCTGAAGATTGTTATCGACTGCGCGCACGGTGCAACCTACAAGGTCGCGCCGAGTGTGTTTCGCGAGCTGGGTGCCGATGTCGTCGTCTTGTCCGCCCAGCCCAACGGGTTGAACATCAACGACAACTGTGGCTCGACTCACATGGGGCCATTGCAGGCGGCGGTGCTTGCCGAGCAGGCTGATCTGGGGATCGCATTCGATGGTGACGGCGACCGCGTGCTGATGGTCGATCATACCGGTGCGATAGTCGATGGGGATGAGCTGATCTTCATCATTGCTCGCGATCTGCATGAGCGTGGCAAGTTGCAGGGCGGTGTCGTCGGCACGCTGATGAGTAACCTTGGCCTGGAACTGGCCCTGGCGGATCTGGGGATTCCTTTTGTGCGTGCCAACGTGGGTGACCGATATGTCATTGCCGAGTTGCTGGAGCGCAACTGGCAGGTCGGCGGTGAGAACTCGGGGCATGTCGTCTGCTTCAATCACACCACGACGGGGGATGCGATCATCGCGGCATTGCAGGTGCTGATGGCGCTCAAGGCTCGCGGTGAGGGTCTGGCTCAAACCCGTCAATTCCTGCGCAAATGTCCGCAAGTGCTGATCAATGTTCGTTTCGGCGGCGGCGACAGTCCTCTCGAGCACCCGGCTGTCAAGGAGGCCAGCAAGCGTGTGACCGAAGCCATGGCTGGGCGTGGTCGTGTGCTTTTGCGCAAGTCCGGGACAGAGCCTCTGGTGCGGGTAATGGTCGAAGGTGAGGACGAAACCCAGGTTCGTGGCTATGCCGAAGAGCTGGCAAAACTGGTAACTGAAGTTTCTGCCTGATACAGCTTGCCAGTCTTGATTGTGTTGGGTAACATCTGCGCCCACTTTGACCGACGAGGTACAGCATGCGTCGCCCTATGGTAGCTGGTAACTGGAAGATGCACGGTACCCGCGCCAGCGTCGCTGAGCTGATCAACGGCCTTCGTCATCTGGCCTTGCCAAGCGGTGTTGATGTCGCGGTATTCCCGCCTTGCCTGCATATCAATCAAGTGATTGATGGCTTGAAAGGAAAGTCGATTTCGGTCGGCGCGCAGAACTCTGCGGTGGAATCGATGCAAGGTGCATTGACCGGTGAGATTGCGCCGAGTCAGTTGGTGGATGCAGGGTGTTCCCTGGTGCTTGTCGGACATTCCGAGCGCCGCCAGATCATGGGCGAGCGAGACGGGATGCTGAATCGCAAGTTCGCAGCGGCACAGGCATGTGGCTTGATTCCGGTGTTGTGTGTGGGGGAAACCCTGGAGCAGCGTGAAGCCGGAAAGACTCTTGAGGTTGTCGGGCGTCAGCTGGGCAGCATCATCGAGGAGCTTGGTGTCGGTGCCTTTGCACAAGCGGTGATCGCATACGAGCCGGTCTGGGCCATTGGTACCGGGCTGACTGCAACGCCGCAACAGGCTCAGGATGTGCATAAGGCCATTCGTGAGCAGTTGGCGGCGGAGAATTCTGAAGTCGCTCGAAATGTGCGGCTTCTATACGGCGGCAGCGTGAAGGCGGCCAATGCGGTCGAGCTGTTCGGCATGCCGGATATCGATGGGGGGCTCATTGGTGGAGCTTCCCTGAATGCAGATGAGTTCGGTGCGATTTGTCGCGCCGCGGGAAACTGAAAAAATGCTGGAAACAGTCGTAGTCGTTTTTCATCTGCTGGGTGCATTGGGCGTAGTTGCTCTGGTTTTGCTGCAGCAGGGTAAGGGTGCGGACGCTGGTGCGTCTTTCGGAGCAGGTGCTTCAAATACTGTGTTCGGAAGCCAAGGTTCCTCTACCTTTCTTAGTAAGTTTACTGCTATACTTGCCGCCGGTTTCTTCATAACCAGCTTGGGGTTAGGATACTTTGCTAAAGAGAAGGCTCATCAGCTGACTCAAGCAGGATTGCCAAATCCAGCGGTATTGGAAGTTCCAAAGCAACAACCGGCTTCTGATGATGTACCGGTGCTTCAAGAGCAAAAGTCGGCTACTCCAGCGACTGACGTACCTCCAGCTCAAGAGCAGAAGTAAGAAGAGTTTCAAACGTAGTTTTGCCGAGGTGGTGGAATTGGTAGACACGCAACCTTGAGGTGGTTGTGCCCATAGGGTGTAGGGGTTCGAGTCCCCTTCTCGGTACCAATTAGTCAGGAGAGCCCGCTGTTGCGGGCTTTCTTGCAGGTGGAAGGTTACATTGACCCTCCAGGGGATCGGTCGTATACTTCCGCCCCAGCTTTGTCGCGGGGTGGAGCAGTCTGGTAGCTCGTCGGGCTCATAACCCGAAGGTCGTCGGTTCAAATCCGGCCCCCGCAACCAGTTTAAGGAGCCCCTTTTAAGGGGCTTTTTGTTAGCTGGACACTTTCAACGCCGCTGTTCGACGGCGTTTCAAGGATGGGCGTTTCGCCCATTTTTTATTTTGCAAAGCATGCACATACATGCACGAGGGGGTTCAGGTGTCGAGCAAGCTAGAAGAGTTGCAGGCCTTGCTGGCCCCGGTGGTCGTGGCCCTGGGCTATGAATGCTGGGGTATTGAGTTCTCGGCTCAAGGTCGTCACTCAATGTTGCGCGTTTATATCGATAAGGAAGGCGGCGTGCTGGTGGACGATTGCGCCATCGTCAGCCGTCAGATCAGCGGTGTGCTGGATGTTGAAGATCCGATCTCCGTTGAATACACCCTTGAGGTTTCCTCGCCTGGCATGGAACGCCCACTGTTCACTCTTGAGCAGTTTGCCAAATTTGCCGGTGAACAAGTAAAGATCAGGCTGCGCTCGCCTTTTGAAGGACGACGCAACTTTCAGGGCCTTCTGCGCGGTGTAGAAGAACAGGATGTCGTGGTGCAGGTAGATGACCATGAGTTCCTGTTGCCGATCGATATGATCGACAAGGCCAACATTATTCCCAGTTTTGACTGAGACGCGGATCCCGCGGATCCAATGGCTTGCGAAAGGCGAGGCGTACGATGAGCAAAGAAGTACTGCTGGTTGTTGAGTCGGTATCCAATGAAAAGGGCGTACCGGCAAGCGTAATTTTTGAAGCGCTGGAGCTGGCTCTGGCCACGGCTACCAAAAAGCGTTTTGAAGACGAAGTTGATCTGCGTGTGGAAATCAATCGCCACACCGGTTCTTACGAAACTTTCCGTCGCTGGACGGTCGTCGAAGAGAATGATCTTGATGATCCGGCCATCGAAACCTGGCCAAGCAAGGTTGCCGAAACGCACCCTGGCGCCAAGGTCGGTGACGTCGTCGAAGAAAAGATCGAGTCCATCGAGTTCGGCCGCATCGCTGCGCAGACCGCCAAGCAGGTCATCGTGCAGAAAGTGCGCGAAGCGGAGCGTGCTCAAGTGGTCGACGCCTATCGCGAGCGCCTGGGTGAAATCATCTCGGGCACCGTGAAGAAAGTGACCCGCGATAACGTGATCGTCGATCTGGGCAATAACGCTGAAGCGTTGCTCGCCCGCGAAGACATCATTTCCCGCGAAACCTTCCGTGTCGGTGTGCGTCTGCGTGCGCTGCTCAAGGAAATCCGCACCGAGAACCGTGGCCCGCAGTTGATCCTGTCGCGCACCGCGCCGGAAATGCTGATCGAGCTGTTCCGCATCGAAGTGCCGGAAATTGCTGAAGGTCTCATCGAAGTCATGGCCGCTTCCCGTGATCCGGGATCGCGCGCCAAGATTGCCGTCCGCTCCAAGGACAAGCGCATCGACCCGCAGGGTGCTTGCATCGGTATGCGCGGTTCGCGCGTCCAGGCCGTGTCGGGTGAGTTGGGTGGTGAGCGTGTCGATATCGTCCTTTGGGACGACAACCCGGCGCAGTTCGTGATCAATGCCATGTCGCCGGCGGAAGTGGCGGCCATCATCGTTGACGAAGATGCCCACGCGATGGACATCGCGGTCGGCGCAGACAACCTGGCTCAGGCCATCGGTCGTGGTGGTCAGAACGTGCGTCTGGCCAGCCAGTTGACCGGCTGGACCCTGAACGTGATGACTGAGTCGGACATCCAGGCCAAGCAACAAGCGGAAACCGGCGATATCCTGCGCAACTTCATCGACGAGCTGGAAGTCGACGAGGAGCTGGCTCAGGTGCTGGTCGACGAAGGCTTTACCAGCCTGGAAGAGATTGCCTACGTACCGTTGGAAGAAATGCTCAACATCGACGGCTTTGACGAAGACATCGTCAACGAGCTTCGCGCTCGTGCCAAGGATCGCCTGTTGACCAAAGCCATCGCTACTGAGGAAAAACTGGCAGACGCCCATCCGGCCGAAGACCTGCTCTCGCTTGAGGGTATGGACAAGGATCTGGCGGCGGAACTGGCGGTGCGCGGCGTAGTTAACCGCGAAGACCTGGCCGAGCAGTCGATTGACGACCTGCTCGACATCGACGGTATCGACGAAGAGCGTGCCGGCAAGTTGATCATGGCCGCCCGAGCCCACTGGTTCGAGTAATTAGGCGCGGCCTGAGGAGAGAAGTGCATGACGCAAGTCACGGTGAAACAACTGGCCGATGAGGTCAAAACACCGGTAGAGCGCCTGTTGCAGCAGATGCGTGAGGCAGGTCTGCCGCACACCGCCGCCGAAGAACATGTGACTGACAGTGAGAAGCAATCCCTGCTGACTCATTTGAAGAGCAGCCACAAGGCGAAAGTGGAAGAACCACGCAAGATCACGCTGCAGCGTAAAACCACCAGCACCCTGCGTGTGGCTGGCAGTAAAAGCATCAGTGTTGAAGTTCGCAAGAAGAAAGTTTTCGTACAGCGTAGCGCGGAAGAAATCGAAGCCGAGCGCAAGCGTGAACTGGATGAGCGTCGTGCAGTAGAAAATGCTGCTCGTCAAAAGGCTGAAGAAGAAGCCCGTGTTCGCGCCGAAGAAGAAGCGCGTCGCCAGCCTGCTCCGGTCGTTGCTGCGGAACCTGTTTCAGAGCCTGCCCCTGTGGTCGAGCCAGTGCGTGAAGCCGCTCCGGCGCCTGCTGCGCCGGCTGCCGACACTCGCAAGCGTGACGAACAGCGCCGTCCGGACAAGTCTCGTGCCGACGACAACATCCGTCGTGGCGGTGGTGATGGCGAGCGCAAAAACGCTCCGCACCGCGCTTCGGTCAAGGAAAAGGCTCCGGCTCCACGTGTGGCGCCGCGCACTACGGACGAAGAAAGCGATGGCTTCCGTCGCGGCGGCCGCGGCAAGGCCAAGCTGAAGAAACGCAACGCTCACGGTTTCCAGAGCCCGACTGGCCCTGTCGTGCGCGATGTGCGAATCGGCGAAACCATCACTGTGGGCGATCTCGCCCAGCAGATGTCGGTAAAAGCTGCTGAAATCATCAAGTTCATGTTCAAGCTGGGTACTCCAGCGACCATCAACCAGGTACTGGATCAGGAAACTGCCCAGCTGGTTGCTGAAGAACTGGGCCACAAAGTAACTCTGATCAGCGACACGGCCCTGGAAGATTCCCTGGCCGAGTCCCTGAAGTTCGAAGGTGAAGAGGTTCCTCGTGCGCCGGTCGTGACCGTAATGGGTCACGTTGACCACGGTAAGACTTCCCTGCTCGACTACATCCGTCGTGCCAAGGTCGCTGCTGGCGAAGCCGGCGGTATCACCCAGCACATCGGTGCATACCACGTTGAAACCGAACGCGGCATGGTCACCTTCCTCGATACCCCGGGTCACGCCGCGTTTACCGCCATGCGTGCCCGTGGTGCCAAGGCGACCGATATCGTGATCCTCGTGGTTGCAGCGGATGACGGCGTGATGCCGCAAACCATCGAAGCCGTTCAGCACGCTCAGGCGGCTGGCGTTCCTCTGGTGGTCGCAGTGAACAAGATCGACAAGCCGGGCGCTGATCTCGATCGCATCCGCAGCGAGCTGTCGGCTCATGGCGTGACCTCCGAAGACTGGGGTGGTGACACTCCGTTCGTTCCGGTCTCCGCGAAAATGGGTACCGGCGTCGACGAACTGCTGGAAGCCGTGTTGCTGCAAGCCGAAGTTCTGGAACTGACTGCCACTCCATCGGCCCCTGGCCGTGGTGTCGTGGTTGAATCGCGTCTGGACAAGGGCCGTGGCCCGGTGGCTACCGTTCTGGTTCAGGACGGTACGCTGCGTCAAGGTGACATGGTGCTGGTCGGCTCGAATTACGGCCGCGTGCGCGCCATGCTCGACGAGAACGGCAAGCCGATCAAGGAAGCGGGTCCTGCCATTCCGGTCGAGATCCTCGGCCTGGACGGTACACCAGACGCTGGCGACGAGATGAGCGTGGTTGCCGACGAGAAGAAGGCCCGTGAAGTGGCTCTGTTCCGTCAAGGCAAGTTCCGCGAAGTCAAACTGGCTCGCGCTCACGCCGGCAAGCTGGAGAACATCTTCGAAAGCATGGGGCAGGAAGAGAAGAAGACGCTCAACATCGTCCTCAAATCTGACGTCCGTGGTTCGCTGGAAGCACTGCAGGGCGCTCTGAACGGCCTGGGCAACGACGAAGTGCAAGTGCGTGTGGTCGGCGGTGGTGTCGGTGGTATCACCGAATCCGACGCCAACCTGGCACTGGCTTCCAACGCTGTACTGTTCGGCTTCAACGTGCGTGCCGATGCCGGCGCACGGAAGATCGTCGAGCAGGAAGGTCTGGACATGCGTTACTACAACGTGATCTACGACATCATCGAAGACGTCAAGAAAGCCCTTACCGGTATGCTTGGCAGCGACGTTCGCGAGAACATCCTCGGTGTGGCCGAAGTCCGTGACGTGTTCCGCTCGCCTAAGTTCGGCGCCATCGCCGGCTGCATGGTGATCGAGGGTACCGTTCACCGTAACCGTCCGATCCGCGTACTGCGTGAAGACATCGTGATCTTCGAAGGCGAGCTGGAATCCCTGCGCCGCTTCAAGGATGACGCTTCCGAAGTGCGTGCCGGCATGGAATGCGGTATCGGCGTGAAGAGCTACAACGACGTCAAGGTCGGTGACAAGATCGAAGTCTTCGAGAAGGTTCAGGTTGCTCGCAGCCTCTGACTCGCGTACTTCAAGGGCCACGTCGGGCCGTCGCATGAGCATGCGCGGCACGACGTCAGGACTCTAAACGCAACGCCCGGTCTGGCTTTTTGTCAGGCCGGGCGTTTGCCGCTTTCAGACCTCGCGGGTTTCACCGCAGGGCAGTAACAGGTAACAAATCATGGCAAAAGAATACAGCCGTACCCAACGTATCGGCGATCAGATGCAGCGCGAGCTGGCTCAACTGATCCGTCGCGAAGTCAAGGATCCGCGTGTCGGTCTGGTCACCATTACCGCTGTCGATGTCAGTCGTGATGTCGGTCACGCGAAGATCTTCATCACCGTGATGGGGCAGGAAGGCGCTGCCGATATCGCACAGACCATCAAGGTGCTCAACGCTGCCGCCGGTTTCCTGCGCATGCAGCTGGGGCGCGAAATGAAGTTGCGCAGCGTGCCGCAATTGCATTTCCACTACGACGAAAGCGTCGCCCGTGGTGCACACCTGTCCGCCCTGATCGAGCGCGCGGTGGCCGAAGACAGTCAGCACGAAGTGGCTGCACCTGAAGACACCAAGGAGTAATTCGGTGGCTCAGGTCAAACGTATCCGTCGTAACGTCAGCGGCATCATCCTGCTCGACAAGCCGCTGGGGTTTACCTCCAACGCAGCGCTGCAGAAGGTTCGCTGGTTGCTCAACGCCGAGAAGGCCGGCCACACGGGCAGTCTCGACCCGCTGGCCACCGGCGTGCTGCCGCTGTGCTTTGGCGAGGCGACCAAGTTCTCGCAATACCTGCTCGATTCCGACAAGGGTTACGAAACCCTGGCGCAACTGGGCAAGACCACTACCACGGCAGACGCCGAAGGCGAAGTTTTGCAGGAGCGTCCGGTGACCGTTGGTCAGGCCGACATTGAAGCGGTCTTGCCGAAATTTCGCGGGCAAATCAATCAGATACCGCCGATGTACTCGGCTCTCAAGCGCGATGGCCAGCCGCTGTACAAGCTGGCCCGTGCAGGTGAAGTAGTGGAGCGTGAACCGCGTTCTGTTACTATTGCGCGCTTGGAATTGCTGGCCTTTGAAGGCGATACTGCGCGTCTTGCGGTGGATTGCAGCAAGGGCACCTATATTCGTACCCTGGTGGAGGATATCGGTGAGCAACTCGGTTGTGGTGCGTACGTCGCTGAACTGCGCCGTACCCAGGCCGGGCCTTTCTCCCTGGCGCAGACCGTGACCCTCGAAGAGCTCGAAGCGGTACATGCCGAAGGCGGCAACGAAGCGGTCGACCGTTTCCTCATGCCATCGGACAGCGGCCTGCAGGATTGGCCACTGCTGCAGTTTTCGGAACACAGTGCGTTCTACTGGCTCAATGGCCAGCCGGTACGCGCTCCGGATGCACCGAAGTTCGGCATGGTGCGGGTACAGGATCATACCGGTCGCTTCATCGGCATCGGTGAAGTGAGCGAAGACGGGCGCATCGCGCCGCGTCGACTGATTCGGTCAGAATGACCGAACGAGTGTGGCTGTCAACAGGCACGGTCACTACTCATTTATAGATACAGGGATTTGTCCCTGGCCTGTTGAAACCGTTTTTGTAACGGTTTCCTGATAAGAAGGATTGCCTCATGGCTCTCGACGTTCAAGAAAAAGCCCAAATCGTAGCTGACTACCAGCAAGCTGTTGGTGACACTGGTTCGCCAGAAGTGCAAGTTGCACTGCTGACCGCCAACATCAACAAACTGCAAGGTCACTTCAAGGCCAACGGTAAAGATCACCACTCCCGTCGTGGTCTGATCCGCATGGTTAACCAGCGTCGCAAGCTGCTGGACTACCTGAAAGGCAAGGACCTGAGCCGTTACAGCGCTCTGATCGCTCGCCTGGGTCTGCGTCGCTAATCAGCGATTGCGCTAGAGGTTGGTTGTCTGTCGTGCGTCAATGGGATCCCCGTTGGCGCATGGCAGGCTCCCAGCCTCAAGTTTTATCTGAACTACCGTTTTACCCGGACAATCAGCGGGCCGATTCCCGACGTTGCCCAAGAATTTCGCAAGAAACCAGTTCCCCCAAGAGCCACAAAGAAGGTAGGACACCGTGAACCCGGTAATCAAGAAATTCCAGTTCGGTCAGTCGACCGTTACCCTCGAGACTGGCCGTATCGCCCGTCAGGCCTCCGGCGCAGTATTGGTCACCGTTGACGACGACGTCAGCGTATTGGTGACGGTAGTCGGTGCCAAGCAAGCCGATCCGGGCAAGGGCTTCTTCCCTCTGTCCGTTCACTACCAGGAAAAGACCTACGCTGCCGGCAAGATCCCTGGCGGTTTCTTCAAGCGTGAAGGCCGTCCTTCCGAGAAGGAAACCCTGACTTCCCGACTGATCGACCGTCCGATCCGTCCGCTGTTCCCCGAAGGTTTCATGAACGAAGTGCAGGTCGTCTGCACCGTCGTTTCCACCAGCAAGAAGACCGATCCGGACATCGCTGCGATGATCGGTACCTCGGCTGCCCTGGCGATCTCCGGCATTCCATTCAATGGCCCGATCGGCGCCGCCCGCGTTGCTTTCCACGAAAGCACCGGCTACCTGCTGAACCCGACTTACGAGCAACTGGCTGCCTCGAGCCTGGACATGGTCGTTGCCGGTACCGAAGAAGCTGTTCTGATGGTTGAATCGGAAGCCCAGGAGCTGACCGAAGACCAGATGCTGGGTGCTGTACTGTTCGCCCACGACGAATTCCAGGCTGTCATCAAGGCGGTAAAGGAACTGGCTGCCGAAGCTGCCAAGCCGACCTGGGAATGGTCTGCCGCTCCAGAGGCCACCGAGCTGCTGGGCGCCATTCGTGCCGAATTCGGCGAAGAAATCTCCAAGGCTTACACCATCACCGTCAAGGCCGACCGCTACGCGCGTCTGGGCGAGCTGCGTGATCAGGTGGTTGCCAAGCTGTCCGGCGAAGAAGGCCAGCCTTCGGCTGCCGACGTCAAAGCCGCTTTCGGCGAAATCGAATACCGCACCGTTCGCGAAAACATCGTTAACGGCAAGCCGCGGATTGACGGTCGCGACACCCGCACCGTACGTCCGCTGAACATCGAAGTCGGCGTGCTGCCGAAGACTCACGGTTCTGCGCTGTTCACCCGTGGCGAAACCCAGGCGCTGGTCGTTGCGACGCTGGGCACCGCCCGTGACGCGCAGTTGCTGGATACCCTGGAAGGTGAGAAAAAAGATCCGTTCATGCTGCACTACAACTTCCCTCCGTTCTCGGTGGGCGAGTGTGGTCGCATGGGTGGCGCCGGTCGTCGTGAAATCGGTCACGGTCGTTTGGCCCGTCGTTCGGTTCAGGCCATGCTGCCAGCTGCCGACGTGTTCCCGTACACCATCCGTGTCGTATCGGAAATCACCGAATCCAACGGTTCGAGCTCGATGGCTTCCGTGTGCGGTGCTTCCCTGGCACTGATGGACGCCGGTGTGCCGATGAAGGCGCCGGTTGCCGGTATTGCCATGGGTCTGGTGAAAGAAGGTGAGAAGTTCGCCGTTCTGACCGACATCCTCGGTGACGAAGACCACCTGGGCGACATGGACTTCAAAGTGGCCGGTACTGCCAAGGGCGTTACCGCACTGCAGATGGACATCAAGATCCAGGGCATCACCGAAGAAATCATGGAAATCGCTCTGGGCCAGGCCCTGGAAGCGCGCCTGAACATCCTCGGTCAGATGAACCAGGTTATCGGTCAGTCCCGTACCGAACTGTCGGCCAACGCTCCGACCATGATCGCGATGAAGATCGATACCGACAAGATTCGTGATGTTATCGGTAAAGGTGGCGCGACCATCCGTGCGATCTGCGAAGAGACCAAGGCTTCGATCGACATCGAAGACGACGGCTCGATCAAGATCTTCGGTGAGACCAAGGATGCCGCTGAAGCTGCACGTCAGCGTGTTCTGAGCATCACCGCAGAGGCCGAGATCGGCAAGATCTACGTTGGCAAGGTTGAGCGCATCGTCGACTTCGGTGCGTTCGTCAACATCCTGCCGGGCAAGGACGGTCTGGTTCACATCTCGATGCTGAGCGACGCTCGCGTAGAGAAAGTGACCGACATCCTGAAAGAAGGCCAGGAAGTGGAAGTGCTGGTACTGGACGTGGACAACCGCGGCCGTATCAAGCTGTCCATCAAAGACGTGGCAGCAGCCAAGGCTTCGGGCGTGTAATCCCCCCGCCGCCGCAGCGTCATGAAAATGCCCCGCCGTGAAAACGGCGGGGCATTTTTTTGTCTGTGAAATATCAGGATGTTCTACAAAGTTGCTGACCTTCAAGACCGGTGCTAGGTTTAGCCCACCGCCCGTGTAGCTCAGCCGGTAGAGCAGCGCACTCGTAACGCGAAGGTCGCAGGTTCGATTCCTGTCTCGGGCACCACTTCCCTTATTTAACCTTGCGACTCAATTCCTCGACGGTGCGTTTGAGCTGATCCATCGTGCGATCCTGATCGTTGAGCTTCTGCTTCAGGCTGGAAATTTCGCTGCTGTTCGAACTGGAGCTTGAGCCGCTGTTGCGCTTGAGCTCTTCGACCTGACGGCTGAGCGTATCGATCTGACGGTCCTGTTCCTTGACCTTGCTCTTCAGATCATCAATCTCTCTGCCACTTGAGCTCGAACTGGAGCCGTTGCTGCGCTTGAGCTCTTCGAGCTGACGCGACTGCTCATTGACGGTGTCGCGCATCTTTTTCAGTTCTTCGACACCGATACCGCTGTTGATCACGACATCTTTGCCGAAATCGTTGTGAATGGCGGAGACCTGGTCACCGTAGGACGGGCTGCTGCTGCTCAGTTCAACGGCCGTTGCGCTGGCCGGCAGGGCGAGTATGCCCAGCAGGGCGGCCAAAGCGGAGGTGGACACAACAGAAGAAATCTTCGAAAAACTGCGCATCACTGGGGTTCCTTGTGAACAGCGAGGGTGTTTGCCGATATGGCACATCGCTATGACTTGGGAGCCCGCTTTATGTTCCCCCAAGTCAGCTTTTTGTGGGAGAGATGTAAAGTCCCGTGTAATTCCCTCGCCAAACATCCTATATTCGCTGTCTGCATGAGCATCGCCCAGCAGTTTTCAGATGATCCCGAATGGTTCCGAAGGCCGGACAATCCGCGTCAGAGAGATCCTTGATGATCCAGCTCCATCCTCCATTCCCATGATCAGCGAGAACGCCATGACTGAATTGACCCAGGAACAACGACACGAACAAGCGCTGGAGAAGTACAAACTCGATGCGCCCGAGCTGATGGACGAGATCAAGGATTTGCCTGCGGATGAGCAGAAGGATCAGATCCAGTGGGCGTTCGAAGACGAAGCTGAAGCCCAGGGTTTGCAACCGTGGGAGCTGACGCTCAAGTACACCAGCTCCCCCGAGGAGTTCGAGGCCAAGCGTCTTGAACTGCACAAGGAGGCCGCCGAAGTACTGGGTGTCGATTGGGAAGAGTACTGCGAGATGAACAATCTTGTGGTCTGAAACAAAAACGCCAGCCTCGAAAGGGCTGGCGTTTTTTATTGCGCGCTCGATTCAGAGGCTCAGACGCATCGACAGGTCCACAGCTTTCACATCTTTGGTCATCGCGCCGATCGAGATGTAGTCCACTCCGGTTTGTGCGATCGGCAACAGCGTACTTTCATTGATACCGCCGCTGGCCTCCAGCTTCGCCTTGCCGCCGTTCAGGCGTACGGCTTCGCGCATGTCGTCCAGACTCAGTTCGTCGAGCATGATGATGTCGGCGCCGGCCGTCAGTGCCTCCTTCAGTTCATCCAGGCTTTCCACTTCGATTTCCACCGGTTTGCCCGGTGCGATCTTGTGCGCGGCGGCAATGGCCTGGGGTATTCCGCCGCTGGCGGCAATGTGGTTTTCCTTGATCAGGAAGGCGTCGTACAGGCCGATGCGATGGTTATGGCAGCCGCCGCAAGTTACCGCGTATTTCTGCGCCAGGCGCAGTCCTGGAAGGGTCTTGCGAGTATCCAGCAGCTTCACCCCGGTTTCGGCGACGAAGTCTGCGAGGTGTTGCGCGCGTGTGGCTACACCGGACAGCAGTTGCAGAAAGTTCAGGGCACTGCGTTCGCCGGTCAGCAGCGAACGGGCCGGGCCTTCCAGGTGAAACAACGGCTGGTTCGGTGATACCCGTTCGCCATCGCGCACCTGCCAGTGCACTGCCACCCGGGGATCGAGCTGACGAAACACCGTATCGACCCAGGCAGTACCGCAGATGACAGCAGCGTCGCGGGTGATGATGGTGGCTTTGGCCAGGCGTTCGGCCGGGATCAGTTGCGCGGTGATGTCGCCGCTGCCGATGTCTTCGAGCAACGCACGGCGCACGTTGGCTTCGATTTCGGCGGTCAAATCGGCGAGACGTAGATTCGGCATAACGGGCTCCACAAACTAAGTGGCCCGATTATAGGGGCATGGCGCGGGCCAACCCAAGGCAAGAACCGCGTACGGATCTGCATCTGGTCGATTCTTCCGAGCAAAAAGCGTTGCGCTGTGGTCACTCGAAGGTGCGCTCGTCTAGGGGAAACCCTGACACCTATGGCGCACTGGACAACTTTTGCAAGATAATCCGCCTTGCATTTGACGCCATGTCTTTGACGTCGGCAAATCACCGTTTGAGGAGGCTTGGATGCACAACGACGGGAACGTAGTGCCTTTGCACAAGGCCACTACCTGTCAGGCGAATCCCTCGCTGCTCGCCCGCCTGCCTGTGATTCTGCTTCAGGTTCGTGACAAGGCTGCCCAGCGCTTGCGCAACGGCTTGCAGGACCTGTTCGATAACGCCGACGATACCTTGTTCGAAATGGCCGATCGGGCCCGCAACGACGTCGAACAAAACATCTTTTTCGAAGCCATGCGCGACTTGCGCCTCAAGCGCAAGAATATCGAACGCGGCTTTCTCGAGCAGTACTTCGCAGCCTTTGTCGGCCTCACTCAATCGGATCCTGCGCCGAACATTGTTTCGCATGCTTTGCAGTACGAAGACGCACCGCGTACCGATGACATGGAGCGCAACGTCGCCATCGAGAGCATGGTCACCCGGGTCCTCAACCGTGACGGTTTTGCACTCGATCAATTGACCGCACGGCTCAACGCTCTGCTGGACAAATCCCTCGATGATCAGCACAACCCGCTGGGGCCGGCGATGCTGTGCGAGTATTTTCTCCAGGCCGGACGCAATCTGGGGGTGGAGATCAAGGTCAAGCTGATCCTGCTCAAACTGTTCGAGCGCTATGTCCTGGCGGACACTGATCAATTGTTCGCCGAAGCCAATCAACTGCTGGTCGCCACCGGTGTGTTGCCTGAACTGAAACCGGCACCTGCGCGGCGCGCCAGGGATCATGCGACGGCCAGCGTGCGCCGCGAATTTGAGGATCTCGACCAGGCGCCGGCGGATGCGGGTGTACAGGAAGTCTTTGCCGCGCTCCAGGAGTTGCTGTTGCACGTGCGCGGCAGTGTTGCCCCGACCCTGGAGCCCAGCGCGGCGACACAACCGATTTCCACCCGTGATCTGTTGCGCCTGCTTTCGCATTTGCAACAGTACGCGCCGGCCCTGGCAGGACAGGAAGACTTCGACCTGCGCAACCAGCTCGAACAGTTGCTCACCCGGGTCAGCGTGAAAAGCGGTAAATCCCGGGTCGTCGAGGGGGCTGATGAGGATGTGATCAATCTCGTCGCCATGGTTTTCGACTGCATCCTCGACGATCGCAATCTGCCGGATTCCCTCAAGGCGCTGATCGCCCGGCTGCAGATTCCGATGTTGAAAGTCGCGGTGATCGACAAGAGTTTCTTCAGCCGCAGCAGTCATCCTGCGCGACGCCTGCTCAATGAAATCGCCGAAGCGGCCATGGGCTGGGGCAATTGTGACGGTGACGCACGGGGCAGCCTGTACTTGCGCATCGAGCAAGTGGTGCAACGTCTGCTGACTGATTTTGTTGATGACACGACAATCTTTTCCGAACTGCTGGCGGATTTCCTGACCTTCACCAGCGACGAACGTCGCCGCAGTGAATTGCTCGAACAACGCTTGCGCGACGCCGAAGAGGGGCGGGCGAAAACCGAACTGGCGCGTGTGTGTGTCGAACAGGCGATGGCCCGGGCACTGCTGGGCAAAGTGTTGCCGCCATCGGTGGTGTCTTTCGTCCAGACGGCCTGGAGCAAGGTATTGCTGCTGACCTGCCTCAAGCATGGCGACCAGTCCGCCGAGTGGCAGGCCGATGTGCAGACCATGGAGCAGTTGATCTGGAGTGTGCAGCGCCACGCCGATGCCGACGCGGGCTTGCGTCTGTTGAAGCTGGTACCGGGGCTGCTCAAATCGTTGCGTGACGGGTTGAACAGTTCGGCATTCGACCCCTTTGCCACCAGCGAGTTTTTCAGTGAGCTGGAAGGACTGCATGTGCGCCTGCTCGAAACGCCTGATCCGGTGCAGAGCGAGTTGCCACCGATGATCGAGGTTTCCCGGGCCATCGTTCTGCAGACCGCTGACGAGGCGGCCCTCACTTTGAGTCCGGAGCGTTTGCCCGCCGACGATACGAGCCTGCGCCAGGTCGACCAGTTGCGCCTTGGCAGCTGGGTGGCGTTCGAGGAGGATGATGACGAGGACGTCCTGCGCTGTAAGCTGGCGGCAATCATCCAGGCCACTGGCAAGTATGTATTCGTCGATCGCACCGGGATGAAAGTCCGGGAGCGCAACCGTCTCGCCCTGGCCCTGGAATTTCGCCGGGGCACGGTGCGGACTCTGGACGGCACCTTGCTGTTCGATCGTGCGCTGGAGTCGGTGCTCGGCAATCTGCGGCGGCTCAATAACGGCAAGTGATCGCACGTCGGGGGCCGATCGCGGCATACTGGGCGCCAACACAGTCGGCGTTGAAGGAATCGGTATGCAGTTGGATCCCGCAAGCGGGTGGTGTCACGGGGTGCAGATCTGCCCCTCGCCCAACTTCAATGAACGCCCGGCGGGCGAAGTGTCGCTGTTGGTCATTCACAACATAAGCCTGCCGCCGGCGCAGTTCGCCACCGGCAAGGTGCAGGAATTTTTCCAGAATCGTCTGGATGTCACGGAGCATCCCTACTTTGCAGGAATTGCCGACCTGCGGGTGTCTGCGCATTTTCTGATCGAACGTGACGGCAAGGTCACTCAGTTTGTCTCCTGTCTCGAGCGGGCGTGGCATGCCGGCGTCTCGGTGTTCGACGGACGGGAAACCTGTAACGATTTTTCCGTGGGTATCGAGCTTGAAGGCACCGATGATCTGCCGTTCACCGATGCGCAGTATCAGGCCCTGGTTACGCTTACCCGTCAGTTGCAAACAGCATTTCCGGCTATCACCGGCGCCCGTATCTGCGGGCACAGCGACATCGCACCCGGGCGCAAGACCGATCCTGGCCCGGCATTCGACTGGGCACGCTACCGCGCAGCCCTGACACAAGAGGAAGAACAATGAGTTTTCTGGTGTTACTGCTGGCGGTATGGGTCGAGAAATTCTCGGCCCTGCGTCATCGGGTTCAACGCGATGGCGGATGGATCCGCGAACTGCACAAGCTTGAAAGCGGCAGCCTGTCAAAACGCCCTTGGCTGGTGCTGACCATTCTGGTGCTGCTGCCCGTGGCGTTGCTGGGGTTGCTGCTGCTGGTGCTGGAGCCGGTTGCGTATGGCCTGCTGGCCCTGCCGGTGCATTTGCTGGTGGTGATTTACAGCCTGGGGCGGGGGGATCTGCTCGGCGGTCTCGGGCCATTCCGTGACGCTTGGCGCCGTGAGGATCTGCAAGCCGCCGCCCATGTGGCCAAGCGTGATCTGGATATTTGCGCCGAGAGCGGCGAGCAACTGCTGGAGCAGGTGCAGGGGCATCTGTTGTGGCAGGCGTATCAGAGCTTTTTCGCGGTGATTTTCTGGTATTTCCTGCTGGGTCCGGTCGCCGCGCTGAGTTATCGCCTGCTGGCCCTGGCGGAAGAGAACGCACAGACCCCGGCGCTGGCCGAGCGTGCGGGGCAGCTGCGGCATGCCTTCGACTGGATGCCGGTGCGCCTGTTGGCGGCCAGTCTCGCGCTGGTCGGCAACTTCGTCGCGGTCAGCCGGATCATGCTGCATGAACTGTTGAACTGGAACATCGGCGCCGCACAATTGATCAACAGAGTCGGTCTGGCCGCCGGAGAAATTCCGCCTGCCGTCACCGGCCCGGAAGGCATCAACACCCTCGATTGCCTGTGGGAGCTGCTGCTGCGTGCAGCAGTGTTGTGGTATGCCGGGTTTGCCCTGTGGACCGTTCTGATCCATTGATACCTGCTCGATGAGCAAAAGGTCGTCCGGATACATTGGTGTTCGGGCGATCCTTCGCCGTTAACCTTAAGTTACAAAACCTCCCTTCGATTTGAGCTATACAGAGATGGCGCCCGATAGTGGCTATCTGCTGTCGCCCCGCGCCTGCCAATAAAAACAAGAAAAAACCAAGGGAGACTTCCAGTGAAGAGCTTGCTCTATCCCGCCGTCTCGCTGATGAACCGCCTGAGCTTCGGCATGAAGTTCAGCCTGATCAGCGTGCTGTTCCTGGTACCGATGCTGGTGACCAACTTCTATCTGGTGCGCGATTCCTATCGCCAGTTTCAGGGCACCCGGGTGGAGTTGCAAAGCCTCGACCTGCTGGGCAGCAGTCTGGCCTTGCGTCGGGATCTGGAAACCCTCAATAACCTGGTGCAGATCAACGTCACGCTCGGCCAGTCGGGCAAGGCCGGGAATGTCGAGTCGCAGATCACCGGGCTTGAGCAACATGTTCTGACGCGCCTGCAAGGGCTCACGGCGATGACCGACGACCCCGAGCAAATCAAGTTCTTCGAGGCCAAGCGCGATGAAATGATTGCTGCGTTCAAGGCCCAGCAAGCGGAAAACTCCCTGCAAAGCAAAAGCGCACTGATCGGCAAACTGCTTGGCAGTGCGCAGATCTTCAGTCAGATCATCGCCAGTCAGGCCGGCCTGGGCCGCGACACGCAAAGCGATATCCGCCAGCTCAGCGAGCTGGTGACCGCCATCACGCCCGCCATTACCCAGATCCTCGGTGAAGGTCGGGCCATGGGGTCTTATTCATTGGGACAAGGGTTTCTCAACAGTTCCTCCAGTACCCGTTTCGATGAGTTGCTGGCGCAGATAGAAAAACTTCAAGGCGAATATGGGCTGAAGCTGCAGGATGCGCTGGGGGCGAGCAGCGCGGCGAGGGATTCGCTGAGTAGCGCAGCCGATGCCAGCAAGACGTCGCTGAAACAGGCCAGTGAAATCTTTGAAGAACAAGTGGTGGTCGCCGAAACGCTCGATGCGCCGTGGCAAGCGTTCTACGATCAGATCACCGGGCTGATGGATCGCACTTACCAGCTCAACGAAGCCACTCTGAAGTACCTCGATACCCAATTGCAGCAACGTCTGGCGCAGAACCGCACGCACATGGTGTTGCAGGCAGTCGCGTTGTCGGTGGTGTTCGTGCTGATCTTCTACCTCTACGGCGGTTTCTACGCTTCGACCCGCAACACGCTCAAACGCCTGGGCGCGATGATGGACAAGGTCGCGGCCGGGGACATGACAGTCAACTTCGTGGCCCACAGTCGTGATGAGCTGGGCGAGCTGGGCGAGGTGTTCAACGGTACGGTGCGCAAGATTCACGACCTGATCGAGCGGGTCGGTCAGACCGTCGGCGAGGTCGAGCGTCAGGCCGGGCAAGTGGAAAATGTCTCGGCGCAAAGCAATCAGGCAGTGGCCGGTCAGCGGACCCAGATCGAACAAGTGGCCACGGCCATGAACCAGATGTCGGCTACTTCACTGGAGGTGGCGCGCAGTGCTGCGGCTGCGGTCAGCAGTGCGCACAGCGTGAATGGCGAGACCATCAATGGGCGCGGTCTGGTGGAGTCCCAGCAAAGCAGTATCGCGGCGCTGGCCGGCGAGATCGATCAGTCGGTGCGGGTGATCAATCAGTTGGCCAGCGACAGCCAGTCGATCAGCAGCGTGCTGGAGGTGATCAAGAGCATCGCCGAGCAGACCAACCTGCTGGCGCTCAACGCCGCGATCGAAGCGGCGCGCGCGGGAGAGCAGGGGCGAGGGTTTGCGGTGGTGGCGGACGAAGTGCGGACCCTGGCCAAACGCACCCAGCAATCGACCGAAGAAATCGAGCAGATGATCACCAGACTGCAGGGTGGCGTCGGCGCTGCGGTCAAGGCCATGGGCGTCAGTCATCAGATGGCCAGCGGCACCGTCGGACAATCGGAAAAGGTCCAGCAGGCACTGGAAAACATCCTCGGTGCGGTGGGAATGATCGTCGATCAGAACCAGCAGATCGCGGCGGCGGTGGAACAGCAGACCGCCGTCGCCCATGACATCGATCAGAACATCGTCGAAATCAACCGGGCCGGTGAGCGCACAGCCGAAGGCGCACACCGGACCGAGGATGCCAGTCGGGCCCTGTCGGCACAGGTAGTGGAATTGAAGCAGTTGATCAGCGCGTTCCGTGTCTGAGTCAGGCTGCCGCGTTGGTGGTCGGGTGTTCTCGGAACAGTTTGTAGTACTTTTTTGCTTACATTTGTAAGCCAAATCCTGATTTCCTCCGGGCCCGGATTTTTCGTCTTCAATGGTTCAAGATCACGCCAATTGACCGACTGGAGGAAGCCTCTCATGTCCGTTGCAACCCTGGGAATCCAGGGCCGCTGCGCCCATTGTCAGACCACGCTGCTGCTCAAACCCTGGCAACTCAATGCCATCGCGATCAATGAGCCGTTCACCTGTGCCCACTGCGAAAAAGCCCTGGAGCTGCGCTGTCCGAAACAGATCAGGCGCTTCAAGTCCCTCGACGCCCTGGGCCTGTTGCGTTTCAGTGCATCCATGACGGTGTGTACCGCGCTGCTGGTGGCGCTGGTGATGGAATGGGTAGGGCTGCTCAGCGTGACTGAACAGCTGAATGCGTCATTGATCGTGATTTTTGTGTACTTCGCGCTGGTGCGGTTTGTTCGCCACCGTCAGCACATGACCTTGCTTCTCGATGCAGCCAGGGCTCACGGCGAGTGACTACCAGCCGAATACTTCGCAGCAGTTGGCAGTGCTGGCCTCGGCGAGCCGCTCGGCACTGACGTTCATCAATTGCGCCAGCGCCGCACAGATGGCCGGCAAGTGCGCCGGTGTGTTGCGCACGCCGGGAAACATGGCGGGGGCCATGTCCGGAGAATCGGTCTCCAGCACGATCGAGTCCAGTGGCAAATCGGGCAACACCCGGTGCATGCGCAGGGCTTGAGGCCAGGTGGGGGCGCCGCCGAGACCCAGTTTGAAACCGAGCCTGGTGTATTCCCGTGCCTCTTCACGGCTGCCGGCGAAGGCGTGAATGATGCCGGCGCGTTTGAGCTTGAAACGCTTGAGTGTGGCAATCACCGCCGCATGGCTGCGCCGCACATGGATCAACGCCGGCAACTCGAAATCCGCTGCCAGTTGCAGTTGTGCCTCGAACAGCGATTGCTGGCGCTCGCGGTCGAGGCTTTCGATGAAATAATCCAGCCCGATTTCGCCGACGGCGCACAGCTGCCGATGATCGCGCAGACGCGTCAGCCAGTCGCCCAGCGCCAGCAAGTCTTGCGGCCGATGCTGATCGAGATAGACCGGGTGCAAACCGAATGCGGCGTATAACTGCGGATCGCTTTGCACCAGATCCCACACACGCTGCCAGTTGCCTTCATATACGCCCAGCACCACCATCCGCCGTACCCCGAGGGCACGGCTTTCGGCCAGCAACGCCGCACGGTCGGCGTCGAAGTCGGGAAAGTCCAGATGGGTGTGGCTGTCGATCAGCTCCACGGCTCAGTCCCGGTGAATACGCTGCTTGAACGTACGGGCGATGGCTTGCACGCCAGGCTGGTACTCCGACTGCTCGACCGCTGCCAGCGCCAGTGCCAGTGCTTTGTCGGCGATCAACTGGTGTTGCTGGGCCATGGCGTTGACCGGCAGCGGCAGGAAATCCAGCAACTGGGTGTCGCCGAACGTGCCCAGACGCAGCGGACGGTTTTTCAGCGGGAAGTCATGCAGCGCGTCGAATACACCCTGCAACAGTACGTAGGACGTGGTCACCAGCGCATCCGGCAAATGCCCGAGGCGTTGCAGGAGTTCTTCCATC
This sequence comes from Pseudomonas sp. KCJK9016, assembly GCF_046231795.1. NCBI lineage: Bacteria > Pseudomonadati > Pseudomonadota > Gammaproteobacteria > Pseudomonadales > Pseudomonadaceae > Pseudomonas > Pseudomonas sp. KCJK9016. The sequence continues at coordinate 45,724 of NZ_JBJJMM010000022.1, read as the reverse complement.
AATTGCTTGCCGCACTCGCGGCTGAAGGATTCGGCGTGCTCGATCAGCACGTCGCCCTTGAATCCGGCCAAGGCTTGTTTGAATCCGGCGGCACGTTCCTGGCTGATGCTCAATTCCGGGCGGGCGCCCAGCAGCACGATCTGCCTGGGTTGCGGGTCGAGCAGACTTTCGGTCAGGTGCAGACTGGCTTCACGGTCGTCACTGACCACCGAGCAGAAGTGTTCCGGATCCATCACCCGGTCGATGGCGATGACCGGCAGGCCCTTGGCCTGCAACTGACGGTAGCTGTCGTCACCGGGCGGCAGGCAACTGGCGACGATCAACGCATCGCAGCGCCGTGCGCGGAACAGTTGCAGCAGTTGCCGTTCGCTGTCCGGCGCATCGTCGGAGCTGGCGATCAGCAACTGATAGCCGCGCGCCCGGGCGCCTTGCTCCAGCAGTTTGGCGATCCGCGCGTAGCTGGGGTTTTCCAGATCCGGCAGGATAAAACCCAAAGTCCGGGTGTGCCTGCTGCGCAATCCGGCCGCCTGGGGATTGGGAGTAAAGCCGTGCTGATCGACCACCGCCCGCACGCGCTCGACGGTCGCGTTGCTGATGCGTTGCTGTTCGGCCTTGCCATTGATGACGTAGCTGGCGGTGGTCACGGACACTCCGGCCAGCCGCGCGATATCACTGAGTTTCAACCCGGGATTTCCTTGTTTTTTCGAGCTTGCCGCCACATTTTCGCCAATCCTACCCGATTCAGGCAGGCGACCATTGTCGCAGCGCAACCGACAAGTTGGACTTCAAGGATGAGACATTATCGAGTAACGTGCCGATCTATCTAGATTAAACGTTTCAGCAGGCGTATTTTCTACGTTTTAGACGCTTTTGGCCGGTGCTGCCGTGAAACCGCCAAAACTGCCTCCTGAAAGGGAACCTGCAAGCGCCTAAGCTGCAACCATTCAAAACAATACCTGGCATTGAAAAGTGCCAAAAAGGAGATCGCATGCTCGAGCTCACTGTAGAGCAGATATCCATGAGCCAGTCGGCTGTGGATAAACCCGCCGCTTTGCAATTGCTGGCCAGTCATCTGGTCGCCGATGGCCTTGTCGCCGACGGATACCTCGCCGGCCTGCAGGCCCGGGAGGCTCAGGGCTCGACTTTCCTCGGCCAAGGCATTGCGATCCCCCACGGCACGCCGGAAACCCGCGATCAGGTGTTCGCCACCGGCGTGCGGCTGATGCAGTTTCCCGACGGCGTGGATTGGGGTGACGGCCAGATCGTCTATCTGGCCATCGGCATCGCCGCCAAATCCGACGAACACCTGCGTCTGCTGCAACTGTTGACCCGTGCCCTCGGCGAGACCGATCTGGGCCAGGCCCTGCGTCGGGCCAGTTCGCCCGAAGCCCTGCTGAAGTTGTTGCAAGGCGCGCCACAGGAACTGGCGCTGGACGCGCAGATGATCGGCCTCGGGGTCTCCGCCGACGATTTCGAAGAGCTGGTCTGGCGCGGCGCGCGTTTGCTGCGTCAGGCCGATTGCGTGAGCAACGGTTTTGCCGGCGTGTTGCAGCAAGTCGAAGCGTTGCCGCTGGGGGAAGGCCTGTGGTGGCTGCACAGTGAGCAGACCGTGAAGCGTCCGGGCCTGGCCTTCGTTACGCCGGACAAACCGATGCGTTACCTCGGTCAGCCCCTCAGCGGTCTGTTTTGCCTGGCCAGCCTCGGCGAAGCGCATCAGGCGTTGCTCGAGCGTTTGTGCGCATTGCTGATCGAAGGTCGCGGCCATGAATTGGGCCGCGCCACCAGCAGCCGCAAGGTCCTCGAGGTGCTCGGCGGCGAATTGCCTGCCGACTGGCCCAGTGCCCGAATTGCCCTGGCCAACGCCCATGGTCTGCACGCGCGGCCAGCGAAAATCCTCGCGCAACTGGCGAAGAGTTTTGAGGGTGAAATCCGCATCCGCATCGTCGACGGTCAAGACAGCGCCGTGTCGGTGAAAAGCCTGAGCAAACTGCTGAGCCTCGGCGCCCGTCGCGGTCAGGTGCTGGAAATCATCGCCGAACCTAACATCGCCTCCGACGCCTTGCCGGCCTTGCTGGCGGCCATCGAAGAAGGCCTCGGCGAAGAAGTCGAACCGTTGCCGGCAGTCAGTCAGCCGTGCGAAGTCATTGCCGATATCGCCGAAGTCTTGAGTGCCCCGGCTTCCGGCAGCCTGCTGCAAGCGATTCCCGCCGCCCCCGGCATCGCCATCGGGCCGGCGCATATTCAGGTCCAGCAAACCATCGATTACCCGCTGCGTAGCGAGTCTGCCGCCATCGAGCGCGAACGTCTGAAAAACGCGCTGGCCGAGGTACGTCAGGACATTCAGGGGCTGATTGAACGCAGCAAGGCCAAGGCGATCCGCGAAATTTTCATCACTCACCAGGAAATGCTCGACGACCCGGAACTCACCGATGAAGTTGACACCCGCCTCAAGCAGGGCGAAAGCGCGGAAGCGGCCTGGATGGCGGTGATCGAGGCCGCCGCGAAACAACAGGAAGCCTTGCACGATGCCTTGCTCGCCGAACGCGCCGCCGATCTGCGCGACATCGGGCGTCGGGTGCTGGCGCAACTGTGTGGCGTGCAGATGCCCGCCGAGCCGGAGCAACCGTACATTCTGGTGATGGACGAGGTCGGTCCGTCCGACGTGGCGCGACTGGATCCGGCACGGGTCGCCGGGATTCTCACCGCACGCGGTGGCGCCACCGCCCACAGCGCAATCGTGGCTCGCGCGCTGGGCATTCCGGCACTGGTCGGAGCGGGCGCAGCAGTGTTGTTGTTGAAACCGGGCACGCCGTTGCTGCTCGACGGCCAGCGTGGTCGTCTGCATGTCGATGCCGATGCCGCGACCCTGCAACGCGCTGCCGAAGAACGTGACACTCGCGAACAACGCTTGAAGGCCGCCGCCGAGCAACGCCACCAGCCGGCACACACCACCGACGGCCACGCCGTGGAGGTGTTTGCCAACATCGGTGAAAGCGCCGGTGTCAGCAGCGCGGTGGAGCAGGGCGCGGAAGGCATCGGCCTGCTGCGCACCGAACTGATTTTCATGGCCCACCCCCAAGCGCCGGACGAAGCGACTCAGGAAGCCGAGTACCGGCGCGTCCTCGACGGACTCGCCGGGCGCCCGCTGGTGGTTCGCACCCTTGATGTGGGCGGCGACAAACCGCTGCCGTATTGGCCGATTGCCAAAGAAGAAAATCCTTTCCTCGGCGTGCGCGGGATTCGCCTGACCCTGCAGCGTCCGCAGATCATGGAGGCGCAATTGCGCGCCTTGCTGCGTTCGGCGGACGACCGCCCGCTGCGCATCATGTTCCCGATGGTCGGCAGCGTCGAAGAGTGGCGTCAGGCTCGTGAGATGACCGAGCGTCTGCGCCGGGAGATCCCGGTCGCCGACCTGCAACTGGGGATCATGATCGAAGTGCCGTCCGCCGCGTTGCTGGCGCCGGTGCTGGCCAAGGAGGTGGACTTCTTCAGCGTCGGCACCAACGACCTGACCCAGTACACCCTGGCCATCGACCGTGGTCATCCGACCCTGTCCGCCCAGGCTGACGGCCTGCACCCGGCGGTGCTGCAACTGATCGATATCACCGTGCGCGCAGCCCATGCCCACGGCAAATGGGTCGGCGTCTGCGGCGAGCTGGCGGCGGATCCGCTGGCGGTGCCGGTGCTGGTCGGACTGGGTGTGGATGAGCTGAGCGTGTCCGGACGCAGCATCGCCGAGGTCAAGGCGCGCATCCGCGAACTCAGCCTGACCCGGGCGCAAACCCTTGCTCAACAAGCCCTGGCAGTGGGCAGCGCCGACGAAGTGCGCGCATTAGTGGAGACCCTGTAATGGCCAGGATTCTTACCCTGACCCTCAATCCGGCGCTGGACCTCACGGTGCAGTTGCCAACGCTGGCGGCCGGTCAGGTCAATCGCAGCGACGAGATGCACACCCACCCCGCCGGCAAAGGCGTGAACGTAGCTCAGGTCCTGGCTGATCTCGGGCATCAACTGACGGTCAGCGGTTTTCTCGGCGAGGACAATTTGCAGGCGTTCGAAAACCTGTTCGCCAAGCGCGGTTTTGTCGATGCCTTCATCCGCGTTCCGGGTGAAACCCGCAGCAACATCAAGGTCGCGGAGCAGGGCGGACGCATCACCGACATCAACGGCCCGGGGCCGGTTGTGGGCGTGGTGGCGCAACAGGCGTTGCTCGATCGTCTGGTACAGATCGCGCCGGGGCATGACGCGGTGGTGGTGGCTGGCAGTCTGCCGCGCGGGGTCAGTGCGAAGTGGTTGCGTGAATTGATCGAGCGCCTGAAGGGGCAGGGCCTGAAAGTGGCGCTGGACACCAGCGGCGAAGCGTTGCGCACGGCACTCAAGGCCGGCCCGTGGCTGATCAAACCGAATACCGAAGAGCTGGCCGACGCGCTGGGGTGTGAAGTGCTGTCCCACGTCGCAGAGGCAGAAGCGGCCAATCGATTGCACGCCCAAGGCATCGAGCATGTGGTGGTTTCCCACGGTGCCGAGGGCGTGAACTGGTTCAGCGTCGGCTCGGCGCTGCATGCCACGCCGCCGAAGGTCAGCGTCGCCAGCACGGTGGGCGCCGGGGACTCGTTGCTGGCCGGCATGCTCCACGGTCTGCTCAGTGCCGACACGCCGGAGCAAACCCTGCGCACGGCTACGGCGATTGCGGCTCAGGCGGTAACCCAGATCGGTTTCGGCATTCACGATGTCGCGCAACTGGCGCGGCTCGAACAGGGCGTGCGCGTGCGCCCCCTGACAGAACAATAAGAGGGTTTGTCATGAAGTTAGCCATTGTCACGGCCTGCCCGAACGGCATGGTCACCAGTGTGCTGTGCGCCCGGCTGCTCGATGCGGCGGCCCAGCGTCAGGGCTGGAGCACCAGCGTCGAGGTGGTGGATGCGGCGCATCCGGAACGCGCGTTGTCGGCAGCCACCCTCGATGCGGCGGAATGGGTGTTGCTGGTGGCCACCGGTGATGTCGACATGAGCCGCTTCGTCGGCAAGCGCGTGTACCGGATCGCACCGGCGCAAGCGTTGCAGGATGTCGAAGCGGTGCTGCGTCGCGGTGCCGAAGAAGCCGACATTCATGTCGCCAGTGAAGTTGCTCCGGCTGCCATTGAGCAACGCGTGCCACGCATTGTCGCCATCACGGCGTGCCCGACCGGCGTCGCGCACACCTTCATGGCCGCCGAAGCCTTGCAGCAGGCAGCCAAACGTCTGGGCTACGAGTTTCAGGTGGAAACCCAAGGCTCGGTCGGGGCCAAAAATCCCCTGAGCGCGACGGCGATTGCCGAGGCTGACGTAGTGCTGCTGGCGGCTGACATTGAGGTCGCCACCGAGCGTTTCGCCGGCAAGAAAATCTACCGCTGCGGCACCGGGATTGCGTTGAAGCAGTCCGAAGCCACGCTGAAAAAAGCCCTGGCCGAAGGCAAGCAGGAAAGTGCTGCGAGCGACGGCAAGGCCCCGGCCAAACAAGAGAAGACGGGCGTCTACAAACACCTGCTGACCGGTGTGTCGTTCATGCTGCCGATGGTGGTGGCGGGCGGTTTGATGATCGCGTTGTCGTTCGTGTTCGGCATCACCGCATTCAAGGAAGAAGGCACGCTGGCGGCGGCGTTGATGCAGATCGGTGGCGAGACCGCGTTCAAATTGATGGTGCCGTTGCTGGCCGGTTACATCGCTTACTCGATTGCCGACCGTCCAGGGCTGGCGCCTGGGATGATCGGCGGTTTGCTGGCGAGTACGCTGGGCGCCGGTTTCATCGGCGGAATCGTCGCCGGTTTCATTGCCGGTTACGCGGCGAAGCTGATCAGTCGTTATGTGGCGTTGCCGCAAAGTCTGGAAGCGCTGAAGCCGATTTTGATCATCCCGCTGTTCGCCAGTCTGATCACCGGGCTGGTGATGATTTACGTGGTCGGCAAACCGGTGGCCGGGATGCTGGCGGCGCTGACGCATTTCCTCGACAGCATGGGCACCACCAACGCGATCCTGCTCGGTGTGCTGCTGGGCGGCATGATGTGCGTCGACCTCGGCGGGCCGATCAACAAGGCCGCTTATGCGTTTTCGGTGGGGCTGCTGGCCTCGCAGAGTTACGCACCGATGGCCGCGACCATGGCCGCCGGCATGGTGCCGCCGATCGGTCTGGGTATTGCCACGTTCATCGTCCGGCGCAAGTTCGCCCAGACCGAACGCGAGGCGGGTAAAGCGGCGCTGGTGCTGGGCTTGTGCTTCATCTCCGAAGGGGCGATTCCGTTTGCCGCGAAAGACCCGCTGCGGGTGATCCCGGCGAGCATTGCCGGCGGTGCGCTGACCGGTGCGTTGTCGATGTACTTCGGTTGCAAGCTGATGGCGCCCCACGGTGGCCTGTTTGTGCTGGCGATCCCCAACGCGATCAACCATGCGCTGCTGTACCTGCTGGCCATCGTCGCGGGCAGTCTGTTGACGGCGGTGGTGTATGCGCTGGTCAAGCGTCCGGAAACCGTCGACTTGTCAATGGAACCCGCCAAGGCATGACACCGTACTAAAACTGTGGGAGCGAGCCTGCTCGCGAATGCGGTTTGTCAGTCAAATGGAGTTGGCTGGCACACTGCTTTCGCGAGCAGGCTCGCTCCCACTTGGGTTGTTGGTGTCATGTCTATTTCATGATCCCGTGGTTAAGTTTTCCTTTTTTCAGGGAGAACAGCATGAGCGATTTCAACCTCGGTCGCCGGCGCGTGATGCAAGTGGTCGGTGCCGGTCTGCTGATGCCGAGTCTGGCCCCGGCTGTGATTGCTTCGGTCAAGGACCGGCCACAACTCACCGACGGCGTGCAGTCCGGCGACCTGCAGGGCGACCGGGCGATGATCTGGAGTCGTACCGACCGTCCGGCGCAGATGGTGGTGGAGTGGGATACCCGCAGCCAGTTCCGCCATCCGCGCCGTGTCGTCTCGGCGCTGGCCGATGCCCGCAGCGATTTCACCGCCAGGGTCGAACTCACGGGCTTGCCCGCCGATCAGGCGATTTTCTACCGCGTGTATTTCAAGGACGCCCGCACCGGCGTCACCAGCGAACCGTGGCTCGGCCATTTGCGCAGTACGCCCACGGCGCGGCGCAACATCCGTTTCGTCTGGAGCGGCGACACGGTCGGTCAGGGTTTCGGCATCAACCCGGATATCGGCGGCATGCGAATCTACGAATCCATGCGTTTGCGCCTGCCGGACTTCTTTATCCACAGCGGCGACACCATCTACGCCGACGGCCCGGTGCCGGCACAACTGACCACCGAAGGTGGCCGCGTATGGCGCAACCTCACCACGGAAGCCAAGAGCAAGGTCGCCCAGACCCTCGACGATTATCGCGGCAACTATCGCTACAACCTGATGGATGAAAACATCCGCCGCTTCAACGCCGAAGTGCCACAGATCTGGCAGTGGGACGATCATGAAGTGGTCAACAACTGGTCGCCGGGCAAACAACTCGACGAGCGCTATCAGGAAAAGGATATCCACACTCTGGTCGGGCGCGCGCGTCAGGCCTGGCTCGAATATTCGCCGATGCGCCGTCAGGCAGCGGATGGTGGCGGGCGGATTTATCGCAAGTTGAGTTATGGGCCGATGCTCGATGTCTTCGTGCTCGACATGCGCAGCTATCGCGGCGCCAACGATGACAATCTCGGGGCGGAAAAACCGTTCCTCGGGCGCGAGCAACTGAACTGGCTCAAGCGCGGATTGAAGTCATCGAAAGCCCAATGGAAAGTCATCGCTGCCGACATGCCGATCGGCCTGGGCGTGCCGGACGGTGAAGTCAGCCCCGGCGTTCCGCGTTGGGAAGCCGTGGCCAATGGCGATCCCGGCCCGGCTCAGGGCCGTGAGCTGGAAGTCGCCGAATTGCTCGGATTCCTGCGCGCACATCATGTGCGCAATTTCGTGTTCCTGACGGCGGACGTGCATTACTGCGCAGCCCATCACTATCACCCGGAGCGTGCGGCGTTCCAGGATTTCGAGCCGTTCTGGGAGTTTGTCGCAGGGCCCCTGAACGCCGGGAGTTTCGGGCCCAATCCACTGGACAAGACCTTCGGCCCTGAAGTGGTGTTCCAGAAAGCGCCACCGACGCAAAACGCCTCGCCGTTTGCCGGATTCCAGTTTTTTGGCGAGGTGAATATCGAGGGGCAGAGCGGGGAGATGAGTGTGGTGTTGCGGGATCTGAACGGGGTGGCGGTGTTTGAGCAGAAGTTGCAGCCGGTCTGAGTTCAGCGCAAACAAACTGTGGGAGCGAGCCTGCTCGCGATAACGGTGTCACAGGCAACAAATGTGTTGAATGTAAAACCGCCATCGCGAGCAGGCTCGCTCCCACAGAAATTGTGATGTCAGTAGACGTCGCGACGATAACGACCCTGTTCGATCAGGCGTTCGACTTCTTCGGCGCCGAGGATGTCATGCAGGGCCAGGTCGACGCCTGACGCCATGCCTTGCAGGCTGCCGCAGATGTAGATCACGGCACCTTCGGCCAGCCACTTTTTCAGTTCATCAGCTGATTCGCGCAAGCGATCCTGCACGTAGATCTTCTCGGCCTGATCCCGGGAGAATGCCAGGTCCAGCCGCGCCAGATCACCATTGATCAGCCACTCTTCCAGCTCCGTACGGCACAGGAAATCGTGCTCCCGATTGCGCTCGCCGAACAACAGCCACTGGCGCTGCTGGCCGTCGGCGATCCGCGCCTTGAGCAGGCTGCGCAGGCCGGCAAGGCCGGTGCCGTTGCCCAGCAGGATCATCGGCACCGGCTGGTTCGGCAGATGGAAACCACTGTTGCGGCGTACCCGCAGGCTGATGCTGCCGCCCACGGGAGCATGCTCGGTCAGCCAGCCGGAGCCGATGCCGAGGGTACCGTCACTGTGTTGTTCCTGACGCACGATCAGTTCCAGCACACCGTCGGCGGCAATCGAGGCGATCGAGTATTCGCGCATTGCCAGCGGCACCATCGCATCCAGCAGCGCCTGAGCGTGCAGGCCCACCAGGTGGGCGCGGTGCTCGGGCAACTGGCGGGAGGCTAGGGCCGTTTCCAGGGTCTCTTCCAGACCGTTGACCTTCACGCTGGTTTCGCCACGGATGCCCAGGCCGTCGAGGAAATGTTCGATGGCCCAGGGGCAGTTGCGCGGCAATACTTCCACCAGATCGCCGGCCAGCCAGCTGCTGTTATCGGGGGGCGTGAGCCCCAGCAGATAAACCGGCGAACCGCTGCTGTCAGGGTTCATCAATTCGCGGCGGGCCAGTGTCCAGTTGCTGTAGCTCGGTGCTTGCCAGGTGTCGACCGGCGCTTGCCCCGTGATCAGGCCGAGCTGGGTCTGCCAGTGCCGCAGCGCGTAGGGATCGCCGCTGTCGACTTCCACCGGGGCGAACAGGGTCGTGCCGCCGTGTTCGCTCAGCCATTGATGCAGGCGCCGGGCGAAACCGCAGAAATGCTGATACTGGCGGTCGCCGAGACCCAGTACGGCGTACTTGAGGTCGCCGAAAGCCGAGGCCCGACTCAGCACGTTGCGCTCGAAACCGCGAGCGCTGTCCGGGGCCTCGCCGTCGCCGAAGGTGCTGACCACGAACAGTGCGTTGTCCGATGCCTGCAGGTCCTGTTCGCGGACATTCGCCAGCGGCTGCACCTTCACCGGCAAACCGGCGGCCTGCAACTGGCCGGCGGTCTGCCACGCCAGTTGCTCGGCAAAGCCGCTCTGGCTGGCGAAGCCGATCAGCCACGCCGGACCATCGCCCGCCGGCTGTTCGAGACCCAGACGGGCATCCTTGATCTGCTTTTTCTTGCGTCGGCGATCCAGGTACAGCAGCCATCCGGTGATGAAGAACAGTGGCATCAGTACTGACGCGACGGTCACGATGATCCGCCCGGCCAGGCCGAAGTAGCTGCCGACGTGCAGCGCGTAAATGCTGGTCAGCAATTGCGCCTTGAAGCTCTTGTCGGTGTAGCGGTCGACCCGTTTGACGACGCCCGTGGCCGGGTCGAGGGTGATCTGGTTGAGCGCACGCTCATGGGGCGAGCTGTCGAGCAGATAGAACACCGTCGCCGGTTGACCGGCCACTGGCGGCATGCGGATGTTGTAGGAGGCGAGGCCCGGACCTGCGGCGCTGTAGATGCTGAGCCACATGGCGGCGTAATCGGCAGTCGGCGCCGGGCCTTCTGGAGCCGGGCCGCGGCCACCGCGCACGCGCTCGTTCTGCGGTGCATCCGACAGCAACTTCGTCAGTCCCTTGTTGTACCACTCGTACGACCAGTACAGGCCGGTCAGCGCCAGCAGCAAATAGACCAGCATGCACCAGGTGCCGAACACCGAATGCAGGTCCCAGTGGAAACTGCGGCCCTTTTTCTTCCAGTCCAGGGTCAGCCACACACGCCAGCTGTTCCACTGACGCGGCCAGCGCAGGTACAGGCCGGACAGGCAGAAGAACAGCAGCATCAGGGTGCAGGCACCGGTGATGTCGCGACCGGTGTCGCCCATGGCGAGGAAGCGGTGCAGTTGCAGCATCAGGCCGAAGAAATCCTCACCAGCGACATCGCCCCTGAACTCGCCGGTGTATGGATCGAAGTAGCGCATCTCGCCACGGCGCTCACCCTTTGCCGGGGTGAACCAGACCCGCGCGGCATTGCCGCTGTCGGTTTCGACCGTGAGCATCGAAACGGTCATGCCCGAGGCTGCCTGAATGCGCTCCACCAGCTCGGCGGGCGGCAGTACGCCGGCGGCCTGTTTTTCCACTTGCAGGACCGAAGGATTGAGCACCTTCAGGATCTCGTCCTGAAACGAATAGGCGGCGCCGGTGATGCCCATCAGGGCCAGCACCAGCCCGGCAGTGATGCCAAAAAACCAGTGCAACTGGAACAGGGTTTTCTTCAACACGTCGCTTGCCTTGTCCGTCCGGAAGTTGTTCTCACGGCGTGCATTATGCCGTGCGTTATCGAGAAGCGTTCTTTATTACGCACAAAAGCCCCGTTCAAGCGAATGAACGGGGCCTGGACCTTCCTTCTGCAATCAGAAGTGGAAGTTGGTGCTCAGCAAGGCCGTGCGGCCCGCCGCCTGGTTGGCAAAGTGGGTCGAGAAGGCTTTGTCGTAATAGGTTTCGTTGGTCAGGTTCTGCACGTTCAGCTGCAGGTCGACGTTCTTGCTCAGCTTGTAGGCCGCCATGGCGTCATAGCGAACGTAGGAATCGACCATGGTGGTGTTGGCCACGTTGCCGTACACGTCATCCACGTAGAACGCACCGCCACCGATGGTCAGCTTCGGCGTGACCTGATAAGTGGTCCACAGGCTGGCGCTGTTTTTCGGGGTGTTCGGCAGTTCGTTGCCGTTGTTGGCCTTGTTGGCCGGCAGGTCACCACCGTCCACTTGTTCGCTGTCCATGTAGGCGTAGCCGGCGAACACTTGCCATTTGTCGGTGATCTTGCCGCTGGCCGACAGTTCGATACCTTGCACGCGGGTCTTGCCGGCGTTTTCGTACGAGGTGGTATCCACCTGGACACGCGCGTTTTCTTTCTCGGTACGGAACAGGTCGGCGGTCAGCGACAGGCGATCGTTCAACAAATCCCACTTGGTACCGATTTCGTAGTTCTTGGTGGTTTCCGGCTCCATGTCGCTCTTGAGCAGGTTGCCGTTGCGATCCGGCGTGCCGCCCAGCGGGTTGCCTTCCTGGCCTTCACCCAGGGTGTTGCCCGGCGGTGTGGCGGATGTGGCGTAGGACGCATAGATGCTGCCGTTCGGTGCCGGTTTGTAGACGATACCGAACTGGCCGGTGACGAACTCGCTGGTGTCCGAACCTTTGGCGGTGGTGTTGCCGGCGTTGGTGTAAGTCTTGTAGCCGGTTTCGAAATGGTCATAACGCAGACCCATGTTCACCAGCCATTGTTCGGACAGCTCCAGCGTGTCGAACGCATACAGGGCGTAGGTATCGGACTGGGTATCGGTGCCGGCATAGTTGCGCGAGATCGCGCCGTTCCACGGATCGTTCGGGTTCGGGTTCGACAGCGAGGTGCAGTTGTAGCCGCTGGCGGCGCCGATCAGGCCCGGGTTGCAGTTGGTGGTCACGGCCGAGGTGCGCGGCGTGGTGTCGGTGTTGACGTTGTAGGAGGATTTGCTGCTTTCCTCGCGGGTGTACTCGACACCGGTGGAGAAGCTGTTCTTGAAGCCCGCCACATAGAAGTTGCCGAACAGGTCAGTCTGGTTGGTGGTGGTCTCGGTGTTGCTCACGCGAGTGTTGGCGCGACGCCAGACGCTGCCGTTGTTGACGTTGCCCTTGCTGTCGTCCGGCTGGGTCAGGATGTAGTCCTGCATGCTGGTGCCGTGACGCAGGGTGTTCTTGATGGTCAGCGAGTCATTCAGGTCATGCTCGATGGCGAAGGTTGCGGTATCGGTGCGGCCCTTGCGGAAGTCGCGATCCAGACCGTAGAAGTTGCTGTGGTCGCCGCCGGCGTATGGTTTGTCCGGGTTGGACTTGGTACGCGCCGCCGAACCACCGGCAGGGATGGTGTAAGGAATGCCCGAATCCGGGGTGTCGTTGCTTTCGAGATGGTAGTAGTCGAGGTTGACGCGGGTATCGGTGCCCAGGCCGAAGGCCAGGGACGGCGCGATGCCCCAACGGTCGTAGTCGACGCTGTCGCGACCGGCGACATTGCTCTCGTGGCTCATCAGGTTCAGACGGCCGGCAGCGGTGTCGCTGAACTGGTAGTTGCCATCCATCGTGTAGCGCTGGGTCTGGTCGGAGCCCCAGGTGAATCCACCGTCGAAGGAATTGCCCAGGTGCGCTTTCTTGCTCACTAGGTTGATGCTGCCGCCAGCCGCGCCACGACCGCCGATGGCGGAGTTCGGGCCCTTGCTGACTTCGATGTTTTCCACGGCGAAGATCTCGCGGCTCTGGGAGCCGGTGTCACGCACGCCGTCGAGGTAAGTGTCGCCCTGGGCATCGAAACCACGGATGAACGGACGGTCGCCCTGTGGGTTGCCACCTTCACCGGCACCGAAGGTGATGCCGGGTACGGTGCGCAGGGCATCCTGCATGTTCAGCGCGCCGGTGTCTTTCAAAACTTGTTGCGGAATGACGGTGACCGAGCGCGGTGTGTCGACCAGCGGCGCGGTGTACTTGGGCGAGGAGGCTTTTTCGACCTGGTAGGACGTCGGATCCTGCGCTTCGCCGGTGATGGCGGTGGCGTCCAGGGCGATGGCATTGCCGGAGGCTTTGCTGTCGGTCTTTTCGGCGGCGAACACCATGTGGCCTGCGGAACCGGCGGTCAGCGCCACGCCGATGGCAGAGGCGAGCAGACGTGGTGAACTGACGGGTAATTGTGCGTGTTGACGTGACATTTTTATTCCCCTCCCCAAGGATTCGAGGCGGCGGAATATAGGGTAAACAGGTATTCGTATCAATTGCGAAATATTGTTATTCGCGACTAATTTACATTCTTTACAATTTATCCTTACGGTTTTTGCCGATTCATTCGTCTAGCGGGTTTTACACAGTCAATAAGAATCAATACCATTGCCGCCTCTTTGCCATCAGGTGATCCCGACATGCTGCTGCACATTCCCGCTCTGTTCGAAAAAGACGAAGTGCGGCGCATCCGCGAGGCTCTGGAGCAGGCTGACTGGGCCGACGGCAAGATCACCGCCGGCTATCAATCGGCCAAGGCCAAGCACAATCTGCAGCTGCCGGAAGGTCATCCACTGGCCAAGGAAATCGGCGCGGCGATGCTTGAACGTCTGTGGAAAAATCCGCTGTTCATGTCGGCTGCGCTGCCGCACAAGGTATTCCCGCCGTTACTCAACTGTTACACGGCGGGCGGCAGTTTCGATTTCCACATCGACAACGCCGTGCGCCAGCCCAAAGGCAGCATCGAACGGGTGCGCACGGATCTGTCGGCCACGCTGTTTTTCAGCGAACCCGAGGATTACGACGGCGGCGAGCTGGAAATCCAGGACACGTATGGCACCCAGCGCGTGAAACTGCCGGCAGGCGACATGGTGCTGTACCCCGGCACCAGTCTGCACAAGGTCAACGCCGTCACCCGCGGTGCGCGTTATGCGTCGTTCTTCTGGACCCAGAGCCTGGTGCGCGAAGACAGTCAGCGCGCCTTGCTGTTCGAGATGGACGGTGCGATCCAGCAACTGACCCGGGATTTGCCCGATCACCCTTCACTGATCCGCCTCACCGGCACCTATCACAACCTGCTGCGTCGCTGGGTCGAGGTGTAAGTGGCGGACTTTCGTTTGCGCCGCGAGGAAGTCCTCGATGGCGAACGGCTCACCGCCATGCTTGAAGAAAGCCCGGCTCGCGCAGCTCAGGCCATTTTGGCGGCGGCGGGCGAGGGCGTGCCGGAAGCGCAGGCGCTGCTCGGGCAGATCCTGCTCGATGGTCGCGGGATTGCTCAGGACCCGCCGTTGGCATTGCGCTGGTTCGCAATCGCGGCGGGTCAAGGGCATTTGATGGCGCGCAATATGCTCGGTCGCTGCCATGAACATGGTTGGGGATGCCTGGCGAATGCGTCCATTGCCGCGCAGCACTATCGGATCGCTGCCGAAGCCGGTCTCGATTGGGCGATGTACAACCTGGCCAATCTGTTGGCCACCGGGCGCGGTGTGGTGGTCGATCATCCTCAGGCCTTGGCGCTGTATCAACGCGCAGCCGAGGCCGGTCATGCCAAATCGATGAACCTGCTCGGGCGTTATCTGGAAGAAGGGCAAGTGTGCCCGGCGGATCCGGTAGCGGCTCGTGACTGGTATCGACGCTCCGCCGAGGGCGGTGATTTTCGCGGGCAGTTCAGTTACGCCGCGGTGCTGGCGGCTGAGGGGCGAGTCGATGACGCAATTGTCTGGCTGGAGAAAGCGCTGGCCGGCGGCAACCTGAATTTTCTGCGAGTGGCGAGCCAGACACTGGCGAGCGCAACCGATCCGAAAATACAGGCATTGGCGCAGGCGTATGCTCGCCGTTGCGCCGAATTGCAGAACTCCTGAGCCGCAGCCACAAAAAAGCCCATGACGCGTCATGGGCTTTTTGCATTACGCCAGCGACACTTACACGTAGAACGATTTCAGCGGCGGGAAGCCATTGAACTCTACCGCGCTGTAGCTGGTGGTGTACGCACCGGTCGACAGCCAGTACAGGCGATCACCGATGGCCAGGTTCAGCGGCAGGCCGTACTTGTAGTTTTCGTACATGATGTCGGCGCTGTCGCAGGTCGGGCCAGCGATCACGACTTCTTCCATCTCGCCTTTCTTCTCGGTCCAGATCGGGAACTTGATCGCTTCGTCCATGGTTTCGATCAGGCCGGAGAACTTGCCCACATCGGTGTACACCCAACGCTCCACAGCGGTGCGGGATTTACGCGCAACCAGCACCACTTCACTGACCAGGATGCCGGCGTTGGCGATCAGCGAACGGCCCGGCTCCAGGATGATTTCCGGCAGGTCATCACCGAAGTCTTCTTTCAGGAAGCGAATGATCTCTTCGGCGTAGGTTTCCAGGCTGTTGGTGCGGGTGATGTAGTTGGCCGGGAAGCCGCCGCCCATGTTGATCAGCTTCAGGTGGATGCCATCTTCTTCTTTCAGACGCTGGAAGATCACTTTGACCTTGGCGATCGCGGCGTCCCAGACGCTGATGTCGCGCTGTTGCGAGCCGACGTGGAAGGAGATGCCGTACGGCACCAGGCCCAGGTCGCGGGCGAGGATCAGCAGATCCATGGCCATGTCGGTCTGGCAGCCGAACTTGCGCGACAGCGGCCAGTCAGCGGTGGTCGAACCTTCGGTCAGGATGCGCACGTAGACTTTGGCGCCCGGTGCGGCCTTGGCGATGTTGCGCAGGTCGGCTTCCGAGTCGGTGGCGAACAGGCGCACGCCCTTATCAAAGAAGTAGCGGATGTCCTTGGACTTCTTGATGGTGTTGCCGTAGCTGATCTGGTCCGGGCTGACGCCTCGGCTCAGTACTTTGTCCAGCTCGTAGATCGAGGCGATGTCGAAGCTCGAGCCTTTCTCCTTGAGCAGGTCGATGATTTCGACGGCCGGGTTGGCCTTGACCGCGTAGTAGACCTTGGCGAATTCGAAACCGGCGCGCAGGTCATCGTAGGCCTGGGCGATCATCGCGGTGTCGATCACCACGAACGGGGTTTCCTGTTTGTCGGCGAACGCCTTCATTTTCTGAAAGGTTTCGCGCGCGAAATAGTCTTCGACCTGGATCGACATACCTGGGAGCTCCTATGGGCAAACTCGTGAAATCAATGGGTGCATATGAACGTCCTCCGTATCCCCACTTTGGTTCGCCTACTTCCCAAGGCAATGGCGCCGAAAGCAAAAAGGCCATTCAGATCGTTTGAGAGCTACTGCGCTTGGCAATACTGCGTTGGGAAGAGGCTCGGAATGCTCATTTACAACCAGTAAACTCCGCTTCCTCGCCTCTTCCCGCCTTGTCTTGCCTGCGCTCGCTACGCTCTCAAACGATCTGGGGTCGTTTCCCTTGGCCTTGCTGTCTCGTCGTCAGTACTTGAGCCGGATGGATCGTTTCCAGCATGGACGTTCGGCGCGAACTTTAGGGCGTGGGGGGCCTGAGATCAACTAAAAATGTCGCGTTTTTGCACGCTTCTGACGTGCGTAACCGATATCACTCTTTGTAGCCGACCGAGATGACGGTCAGATGTTCCCCGTTAATCTTCAGGTGTTAAAAATACCTGCACGATCGATGCTGATGTGTGCCAAGTCATCACCAAGTACGATCACTTCAACATCGGCGACGTTGGCGTCGAGAAGGGCGATCGAGGGGGAATTTGCAGGTTGAGGCTGGGAGGGTCGGGCGGCTTCGGCTCTCTGGCGTGTTGATATTTCTTGCCGGCTCATGGTCGGACAAAAAAACACGGCTTCGAGGATCCGGCGGTCGAAAAAAAGGGCTGTCGAACAGCCCTTTTGCTTTTGATCAGGCCACCGCTTCGGCTGGCGACACAATATTGGTCTTCATTCCGCGCGATCGACCCGAACTCAGGTACGCCGCAATTGACTCTTGCGTGACCTCCCCGAGGAACACTCGTTCGGCATCCAGCACCGGCAACCACGCCCGATTGAACTCGTACATGCGCGACAACAGGATGCGCAAATGCTCGTCGTACGCGGCTGTTGCGTTGAATTCCCGCAGGAACTGCGCACAGGTTCCGGTCTGGCGGTGCAGGTCGCGACGTCGCACATAACCCAGTGCCTTGTTCTCGGCACAGGTGACCACCACGTAGCGACGGTCATGCTCATCCATCAATTCCAGCGCGTCGGCCACCGGGGTTTCGGGGCTCACCGACGGTGCGTTGTCCGCCGCGTCTTCTGCCTTCACCAGCAGCAGGCGCTTGAGGGTGCTGTCCTGGCCGACGAAGTGGCTGACAAAGTCGTCCGCCGGATGGGCCAGCAGCGTGTCCGGGTGGTCGATCTGCAACAGCTTGCCGGCGCGGAAGATCGCGATCTTGTCGCCGAGTTTGATCGCTTCGTCGATGTCGTGGCTGACCATGATCACAGTCTTGTTCAGCGCTCGCTGCATCTCGAAGAATTCGTTCTGGATCATCTCGCGGTTGATCGGGTCGACCGCGCCGAACGGTTCGTCCATCAGCAACAGCGGTGCATCCGCCGCCAGCGCACGGATCACGCCGATCCGTTGCTGCTGGCCTCCAGACAGTTCACGCGGATAGCGATGCAGATACTGCTTGGGTTCAAGCTTGATCATGCTCATCAGCTCGCGGGCGCGGTCGTGGCATTTCTGTTTGTCCCAGCCGAGCAGTTTCGGCACCACCACGATGTTCTCTTCGATGGTCATGTTGGGGAACAGACCGATCTGCTGGATCACGTAACCGATGTTGCGACGCAGGGTCACTTCGTCGAGGTCGGTGGTGTCTTCGCCGTTGATCAGGATCTTGCCCGAGGTCGGTTTGATCAGGCGGTTGATCATTTTCAGCGTGGTGCTTTTGCCGCAGCCCGATGGCCCGAGGAACACGCAGATTTCGCCTTCATTGACGGTCAGGCTTACCGAATCCACGGCTTTCACGTCTTTGCCGTTGCTTTGGAAGGTCTTGCTGAGGTTTTGAAGTTCGATCATTTGAGGAGTCCTTTTGGAGTCAGCGAACGTTGCAGCCACTGCAGAATGAGGTCGGCGAAGATCGCCAGAAGACTGACCAGCAGCGCGCCGACGATCAGCATCGACATGTCGCTGCGGCTGATGGAGGCGAGGATCAGCACGCCGAGGCCGCCGGCGCCGATGGTTGCGGCAATGGTCATTACGCCGATGTTCATCACCACGGCGGTGCGCACGCCGGCAAGGATCACCGGCACCGCAATCGGCAACTCGACCATGCGCAGGCGCTGGCCGAAAGTCATGCCGATGCCGCGAGCAGCTTCGCGAATGCCCGGTTCGACGCCGGTCAGGGCGAGGTAGGTGTTGCGCATGATCGGCAGCAGTGAATAAAGGAACACGGCGGTGATGGCCGGCATCGGGCCGAGGCCCTGACCGAACTTCGAGTAGAACGGCAGCAGCAGGCCGAACAGGGCAATCGACGGCACCGTGAGCAATACCGTGGCGCTGGCCTGCAAGGGACCTGCGAGAGTCGGAAATCGAGTCATCAAAATCCCCAGCGGCACGCCGATGAGGATTGCCAGACTGACGGCGATGCCGACCAGGGTGATGTGCTGCCAGGTCAGGTGCATCACCTGCTGCCAGTCGAGGTGGGAAAAGGCGTTCAGAAATTCCATGACTTTTCCTCCTTCAGTTCAGTGGATGCTGGC
Source organism: Pseudomonas sp. KCJK9016 (assembly GCF_046231795.1). Lineage (NCBI taxonomy): Bacteria > Pseudomonadati > Pseudomonadota > Gammaproteobacteria > Pseudomonadales > Pseudomonadaceae > Pseudomonas > Pseudomonas sp. KCJK9016. The sequence goes on along the minus strand of NZ_JBJJMM010000022.1, from coordinate 26,941 downwards.
GCAGGAAATCGGCAGCGACTTTCGACGGGCTCTCGTGATCGACATCGACCCGCGCATTGAGCTGGCGCATGGTTTCGTCGTCGAACAGTTCCGCCAGCGGCTTGAGTTGCCCGGCCAGTTGCGGATGGGCATCAAGGTAGGCCTGACGTACGACCGGTGCGGCGGTGTAGTCCGGGAAGTAATGTTTGTCGTCTTCCAGCAGCTTCAGGCCGAACGCGTTGAGGCGACCGTCGGTGGTGTAGACCAGACCGGCAAACACCTGGCCGTTGCGCAGGGCGGTATAGACCAGCCCTGCGTCCATCTGCCGGATGTTCCGGCGGGTAAGGTTCATGTCGTAAAGCTTGACCATGCCGTCCAGACCGTCGGAGCGGTTGGCGAACTCGGTGTCCAGCGCGACCAGGTGATTGGTCCTGGCTTCGGCGTGCAGCACGTCGTTCAACTGGCTGATGCTGTTGATCTGCGGATAGTCCTCGGCGACGTTTTTCGGCAGGGCGAGGGCGTAGGTATTGCTGAATTTCGACGGGGTCAGCCAGACGAGGCCTTTTTTCGCGTCGAGTTCTTTCACCCGTGCGTAGGACTGTTCGCTGTCGAGTTTTTCGGTGACATGGTTGTAGGCCACCAGCGATACGCCGGTGTATTCCCAGAGCATGTCCAGTTGCCCGCTTTCGTGGGCGCTGCGGGCCAGATTGCTGCCCAGTCCGCCGGTGATCTGCGCGTCGTAACCTTTGCTGCGCAGGTATTGGGCGGTGATTTCCGCGAGCAGCGTCTGCTCGGTGAATACCCGGGCGCCAAGGCGGATAACAGGCTTTTCTGCGGCTTGTGCCCATCCTGCGAACAACAGAATGCAGCTCAAGATCAAGCTGAGTCGTTTCATGTGAATTCCTTTGCCGAAGCTTTAAGACGGGCGCAAACCGCGTTCCAGCCAGAGACGGCTGGCAAGGGTGACCACGCCATCGAGCAGCAGGGCCAGCAGCGCGGTGCACGCGGCGCCGAGCAGCAGTTGCGGCTGATTGTTCAGGGCGATGCCGGGGAAGATCAGGCTGCCAAGGCTGTTGGCGCCGATCAGGAACGCCAGCGGCGCGGTGCCGACGTTGATCGCCAGCGCCACCCGTACACCGCCGACGATGATCGGCACGGCGTTGGGCAATTCGACCTGCCACAGCACCTGGCGCGGGGTCATGCCAATGCCGGTGGCGGCTTCCTTGAGTGAACCCTGGACATTTTTCAGGCCTTCGTAGGTGTTGCGCACAATCGGCAAAAGCGATGCAAGGAACAACGCGAAGATCGCCGGGCCGCTGCCGATGCCGAGAAAACCCAGGGCAATCGCCAGCACGGCCAGCGGGGGCACGGTGTTGCCGATATTGAAGACCTGCATGAAGCGTTCGGCGCGCCCGACCATGGTCGGACGGCTCAGGAAGATACCGGCGGGGATGCCCACGAGCAGGGCGGCCAGCATTGAAGCGAGGACAAGAATCAGATGAGCTTGCAGGTAAAACAACAAATCGTCGCGGTAGTGTTCGATCGTGTTGATGCCGATCCAGCGGACCAGCAGGGCCAGGAGCGCGATCACCACCGCACCTCCCATCAGCCCTTTGCCATAGCGGATAGCCACAGGCGGACTCCTTTTCCATAGTCGGCGGACGCTGTCCCGAGTGGCATGCCAAGCCCTGGCCGCCGGGAGAGTCGTTCGCGAGAAGCAGCTTTTTTTCAGCCCGGTAAAAGCGGTCCGAAAGCGAGCCATGAGCGCAGCCTCGTCAGGCTAACTTGCTGATTTTTCAGCCCCTGACGAAAAGTCGTAACAGGGGATGGACGTCTCCGTGAATTAAAAGGTTCCCATCCTGGACAGCATTTGGCCACCCTTGATGTGCTCAACGGTTCGGTAATTGCCTTGACTTGGGCTATAATCGCAGCCCTTTTTTGAATCACCGCCAGGCGATTTCCCATGACCAACCAGGCCGCCGAAGTCGCGAAACGCCGCACTTTCGCCATTATTTCCCACCCCGATGCCGGTAAAACCACGATCACCGAAAAGCTCCTGTTGATGGGCAAGGCGATCTCCGTGGCCGGTACGGTGAAATCCCGCAAATCCGATCGCCATGCGACATCCGACTGGATGGAGATGGAGAAACAGCGGGGTATTTCCATTACCACGTCGGTCATGCAGTTCCCGTATCGCGAACACATGATCAACCTGCTCGACACCCCGGGCCACGAAGACTTCTCCGAAGACACCTACCGTACCCTGACTGCGGTGGACTCGGCCCTGATGGTCCTCGACGGCGGTAAAGGTGTAGAGCCGCGGACCATCGCGCTGATGGATGTCTGCCGTCTGCGTGATACGCCGATCGTCAGCTTCATCAACAAACTCGACCGCGACATCCGCGACCCGATCGAGCTGCTCGACGAGATCGAAGCCGTCCTGAAGATCAAGGCGGCGCCGATCACCTGGCCGATCGGTTGCTACCGCGATTTCAAGGGTGTGTATCACCTGTCGGGTGACTACATCATTGTCTACACCCCTGGCCACGGCCACGAACGCACCGAAACCCGGATCATCGAAAAGCTCGACTCCGACGAAGCCCGCGCCCACCTGGGCGACGAGTACGAGCGCTTCCTCGAGCAGCTGGAACTGGTGCAGGGCGCCTGCCACGAATTCAATCAGCAGGAGTTCATCGACGGTCAACTGACCCCGGTGTTCTTCGGTACCGCGCTGGGCAACTTCGGTGTCGATCACGTACTCGACGCCGTGGTCGACTGGGCGCCACGTCCGCTGCCACGGGTGGCCAACGAGCGCACCGTGGAGCCGGTGGAAGAGAAGTTCTCGGGCTTCATCTTCAAGATCCAGGCGAACATGGACCCGAAACACCGCGACCGCATCGCCTTCATGCGTATCTGCTCCGGCAAGTACGAAAAAGGCATGAAGATGCGCCACGTGCGCACCGGCAAGGACGTGCGTATCGGTGACGCCCTGACGTTCTTCTCCTCCGAGCGTGAACAGCTGGAAGAAGCCTATGCGGGCGACATCATCGGTCTGCACAACCACGGCACCATCCAGATCGGCGACACCTTCAGCGAAGGCGAAAGCCTGGGCTTCACCGGCATCCCGCACTTCGCCCCGGAACTGTTCCGCCGCGTACGCCTGCGCGACCCGCTGAAATCCAAGCAACTGCGTCAGGGTCTGCAGCAACTGGCCGAAGAGGGTGCGACCCAGGTGTTCTTCCCGGAGCGCACCAACGACATCATCCTCGGCGCCGTCGGTGTGCTGCAGTTCGATGTGGTCGCCAGCCGTCTGAAAGAGGAATACAAGGTCGAGTGCTCCTACGAGCCGATCACCGTGTACTCCGCACGCTGGATCGAGTGCAGCGACAAGAAGAAGCTGGAGGAATTCTCCAACAAGGCTGTGGAAAACCTGGCACTGGACGGCGGCGGTCACCTGACCTACCTCGCTCCGACCCGGGTCAACCTGGCGCTGATGGAAGAGCGCTGGCCGGACGTGAAATTCCGTGCGACCCGTGAGCATCACTAAGCGCTGATGGGTGCCCCCGAAGCCTACTGTGAAAACAGTGGGCTTTTTTTTGTCTGTTGATTGAGTATGGGCAGATTCTTTTGGTTCAGGTTGCGCACCTGGCTGATCAAGGAGGGATCAATCGATGATGGCGCGGCTCGTCCATCTGCTTCGCCCGAACGGCTATTTCAGCCTGATGGCCTGGGTACTCGCGGCGCTGCTGTTCATCAATCGTCTGAGCAGCATGGTCAAGCTGTTCATGGCGTTGTATCTGCGGCAGGAACTGGGCTTCGCCATCGAGACCGTTGGCTGGTTGCTGGCGGCGTACGGTGGCGGGTTGTTGATCGGGTCGATGCTGGGCGGTTTGCTCAGCGACCACATCCGCACCGCGCGGCTGACGGCGGGGCTGTTCTTCGTTTCAGCCTGGGTACTGCTCGGGCTCGGGCTGGTGACGCAAGTGCCGCTGCTGGCCGGACTGCTGTTGCTCAGCGGTACGATCGACGGCGCGATCCGTACGCTGCACCAACGCTTGATCATGGAGTATTGCGAAGTCGCGCAGCGGCCCCGGGCGCAGGCCTTGAGCCGCATCGCCAGAAACCTCGGCATGGCCGCCGCCGGTGTCGCGGGCGGACTACTGGCGCAGACGGATTTCCGCTGGGTGTTCTTCATCAGCGCGGCGCTGACGCTGGTGGCGCTGCTCTGGTTCGTCCGCACGACCTGGCGGCGAACAGTGCTGATCCCGGACGAAACGCCAGAGGCGCAGACCGGCTCCGGCCTGCCATACCGCGACAAACCCTTTCTCTGGCTGCTGACGGCGACCGTCCTGCTTGGCATGGCGTTCGACACCGTTTACAGCACCCTCGGCAACTATCTGCGCGACTACTATCGCTTGAGTACCGAGGCCATCGGCTGGCAGTTCGCGATCAACGCGATTCTGGTGGTGGCGCTGCAGATCCCGATTTCGCATTGGGGCGAGCGCTGGGGTTCGCGTCGCCCGTTGATCGCCGGTTGCGTGTTGCTGGCGCTGGGGCTCGGCATGCTGCCACTGGGTTCCGGATTGTTTTATGCCTGCCTGTCGACAGTGGTCTGGACGCTGGGCGAAGCGCTGTTCATGCCGCCGCTGAATGTGCTGGTCATGCAGCATGCGCAACGCGGCAAGAGCGGCCAGTACTTCGGTCTGTTTTTCATGGCTTGGAGCGCGAGTGCGTTGCTGTCGCCGGTGCTCGGCGGTCAGCTTTACGGCCAGTTCGGAGGGCAAAGCGTCTGGGTGGCCAGCGCGGCACTGGCACTGATGTCGGTCCCGCCGGTTTGTCTGGCGACCCGTTTGCGCGGCTCGGCCTGCCGGCCCGTGCAAACCCGCAAGGTCACCTCGCTTAGTTGATCCGGTTATGGGGCTTATTCGAAAGCGGTCTGTCCAGCCATGGCATTTCCGGGCATGGGTTAGCGTCCTATCTGGTGAACCCGGCTGATCGGAACTAGATTTTATTCAGCGCCGGACCGGCACTCTGGCTTCAACCACGAAAGGATGGAAACGCTTATGAGCATTTTTCAACGCACAGTGTTGTTGCTTAAGGTCTTGCTGATGCTGACGCTTGGCACCACGGCAGCGTGGGCGAGCAACGCGGCACCTGCGCAGGGTTTCAATGCGGCGCAGGGGCACGCAGGTGTGATCATGCTCGCCAAATCCGAGTCTGAACCCGGCGATCAGGATCAGGGTGGCAGCAAGGACGATGACGACTCGACCACCGACGAGCCTGACACCGATGATCCTGATTCCGGTGACGATGGCGACAGCCAGACATAGATTGCAGGCAAAAGAAAACCCCTTCCTCCCCGACTGATGCGCAATCGAGAAAGAAGAGGTTTGATCAACGCTTTAACGACCCGCCCCGGCAACAGGGCGGGTTTTTTTCATGCCGCGCCGTCGAGGAACTGCTCGGCGTAGTGGCACGCTACCTGACGGGTATCGAGTTGGCGCAGGGCCGGCTCTTCCGTGCTGCAACGCTCGGTGGCGTAAGGGCAGCGCTTGTGGAACGCGCAGCCCGGTGGCGGGTTCAGCGGGTTGGGCAGCTCGCCGACGATCTTGATCTTCGGCTTGTCCGGATCCGGGTGGATGGTCGGGGTCGCCGACAGCAGCGCCTGGGTGTACGGGTGCAGAGGACGGGCATAGATGTCCTCTTTCGGGCCGATTTCCACCGGACGACCGAGGTACATCACCATCACGTCATCGGCCACGTGCTGCACCACCGCCAGGTTGTGCGAAATGAACACATAACCGGTGTTGAATTCCTGCTGCATGTCCATGAACAGGTTCAGCACCTGCGCCTGGATCGACACGTCCAGCGCCGAGGTCGGTTCGTCCGCCACCAGCACTTTCGGTTGCAGCATCATGGCGCGGGCCAGCGCGATACGCTGGCGCTGACCGCCGGAGAACATGTGTGGATAACGCTGGTAATGCTCGGGACGCAGGCCGACCTGCTTCATCATCGCCTGGACTTTCTCGCGACGCTCGGCGGCACTCAGGTTGGTGTTGATCAACAGCGGCTCGGCGAGCTGGTCACCGATCTTCTGCCGTGGGTTCAACGACGCGTACGGGCTCTGGAACACCATCTGCACGTCTTTGCGCAGTTGCTTGCGCTGGGCCTTGTCGGCGCCGGCCACTTCCTGCCCGGCGATTTTCAGGGAACCGGACGACGGCTCTTCGATCAGGGTCAGGGCACGGGCCAGGGTGGATTTGCCGCAGCCCGATTCGCCGACCACGGCGAGGGTCTTGCCGGCTTCCAGTTCGAACGACACGCCGTTCAGGGCGCGTACGGTCGCATGGCCCTTGAACAGGCCACGGGAGACTTCGTAGTGACGGGTCAGGTCGCGGGCGGTAAGTACGACGGCCATTACGCCACCTCCTGGTTCAACGGGTAGAAGCAGCGGGCGAGGCTGTTGGCTTTCGGATCGAGGGTCGGACGCTGCGCGCGGCAGCTGTCCTGCACGTACGGGCAGCGCGGCGACAGCAGGCAGCCATGCGGGCGGTCGTAACGGCCGGGAACGATGCCCGGCAGGGTCGCCAGACGCTCGGCGCCCTGGCTGTGTTCCGGAATCGCCTTGAGCAGCGCTTCGCTGTACGGGTGCGCCGGGATATCGAACAGTTGCGGCACCTGGCCGACTTCAACGGCTTGCCCGGCGTACATCACACAGACGCGCTGGGCGGTTTCGGCCACCACGGCGAGGTCGTGGGTGATCAGCACCAGGCCCATGTTCTGCTCTTTCTGCAGCGCCAGCAACAGGTCCATGATCTGGGCCTGGATCGTTACGTCCAGTGCAGTGGTCGGCTCGTCCGCGATCAGCAGTTTCGGTTCGCCGGCAATCGCCATGGCAATTGCCACACGCTGGCTCATGCCGCCGGACAGTTGATGCGGGTAGGCGTCCATACGGCTGGCGGCGCCGGGGATTTCAACCTTTTCCAGCAGTTCGATGGCGCGCTTGCGGGCGGCCTTGCCGGACATTTTCAAGTGCAGGCGCAGCACTTCCTCGATCTGGAAACCGACGGTATAGCTCGGGTTCAGCGCGGTCATCGGGTCCTGGAACACCATGGACAGGTCTTTGCCGATGATCTGCCGACGCTGACGATTGCTCAGTTTGAGCATGTTCTTGCCGTCGAAGCTCAGGGAATCGGCTGTGACGATGCCCGGGTGCTCGATCAGGCCCATCAGCGCCATCATGGTCACGGACTTGCCGGAACCCGATTCGCCGACGATGGCCAGCACTTCGCCCTTGTCCACCTTGAGGTCGAGACCGTCGACCACCGGTGTGGCGTTCTTGTCGCCGAAGCGAACGTTGAGATTCTTGATTTCTAGCAGTGACATGGGAATCTCCTCAGGCGGCGTTCTTGAGTTTCGGGTCCAGCGCATCGCGCAGGCCGTCGCCCATCAGGTTGATTGCCAGCACGCTGAGCAAAATGGTCAGACCAGGCAGACTCACCACCCACCAGGCGCGTTCGATGTAGTCGCGGGCCGAGGCCAGCATGGTGCCCCACTCAGGGGTTGGCGGCTGCACGCCGAGGCCGAGGAAGCCCAGGGCGGCGGCGTCGAGGATCGCCGAGGAGAAGCTCAGAGTCGCCTGAACGATCAGCGGTGCCATGCAGTTCGGCAGCACGGTGATGAACATCAGTCGCGGCAGGCCGGCACCGGCCAGGCGCGCAGCGGTCACGTAGTCGCGGTTCAGTTCGCCCATCACCGCAGCACGGGTCAGACGCACGTAGGACGGCAGCGAAACCACGGCAATTGCGATCACGGTGTTGATCAGGCCAGGGCCGAGGATGGCGACGATCGCCACGGCCAGCAGCAGCGATGGCAGGGCCAGCATGATGTCCATCAGACGCATGATGGTCGGGCCGACCACTTTCGGGAAGAAACCGGCGAATAGACCCAGCAGGATCCCCGGAATCAACGACATCACCACCGACGACAGACCGATCAGCAGCGACAGGCGCGAACCCTGGATCAGGCGCGACAGCAGGTCGCGACCCAGTTCATCGGTGCCGAGCAGGAACTGCATCTGCCCGCCTTCGAGCCAGGCCGGTGGCGTCAGCAGGAAGTCCCGGTATTGCTCGCTCGGGTTATGCGGGGCGACCCACGGCGCGAAGATCGCGCAGAAGATCACCAGCAGCATGAACAACAGGCCGGCGACGGCGCCCTTGTTTTTGGAGAAGGCTTGCCAGAATTCCTTGTACGGCGACGGGTACAGCAGACTTTGATCCACGCCAGGTGCGGCGGTGACTACTGAGGATGTTGGAGTGCTCATGGGTATTGACCTCAGCGCTGATGACGGATGCGTGGGTTGGCAAAGCCGTAGAGGATGTCCACCACGAAGTTGACCAGGATCACCAGGCAGGCGATCAACAGAATGCCGTTCTGCACGACCGGATAGTCCCGGGCGCCGATGGCTTCGATCAGCCACTTGCCGATGCCGGGCCACGAGAAAATGGTCTCGGTCAGCACCGCACCGGCCAGCAGGGTGCCGACTTGCAGGCCGACCACGGTCAGCACCGGGATCAGGGCGTTGCGCAGGCCATGCACGAAGACCACGCGCGATGGCGACAGGCCTTTGGCCTTGGCGGTACGGATGTAGTCTTCACGCAGCACTTCGAGCATCGACGAACGGGTCATCCGCGCGATCACCGCCAGTGGAATGGTGCCCAGTACGATGGCCGGCAGGATCAGGTGATGCAGGGCATCGAGGAAGGCACTGACGTCATCGGCCAGCAGGGTGTCGATCAGCATGAAACCGGTGCGTGGCTCGATGTCGTAGAGCAGGTCGATCCGCCCGGAAACCGGTGTCCAGCCCAGGCTGACCGAGAAGAACATGATCAGGATCAGGCCCCACCAGAAGATCGGCATCGAATAGCCCGCCAGGGAGATGCCCATCACCCCGTGGTCAAACAGTGATCCTCGCTTGAGGGCCGCGATCACGCCGGCCAGCAGACCGATGATGCCGGCGAACAGCAGGGCGGCCATGGACAGTTCCAGGGTCGCCGGGAAGAGGGAGGTGAACTCGGTCCATACGCTTTCACGGGTGCGCAGGGATTCGCCGAGATCGCCATGGGCCAGTTTGCCGATGTAGTCCAGGTACTGGGCGTACAACGGTTTGTTCAGACCGAGGCGTTCCATTGCCTGAGCGTGCATTTCGGGGTCGACCCGACGTTCGCCCATCATCACTTCCACGGGGTCGCCGGGAATCATGCGAATCAACGCGAAAGTCAGCAAGGTGATGCCGAAAAACGTGGGGATCAACAACCCCAGTCGGCGGGCAATAAAACTAAACATCTTGTGTGGTACCTCATCAGCCGGTTAGGCGTGCCCGGCGACCCTGGGGTCAGGGAGACCGGGCGTTTCTTATCTACTTCACCTGGGTGGTGGCGAAGTTATTGGTTGTCAGAGGGCTGATGTGATAACCCTCGACGTTGTTGCGCATTGCCGTGAACATCCGGGTGTGGGCCATGCTGATCCACGGTTGGTCCTGGTTGAAGATGGCCTGGGCCTCTTCGTACAGTTTGGCGCGTTCGGCCGGATCTACTTTAGCCCGTGCTTCGTCGAGCAGGGTCTGGAATTTCTCGTTGCACCAGCGAGCGTAGTTTTCGCCGTTCTTGGCGGCCTCGCAACTGAGCATAGGCGTCAGGAAGTTATCCGGGTCACCGTTGTCGCCCGCCCATCCGGCCGACACCATATCGTGTTCGCCCGCCTTGGCGCGCTTGAGCATTTCGCCCCATTCCATCACGCGGATGTCGATCTTGATCCCGACTTTTGCCAGGTCAGCCTGCATCATTTGCGCGCCGAGCATCGGGTTAGGGTTGGTCGGGCCACCGCCGTTGCGGGTAAACAGGGTAAACACGGTGCCTTCCGGCACGCCGGCTTCCTTGAGCAGCTTGCGGGCGGCGTCGAGGTCACGCGGCGGGTTCTTCAGTTCGTGGTTGTAGCCCAGCAGGGTCGGTGGGTACGGGTTGACCGCGACGGTCGCGTTGCCCTTGCCGAACAGTGCGTTGACATAGGCTTCCTTGTCGAAGGCGATGTCGATCGCTTTGCGCACCCGCACGTCGCTCATGTACTTGTGCTGGGTGTTCATGGCGACGTAGGAGACGGTCATCGCGTCCATCTCGTCGACTTTCAGCTTGTCGTCTTTCTTGATGCTCGGGATGTCATCCGGCTTCGGATACAGCGCGATCTGGCACTCGTTGGCCTTGAGCTTCTGCAGGCGCACGTTGTTGTCGGTGGCGATGGCCAGAATCAGTGCATCGGCCGGCGGCTTGCCGCGGAAGTAGTCCGGGTTGGCCTTGAAGCGGACCTGGGCGTCCTTGTTGTAGCGCTGGAAGACGAACGGTCCGGTGCCGACCGGCTTGCTGTTCAGGTCGCCGGTCTTGCCGGCCTTGAGCAACTGGTCGGCGTATTCGGCCGGGTAGATCGAGGAGAACGCCATGGCGATGTCGGCCAGGAACGGCGCTTCGCGGCGGGTCAGGGTGAACTTGACGGTGTTGTCGTCGACTTTCTCGACGCTTTTCAGCAATTCCTTGAAGCCCATGCTTTCAAAGTACGGGAAGCCCACGCTCGACAGCTTGTGCCACGGGTGATTCGGGTCCAGCTGGCGCTGGAAGCTCCAGACCACGTCGTCGGCATTCAGGTCGCGGGTCGGCTTGAAATATTCGGTGGTGTGAAACTTGACGCCTTTGCGCAGGTGGAAGGTGTAGGTCAGGCCGTCGTCGCTGATGTCCCAGGACTCGGCGAGCGCCGGGATCACTTCAGTGGTGCCGGGCTTGAAGTCGGCCAGGCGGTTGAAGATGGTTTCGGCCACCGCGTCGGCAGTGACTGCAGTCGTGTACTGGACCATATCGAAGCCTTCCGGGCTGGCTTCGGTGCAGACCACCAAGGGTTTGGCCGAGACGCCGATGGCGGCGCTCAACAGGGCGGCAGCGACGGCCGCACGTAGGGGAAGCATTTTCATCGATAACCCTCTGCAATCGGTTGAAGACAAAAAGCCGAACGGCCGACTCGTCACTGAGTCAGCCGTCGACCGCGTTTTTACAGAATGTTGAACGGTACGGTGGTCACGAGACGGAACTCGTTGATGCTGCCGTCAGCCTGGTTTTCGCTGGCGCGGTGGGCAGTGTAGGTGGCACGCACGGTGGTCGCCTTGAGCGGGCCGCTCTGTACCGCGTAGGTGGCACCGATGCCGTATTCGTAGTGGTGCTCGCCGTCCATGTTGCGTACGTCATACGCAGTGCCGGTGTAGTGAGTACCGTCGATGCCCCAGCCGCGAGCCTGGTAGATGTTGAACTTCAAGCCTGGCACGCCGTATTCGGCCATGTTCAGACCATAGGCGACCTGGAAGGATTTCTCGTTCGGGCCGTTGAAGTCCGACAGCAGGGAGTTGGCCAGGTAGATGCCGTTGGTTTCATGCAGGTAGTCGAAGTATTCGTCACCGTTGATCGCCTGGTACGAGAAGGTCAGGCTGTGGGCCTGGTGAGTCAGGCCGAACGACAGCGAGTAGGTGTCGTTGTCGATGTTGCCCATCTCTTTTTTGCCGGTATCGACGGTCTTGTAGTAGTTCAGGCCGGTGGTCAGGCTCACGACGTTGCTGTCACCCAGTTCGTGGGTGGCGCCGAAGTAGTACTGGTTCCAGAAGTCTTCGGCCTTGGAGGCGTAGAGGCTGGTTTTCAGGCTCTGCAGCGGCTGGTAGTTCAGGCCGACGATGCTTACGCGGTCGGTTTCGGCGCCGTTGGCGCTGTACTCGGTGCGGAATTTCGACAGGCTCTCTTCGGTACGCGGCGATACGCGGTCGAAGCTGCCGGCGTCGAACGACAGGTTATTCAGCTCTTCGCTGTGCAGGCTCACACCTTCAAAGCTTGAAGGCAGCGCACGGTTGCCGATGGTGTCGACGATTGGCGTGCTGAAGTTCTGGCGACCGGCGGTCAGGGTGGTGTTGGAAACGCGGAACTTGACGTTAGCCAGGCCGAGTTTGCTCCACTGACCTTCGGCGTCACCGCCTTCCTTGGTCAGCGTACGGTTGTTGCCCGCGCCTGGACGCGAACCCGGTGCACCGCCGTTGTTGGAGGCCAGGGACTTGCGATCGCGCTCCAGGGCCACGGCGTTGTAGGCGGCCACTTCAGTGCTGACACCCACGGTGCCCTGAGTGAAGCCGGAAGTGAAGTTGACGATGGTGCCCTGTACCCAGTTGATACGACGATCGGTCGGGGTGGCAACACCGTCTTTGCGGTAGGTGAACTTGCCGCCGCGCTTGAGTTGCTCGTTGGCGTACCAGTTACGGGTGGTGCCGCTGATCTTCGAACCTTCGAGGAAACCGGTGGCCTCGGCCTGGGCGCTTTTCTCGTTGACGGTCACCGGGGTGAACGCCTGGCTCTGTTCCTCGGCAAACGCCGTGGCGGTGATGCTGCTGATGGCCAAAGCCAGTATCGCGGTGCTGCTCAGTTTCATGGGTGAAGCTCCTTTACTTTCTTTTTATGCCGGCTTTTTTTGTAGGGCCGGTTTTTGGTTTTAGAACTCATTCACACATCGCAAACGTTTGCAAAAAGCCGGATCGGCAAATTTCGGCAAAGCGCTTGCGTGAGGAGGTAGACGGCCTCCTCAGCATTGCGGCTAATCGGTTATGGGTTTAATCGATGCTGACACCCGAAAACACGTTGCGGCCGAAGGGGCTGACCTTGAATCCTTCAACCCTGGCGCTCAGCGGCTGGTTGACCGTCGAGTGGGCGACAGGCGTGATCGGCACTTGCTGCTTGAGCAACTGCTGGGCCTGTTTGTAGAGCACGGTGCGCTGGTCGCGGTCAGTGACGACCTTGGCCTCCTTGATCAGCTTGTCGTAAGCCGGGTCGCACCACATCGAATAGTTGTTGCCGCCAATGGCGTCGCAGCTGTACAGCGTGCCGAGCCAGTTGTCCGGGTCCCCGTTGTCACCGGTCCAGCCGATCAGGCTGACATCGTGTTCGCCATTCTTGGTGCGCTTGATGTACTCGCCCCATTCGTAGCTGACGATCTTCACTTTCAGACCGATCTTGGCCCAGTCAGCCTGGAGCATTTCGGCCATCAGCTTGGCGTTCGGGTTGTACGGGCGCTGCACCGGCATGGCCCACAGGGTGATCTCGGTGCCTTCCTTGACGCCGGCAGCCTTGAGCAGCTCCCTGGCTTTTTCCGGGTTGTAGGCGGCGTCCTTGATGGTGTCGTCGTAAGACCATTGGGTCGGCGGCATGCCGTTGACCGCCAGTTGGCCGGCGCCTTGATAAACAGCGTTGAGAATCCCCTGTTTATTCACCGCCATGTCCAGTGCCTGACGCACTTCGAGCTGGTCGAACGGTTTGTGGCGCACGTTGTAGGCGATGTAGCCGAGGTTGAAGCCCGGCTTCTCGATCAGTTGCAGTTTCGCGTCGTTCTTCAGTGCAGGCACATCCGCCGGGCGTGGGTGCAGTGTGACCTGGCATTCGCCGGCCTTGAGCTTCTGCACGCGAACGGAAGCATCGGTATTGATCGCGAAAATCAGGTTTTTCAGCTTCACCCGGCTCTGATCCCAGTAATGCGGGTTGCCGGTGTAGCGGATGTTCGAGTCTTTCTGATAGCTCTTGAACACGAACGGGCCAGTGCCGATCGGCTTCTGGTTGATGTCGCTCGGTTTGCCTTCGGCCAGCAGCTTGTCGGCGTATTCCGCAGACAAAATGGCGGCGAAGCTCATGGCGATGTTCTGGATGAACGCGGCGTCCACGCTGTTGAGTGTGAACACCACGGTCAGCGGCCCGGTCTTCTCGACCTTGGCGATGTTCTTGTTGAGGCTCATCCCGTTAAAGTACGGGAACTCGGTCGGATAAGCCTTACGGAAAGGCTGCTGCGGATCGAGCATGCGGTTGAACGTGAACAGCACGTCGTCGGCGTTGAAATCCCGTGTAGGTTTGAAATACGGCGCTGTATGAAATTTCACCCCTTCACGCAGGTGAAAGGTGTACTTGAGGCCATCCTCGGAAATATCCCAGCTGGTTGCCAGGCCTGGTACGACATTGGTCGCGCCTTTTTCGAACTCGGCCAGGCGGTTGTACAGCGGCTCCGCGGCGTCGTTATCGGTCGCGGTCGTGTATTGCGCGGTATCGAAACCGGCCGGGCTGCCTTCGGAGCAGAACACCAGGCTGTCGCTGGCGGCAAAACTCGCGGACGTGGCGGCCAACAGGCCGGCGCCCAGCAATGCGGAAAAAACCAGAGTGTGGCGCATGACGCTCCCTCTTTTCTTTTTGTGTTTCCAATGCGCCGCGGCCCCGTCCTGGGACGTTGTGGCTGCATCGGGCTCAAACCCACAGCGAACCGATAGCCCACGCAGTCACTGGTCAGAACCTGACGGTAGGGACCGCTGGTCTGGCAGTAAATGCGCTGAGTCCTAAAGACTCGTAGGAAAAGGCGACACGTCCGATACCAACCTGGTCAGGCCAAGTGGAAATGGATGTAGGCAAATTCCTGACTATTCGGCAGAAAAAAGCAGCGGCGACGCTGAATACGTCGCCGCTGCGTTTTTTACTTGATGCTGACGCCGTAGAAGGAGTTCAAGCCGAACGGGCTGATCTTGAAGTCCTGCACGTTGGCGCGCATGGGTTGATACACCGTCGAGTGAGCGATAGGTGTCATGGGAACTGCATCTTTCAGGACGTGTTGCGCCTCTTTGTAGAGTTCGGTGCGCTTGGCCTGGTCGGTGGTGCGCTTGGCTTCTTTCACGAGGCCGTCGAATTTCTTGTCGCACCATTTGGAGAAGTTGTTGCCATTCAGGGAGTCGCAGCCGAACAACACGTTCAGCCAGTTGTCCGGATCACCATTGTCACCGCTCCAGCCAATGATCATGGCCTGGTTCTCGCCACCCTTGGAACGCTTGATGTACTCGCCCCACTCGTAGCTGGTGATCTTCACGTTCAGGCCAATCTTTTTCCAGTCGGACTGGAGCATTTCGGCCATCAGTTTGGCGTTCGGGTTGTACGGACGCTGAACCGGCATCGCCCACAGGACGATCTCGGTACCTTCCTTGACGCCGGCTTCCTTGAGCAGCTGCTTGGCTTTCTCGGGATCGTACTTGGCATCCTTGATGGTGGTGTCGTAGGACCACTGGGTCGGCGGCATGGCGTTGACGGCCAGCTGGCCTGCGCCCTGGTAAACCGAGTCGATGATCTGTGGCTTGTTCACGGCCATGTCCAGCGCCTGACGAACGCGCAGGTCGGCCAGCGGGTTCGGTTCGTTGCTGCCCTTGACCTTGTCCATCACGTTATAGGCGATGTAGCCCAGGTTGAAGCCGGCCTGGTCAGGCATCTTCAGCGCAGGATCGGCTTTCAGTGCCGCGAGGTCGGCCGGACGCGGGAACAGGGTGACCTGGCACTCGTTCTTCTTCAGCTTCTGGATACGGACGGACGGGTCGGTGGTGATGGCGAAGATCAGGTTGTCGATCTTCACGTCTTCAGGCTTCCAGTAATCCTTGTTGCCGGTGTAACGGATGTTGGAGTCTTTCTGGTAGCTCTTGAACACGAACGGGCCCGTGCCGATCGGCTTCTGGTTGATGTCGGCAGCCTTGCCTTGTTTCAGCAGCTGGGCTGCGTACTCGGCGGATTGAACCGACGCGAAGCTCATGGCCATGTTCTGGATGAACGCGGCGTCGACTTCTTTCAGAGTGAACTTGACGGTGTGGTCGTCGACTTTATCGATCTTGGTGATGTTGGTATCCATCCCCATGTCGGTGAAGTACGGGAATTCGGTCGGGTATGCCTTACGGAACGGGTCATCCTTGTTAATCATGCGATTGAAGGTGAACAGCACGTCGTCGGCGTTGAACTCACGAGTCGGCTTGAAATACGAGGTGGTATGGAACTTCACGCCTTCACGCAGGTGGAAAGTGTAGGTCAGTCCGTCCGGAGAAATGTCCCAGCTGGTCGCCAGCCCAGGTGTCACGGCGGTGCCGCCACGCTCGAACTGGGTCAGACGGTTGAACATGGTTTCGGCTGAGGCGTCGAAGTCGGTTCCGGTGGTGTATTGGCCTGGGTCGAAACCGGCCGGGCTGCCTTCGGAGCAGAACACCAGGTTAGTCGCAGCGGAAGCGAATGGTGCGGAGGCAAGCAAGCCTGCGCCGACTAAAAACGGAATGACCGCGTGTTTAAGCATGTTGGCCTCATGATTTGTTGTCATTTTTTAATATTGAGGTACGACCTCGTGAGTCGTGCCTGCGGATACTTATGCAGGGCCCATACCCAATGCAAGATCCAGAGCGCCTGGTGGCGTCAAAGCGTGGCACGAACGTACCTTAATGTCGCATCTGTATAACTTTTGACGCATTTAACCGTTTGCGCCCGGTTTTTACGGTGCAAACGGAGCTCCAAAACGGTGCATTGGTCACGAAGTGCGCGCCGAATCGGGGCCGGGTGTTACTTATTTATACCCACGCCGTAGAACGGGGTTAGACCGAACGGACTGATCTTGAAGTCGGTGACTTCCTTGCGCAGTGGCTGGAACACCGTGGAGTTGGCGATCGGCGTGATCGGCACTTGCTGTTTCAGGATCAGTTGCGCCTGTTGATACAGTTTTACCCGTTGCGATTTATCGGTAGACACCTTGGCCTGCTGCACCAGTTTGTCGTAGGCCGGATCGCACCACTTGGCGTAGTTGCTGCCCTTGACGGCGGCGCAGCTGTAAAGCACGCCCAGCCAGTTGTCCGGATCGCCGTTGTCGCCGGTCCAGCCATAGATCATCGCGTCGTGCTCGCCGTTCTTGGCGCGCTTGATGTACTCGCCCCATTCATAGCTGACGATGTTGGCCTTGATGCCGATCTTCTCCCAGTCCTGCTGAATCATCTGCGCCGACATCCGCGCATTCGGATTGGAGGCGCGTTGCACGGTCATCGCCCAGAGATTGATGGTAGTACCCGGCGCAACCCCGGCTTCCTTGAGTAGCGCCTTGGCTTTTACGGGGTCGTACGGTGCATCCTTGATATTCGGGTCATAGGACCATTGCGCGGGTGGCAAGGCGTTCTGCGCCAGCTGCCCGGCACTCTGATAGACGGCTTTGATGATCGCCGGTTTGTCGATGGCCATGTCCAGGGCCTGACGCACTTTGAGCTTGTCCAGCGGCGGATGGGTCGTGTTGTAGGCGAGGAAACCGAGGTTGAAACCTGCCTGCTTCAATACACGCAGGTTCGGGTCTTTTTCCATCACCTCGATGTCGGCCGGGCGCGGGTAGCCGCTGACCTGGCACTCGCCGGTCTTGAGCTTCTGCAGACGGACCGCGGCATCCGGGGTGATCGAGAACACAAGGTTGTCAATTTTGACGTCTTCGGGTTTCCAGTAATCCTTGTTCGCCGCGTAGCGGATCTGCGAGTCCTTCTGGTATCGCTTGAACACGAACGGCCCGGTGCCGACCGGTTTCTGGTTAATGTCCGCTGCTTTGCCTTCCTTCAGCAGTTGCGCGCCATATTCGGCCGATTGCACCGAGGCGAAGCTCATGGCGAGGTTCTGCACGAACGCGGCGTCGACGTTGTTCAGGTTGAAACGCACAGTGTTGTCGTCGAGTTTTTCCACGGACTTGATCGTGGTGTTCAGGTCCATGTCGGTGAAGTACGGGGATTCGGCGGGGTAGGCCTTGCGAAAGGCGTTGTCCGGGTCGAGCAGGCGCTGGAAGGTGAACAGGACGTCGTCGGCGTTGAAGGTGCGGGTCGGGGTGAAGTAGTCGGTGGTGTGGAATTTCACGTTTTGGCGCAGGTGGAAGGTGTACTGGAGGCCGTCCGGGGTTACGTCCCAGCTTGTGGCCAGACCGGGTTCGACTTCGGTGCCGCCGCGTTTGAATTGGGTGAGGCGGTTGAAGACGGTTTCGGCGGAGGCGTCGAAGTCGGTGCCGCTTGTGTATTGGCTGGGGTCGAAGCCTGCCGGGCTGGCTTCGGAGCAGTAGACGAGGGTTGTTGCTGCATTGGCGATTGGGGTTATGGTGGTCAGGGCGAGGGTGATCAGGAGCGGTTTGAGGGTGGGTCTTTGCATGTCTGGCCCGTGGGTCTGGAGGTGGTTGTTCCTTGAGGTTAGCGGGGATTTGGGGGGGGGCGGAAATATCGTTTTTTGAGGGGATGCGTCTATCTCGGTATATCCGGCGGTTTTTTGAGCATATCCGTTTTTTCGGGTGCTGCGGCTTATGGTTCCGCCCTTACGGCGGGTCACTTTGGCAAACGCCCCAAAGTAACCAAAGGTCTGGGCCCCGGCGTACGGCCCCTCGCTGGGGCTCGGGGTTCCTTCGTTACGGTATTCATCCGGGGGCATCGCCTACGGTTTGCTTCGCTGCACCTCCTCTCGATGTGTTTGGCTTCGCCAAACGGTCGCTGCGCTCCCACCCCCGGATGAATCCCTCCACTCAGCCTGCCGAAGGGGCCAAAAGATCAAGAGCTTTACTCGAGCTAACGCTCATCGTGTTGAGCGGTGGAAAGCAGAAAGCAGAAAGCAGAAAGCAGAAAGCAGAAAGCAGAAAGCAGAAAGCGGAAAGCGGAAAACAACTGCGGATTGTTTGATCGTTCCCACGCTCCGCGTGGGAATGCAGCCCGGGGACGCTCCGCGTTCCATTTGGGGATGTTTAAAGATGTGTGGGATTCACCGAACCTTCCCACAATGTTTTCAGGTTGTCCGTCGGAAGCACGCTTTCTAGTCTTTGGTTGTCGCAGAAGATCCTGCGATCGGGAGGTGAGATTCCCAGCTACCGAATTTGGAAACCAGCGCAAGCCACCCCGTAATCCCATGCTGGCCGAACTGGCTGTGAACCGCGTGCTGGATCAGGTTGATCCGAGAGCTTGAGACCGAGTCATCGTTCATCGCGGGCAAGCCTGCTCCCACAGGGGCGTGCGCGATTTCAATAAATCCACAGAACCGGTGGGAGCTGGCTTGCCAGCGATGACGGCAGAGCTGACAACTCATATCCCGGGCACAAAAAAACCGGCGATCATTCACTGATCGCCGGTTTTTCATTCAGCCGTCACTCAATCACTGCATCAACACTTCGATCGAACCATCGGCGGTCAGGCTGACCTGGCTGGTACCGGCTTCGACCTCGGGCGTGACCGGCGCCGCGTCCATGCCAGCGGCCGCTTTCATCATCATCGGGGCGCGCATGTACGGTTGCGGGTAGCCGTTGCTGTTGAGGTTCAGGTTGACGATTTTGTAGCCCTTGCCGCCCAGGGCGTCGGTGGCCAGTTGGGCGCGGGCCTTGAAGGCGGTGACGGCTTCTTTCAGCAGTTTGTCTTCGCTGGCCTTGCGGGTCGGGTCGGCGATGGCGAAGTCCATGCCGCCCATTTTCAGTTCGGTCAGCAGTTCGCCGGTGAGTTTGGACAGGGCGGCGAAGTCGGTGCTTTCCAGACGCAGTTCGGCGCGTTCGCGCCAGCCGGTGATTTTCTGGCCCTTGGTGTCGTAGATCGGGTAGCTGTTGCGGCTGCCCTGGCGCAGGGTGATGTCTTTTACTTGTTTGGCCTGGGCCAGGGCCTTGTTCATGGTGGTGCTGACGTCGGCGGCGAGTTTGGCAGGGTCAGTGTTCTGTTCTTCGGTGTAGAGGGTCACGATCATCAGGTCGCGGGCCACTTCCTGGCTGACTTCGGCGCGCAGGGAAATCTGGTTGTAGTGCAGCTCATCGGCGGCCAGGGCCGGAAGGCTGGCGACGCTGCCGACGGTCAGGGCGAGAAGGGCGGCGCTGCGGCGAAATGTGTGCATGAAAGCTCCTTGATGAGGGCGCAGGTGATGGTTCGGGGGCCTGCGTGAAACCATCAGACTCTAGCTTTTATGTTCCGGTTCGCCCAGTTACAACTTCTATACAGATGGTCGGGGGGCGCTTTGAGGCCCATCGCCAGCAGACTGGGTCCCACAGGAAAAAGCATTTCAAATGTGGGAGCGAGCCTGCTCGCGAAGGCGCCCTTATAGCCGCAGAAAAACTTTGCGCCATGTGGTCGTTTGCCGCACTTTCGCCTCTCAAGCCCGCGCCTTGGTTATACTCCGTGCGATCCGCCTGGAGCGCTCATCAGGAGAGCTCATGCTCGCCCCCGTACAACTGACTTCCGCCACTCGCCAGAATCTCTGGCGGCTGACTTTCATTCGCACCCTGGTGCTGGCCGCGCAGGCCGGTTCCGTGGGCCTGGCCTACTGGCTGGAGCTGTTGCCGTTGCCGTGGGTGCAACTGGTGATGACCCTCGGCTGTTCGATTCTGCTGTGTGTGTTCACCGCCGTGCGCCTGCGCACTTCGTGGCCGGTCACTGAACTTGAATACGCGCTGCAACTGGCCTGCGACCTGTTTATCCACAGCGCCTTGTTGTACTTCTCCGGTGGTTCGACCAACCCGTTCGTTTCGTACTACCTGGTGCCGCTGACCATCGCCGCAGTGACGCTGCCATGGCGTTATTCGGTGTTGCTGTCCGGCATAGCACTGGCCCTGTATACGCTGATGCTGACGCATTTCTATCCGCTGGAAACCCTGCCGGTCGCGCGGGAAAACCTGCAGATCTACGGCATGTGGCTGAGTTTCGCCCTCGCGGCGGCGGTGATCACTTTCTTCGCTGCGCGCATGGCTGAAGAATTGCGCCGACAGGAAGAGCTGCGGGCGATCCGTCGCGAAGAAGGCCTGCGCGATCAGCAATTGCTGGCCGTCGCGACCCAAGCCGCCGGTGCCGCCCATGAACTGGGCACGCCGCTGGCGACCATGAGCGTGTTGCTCAACGAAATGCAGCAGGATCACCACGACCCGATGCTTCAGGAAGACCTGAAAGTGTTGAAGGATCAGGTCAAACTCTGCAAGGAAACCCTGCAACAACTGGTGCGCGCCGCCGAGGCCAATCGCCGGATGGCGGTGGAGATGCAGGACGTCACCGACTGGCTCGACGAAGCCCTCAACCGCTGGCACCTGATGCGTCCCGAGGCCAGTTACCGCTTCCAGCGTCTGGGTCAGGGGCCGTTGCCCCGTGTCGCACCACCACCGGATCTGACCCAGGCTTTGTTGAATCTGTTGAACAACGCCGCCGATGCCTGCCCGGATAACCTTCAGGTCACCCTGGACTGGGACATGGAATACCTGACCATCAGTATTCGCGACCACGGCGCCGGCGTGCCGCTGGTGATAGCCGAGCAAATCGGCAAACCGTTTTTTACCACCAAGGGCAAGGGCTTCGGCCTGGGCCTGTTTTTGAGCAAGGCCAGCGTGACACGCGCCGGCGGCTCAGTGAAACTCTATAGTCATGAGGAAGGCGGCACGCTCACCGAGCTGCGCCTGCCCCACGGCGTCCGAGGAGAGCAACATGAGTGACGAAATCCAAGTCGAAGGCGAAGAACTGCCGCATTTGCTGCTGGTCGATGACGATGCGACCTTCACCCGGGTAATGGCTCGGGCCATGGCTCGCCGTGGTTTTCGCGTCAGCACCGCCAGTTCCGCCGAAGAAGGACTGACCATTGCCCAGGCCGATCTGCCGGACTATGCAGCGCTCGATCTGAAAATGGACGGCGATTCCGGTCTGGTGCTGCTGCCCAAACTGCTGGAACTGGATCCGGAAATGCGCGTGGTGATCCTCACCGGTTACTCGAGCATTGCCACCGCAGTCGAAGCGATCAAGCGCGGCGCCTGCAACTACCTGTGCAAACCGGCGGACGCCGACGACGTGCTGGCGGCGCTGCTGTCCGAACACGCCGACCTCGACAGTCTGGTGCCGGAGAACCCGATGTCGGTGGATCGCCTGCAGTGGGAACACATCCAGCGAGTGCTGACCGAACACGAAGGCAACATTTCCGCCACTGCCCGCGCCCTGGGCATGCACCGCCGCACCTTGCAGCGCAAGTTGCAGAAACGCCCGGTTCGTCGCTGAACCTGCGCTGAACGACCATTGCCCGCTCTCGCGATAAAGCGCACCGATCAACTATGATCGGTGCGTGTCTGTTCTTTTCTTTATCGAGCCTTATCCATGAATCAGAACGCTGAATATTCCGCGGTCAACGATGCTGTGCGCGGGCAGTTTTTTCGCAAGGTGTGGGCCATGACCACGCCTTACTGGCGCAGCGAAGAGAAGGGCAAGGCCTGGACGTTGCTGATTGCCGTGATTGCCCTTTCGCTGTTCAGCGTGGCGATCTCGGTGTGGATCAACAGTTGGTACAAGGACTTCTACAACGCCCTGCAAAAGAAGGATGAGGCGGCGTTCTGGCAGTTGATCCTGTATTTCTGCGGTATCGCCACGGTAGCCATCCTGGGTGCGGTGTATCGCCTGTACCTGACGCAGATGCTGACCATCCGCTGGCGGGCGTGGCTCACCGAGAACCATTTCAAACGCTGGCTCGGCCACAAGAATTACTACCAGCTGGAGCAGGGCGGCTATACCGACAACCCCGACCAGCGGATCTCCGAAGACCTCAACACTTTCACCGCCAACACCCTGAGCCTCGGGCTGGGATTGATCCGCACGGTGGTCAGCCTGGTGTCCTTCTCGATCATCCTGTGGGGGGTATCCGGCAGCATCGAGGTGTTCGGCGTCGAGATTCCCGGCTACATGTTCTGGTGTGCGCTGTTGTACGCGGCGGTCGGCAGTTGGCTGACACACTTGATCGGTCGGCGTCTGATCGGCCTGAACAACCAACAACAACGCTTTGAAGCCGACCTGCGTTTTTCCATGGTACGTGTGCGCGAAAACGCCGAGAGCATTGCGCTGTACAACGGCGAGCCCAACGAAAACCGTCGCTTGAGCAGCCGCTTCGGTCTGGTCTGGCACAACTTCTGGGACATCATGCGGGTCTCCAAGCGCCTGACGTTCTTCACCTCTGGTTACGGCCAGATCGCGATCATTTTCCCGTTCATCGTCGCAGCGCCGCGTTATCTGGCAGGCAAGATCGAGCTGGGTGAACTGATGCAGATCAACTCGGCATTCGGCAACGTGCAGGAGAACTTCAGCTGGTTCATCAGTGCCTATTCGGAACTGGCCGCCTGGCGCGCCACCTGTGATCGTCTGCTGAGTTTCCGTCAGGCCATGACCGACAATGAAGAGCGCGCTCCGGCCATCGACGTACAGAATCAGGGCAGCGAATTGAAGGTGCACAACCTCGGACTGAATCTGGCCGACGGTCGTCACCTGCTGACCAGCGCCGACATGAACGTCGAGCCGGGCGACCGGGTGATGCTCAGCGGCCGGTCCGGCAGCGGCAAGTCGACATTGCTGCGGGCGATGGGGCACTTGTGGCCGGCAGGGTACGGCAGTATTCGCCTGCCGGCGGCACGTTATCTGTTCCTGCCACAAAAGCCGTATCTGCCGATCGGCACCCTGCGCGAAGCCTTGAGTTATCCGCAACCGGGCGATACCTACGCGCCGGAGCGTTATGCACAAGTGCTGGAAACCTGCCGTCTGCCGCATCTGGTGGCACGACTGGACGAAGCCAATCACTGGCAGCGCATGCTTTCGCCGGGTGAGCAGCAACGACTGGCCTTTGCCCGTGCGCTGCTTTATGCGCCGCACTGGCTGTACATGGACGAAGCGACGTCGGCGATGGACGAAGAGGACGAGGCCACGTTGTATCAGGCGCTGATCGATCAGTTGCCGGGCCTGAGCATCGTCAGTGTCGGCCATCGCAGCAGCCTCAAACGCTTCCATCCACGGCATGTGCGGATCGACAGCGGGCATCTGGTCGAGCAGACCGTCACGGCCTGATGTGCACTGAATCTGTGGGAGGCTGCTCCCACAGAGGACGGTGATCGTACAACTCCCTTGGGCTATGATGCCCCTCCAGCTGAATTTTCGAGATAAACGCAGACCATGGAAAACCCGATCGACGCCCCGCGCCTCCCTCGCAAGCGCCGTAGCCTGGCACAGGAACTGGTGACGGTGCTGACCGAGCAGATCCGCGACGGTCTGCTCAAGCGTGGCGACAAGTTGCCCACCGAGTCGGCGATCATGGAAGCCCACGGCGTCAGCCGCACCGTGGTGCGCGAAGCGATTTCCCGGCTGCAGGCTGCAGGACAGGTCGAAACCCGCCACGGCATCGGCACCTTCGTCCTCGACACGCCGAGCCCGAGCGGATTCCGGATCGACCCGGCGACCGTGGTTACCCTGCGTGACGTACTGGCGATTCTCGAATTCCGTATCAGCCTGGAAGTCGAATCCGCCGGTCTTGCCGCGCAACGCCGCAGCAGCGAGCAGTTGGCCGCGATGCGCGCCGCCCTCGACGCCCTGAACGAAAGCGTGGCCCATGCCAGCGATGCGGTGGCGTCGGACTTCCAGTTCCACCTGCAAATCGCGCTGGCCACCGGCAATCGCTACTTCACCGACATCATGACTCACCTGGGCACCAGCATCATTCCGCGTACGCGACTGAACTCTGCACGCCTGGCCCATGATGATCAGCAGCACTACATGAATCGCCTGAGCCGCGAGCACGAAGAAATCTACGAGGCTATCGCCCGCCAGGATGCCGATGCCGCCCGCGCGGCCATGCGCCTGCACCTGACCAACAGCCGCGAACGGCTGCGCCAGGCGCATGAAGAGGCACAGGCGCAGGGCGGGTGATATTTCATCTAGGCGACGATGTCTGCATGAAGAGAGCCAGATTCACCATTACTAGTGGTATATCTGAGCGTGGCGGTCTTGCCTGCATGCGATGAGTAGAGTGATCTTTGGACCTGGAATGTGGTCGACGGCTGCTCGCTTGGTTTTGTTTCCGACCACTCTGATGGTTCGATCACTTTGAAAGATGCCGTGATTGTTGTGTCAGGGGGAAGTTTGCCGGTGTAGACCCTGAACACTACATAGCTGTGGTTTTTGCTCACCGATATCTCACCGTTCGGAAGAGGCATACCCACTGGGTCTTCAAGGGTCGGGTCAATCGAGTTCGCTTTATTGGTGGTCATTTTTCTGTCCTTTTAATGTGATTTATCGAGAGGGCCTGCGGGGCAAATGAGCGGTAGCCGTGTCGTTCAGCACAGGGCTATTTAGGCCTTGGCAACCGCGAGCTAGCTACTGTCAGAAATTACAGTTGCGACGAATGGTTAATGGCAATGCGAGGGCGATCAGGCTTCGATGTACAGTTTCAGCGGCTCCGAACACGGTTCCAGGCTGGCCTCATCGGCAAACTTGTAACGCAGTTCGACCGTGCTGTTCAGGTACTTTTCCAGCTCGAATCGGGGAATGCTCAGTTCGATTCCGGTCAGGCCGACCATGTCGTCGAGTGCGTCATCCCAGACGCCGGTCGGCTCCGACAGACCCTGCCATTCAGGTTCTTCCGGATCCTCGCCGAGGATCGGGTACACATCCCAGTTCGGCGGAGTGTTCTGGCCGTCGGGTACGCGGACGATCAGGTCATCATCCAGGTTCGATAAGCGCAGGATGATCGAGTCGCTGGCGTGATCGGGGAATTGCGGAAGCTGTGCAGCGGCAAACGTCATGTTTCGTTCTCCTTGAAAGATCTGCCGCGATCCTTCGCGGCAGTCGTCGCACTTTACCCGGCGTATCGGTGAGGTGCGCCGGGGCAATCTTGTCCGGGCATTTCAGCTCTTGGGCAGAATCGAACGATCGACCCTGACCGCCAGTCTGCCCGGGCCTGGCCTGACGTCGAATGTTGCCTGGCCATGAGCGTCCACCGATGCCCGAGCGATGGCGATGCCGTCGCGCAGCAATTGCAGCGGCGCACCTTTCAACGATTGGCCCGAGGCCAGTTCCAGTTTCAATTTGATCGTCATCGAATCGCTCCTTAATTCGTGTTGCCGGTTGGTTGGTAGTCCTTGAGCAGCAGGTAAGTGCTCCAGCCCCACCAGTCGTCGACGGTGGCGGTGTCGTTGAGGTTGTTGACGTCCTTGCGCCGCAGGACTTTGTTGCCCTGAAGGCGGAACAGTGGCGAGAAGTTGTTGGCCGGATCCAGCACGGCTGTCAGATCCGGCAACCGTTGCAGCGCGTTGAAGGTGGTCGGCACGCTGCCGCTTGAGTACGCGGCATACACCTCGTCCGCCGAATCCTGAACCGCCTGATTCACCTGATTGCGGTTGTCGGCGTCCGTGGCGTCGAAGTAGCGCTTGTCACCGAATGCGCGCCATTGCTCGCCATGTCCGTTGCGTACCTTGAGGCCGAACTTACTGTCTTCGTCATGCATGAAGCGAGTGATCAGCGAGCCCAGATCGCTCGGCGTTACGACGGCGGCCATGGCCTTGCGTGGCACCCGCAAATGCCCGGAGGAGAACAGGTCGGTGAGGTAATGATCCGCGAACGCATTCATCGCGTAGGCCCGTTCCAGTTGCAGCTCGTCCTGACTGGCGTGGGCGGCTGCGGCGGTTTGCAACGCGGCGGTGTGCCCGGCGATGTAGGACTGACGGGCCCATTCGCCGAAATGATCGGCATTGTTCGCCGCCAGTTTCAGGTAGCGACCGAGGGGGAACAGCGCCGAGACGAAACTGCCGCCGCCGGTGATTTTGTTCCACTCTTCCGACAACGTATCTCCCAGCGCGTCATAGGCTTCGTGGGGTGGTTTGCCGTCCTTGATCGCCTGTCTGACGGCATCGATCTCCTTTTGCATGATCGCCAGAATGCCTGGCGCTTCGGCCTTTGATGCCGGTAGAGCGGCGAGTGTGTCAAACGCCGCCGAAAAGCGCTGAAGGCGATCCGCCGCAGTTGCACCTTCGTTGATTGGCCGGTCGGCGATTCCGTAGAAATCGCCACCCAGCGCGAGCACCTGGCCATAGGTCAGCGCCAGTCCGTTCGGCAGATGCAGGGGTACGTTTTGCGCGAGCACCGGCTCGGCGTTTTCAACGAAACGCAGCCGGGTGTTATCACCGATCGCCGTGTGCTCCGCGCCTTCGAAGCGCAGCGGCGGTTTGCCTTTCATGGCTATGCCAGAAAGCGAGGCAACGGATTGGATATCGCTGTGCGAGTCAGCAATGTGCAGCACCAGATGCGGGTTTTCGG
>NZ_JBJJMM010000021.1:0-102600 GCF_046231795.1 Pseudomonas sp. KCJK9016 | reverse complement strand
ATGAGCAGGCACTTCACGACATGGCATTACTGACCGAACACGAACAACGCAAGGTCGCCGAGGCCATCGCCCGGGTCGAACGCGACACCGACGCCGAACTGGTGACGGTGCTGGCGGCCCGCGCCGACGACTACGCGTACATTCCGTTGCTGTGGGCCAGCCTGCTGGCACTGGTGGTGCCGGGCATCCTGCACTACCTGACCGGATGGCTGACGATGCACAGTCTGTTGCTGGTGCAGTGGATCAGTTTTGTCGTGCTGTGCCTGGTATTTCGCTTGCCCAGGGTCACCACTCATCTGGTCCCGCGCCACGTCCGGCACTGGCGCGCCTCGAACCTGGCACGTCGGCAATTTCTCGAGCAGAACCTGCATCACACGGTGGGCAGCACCGGGATGCTGATTTTTGTCTGCGAGGCCGAGCGGTATGTGGAGATTCTGGTGGACGAAGGTATTTCCAGACGGCTGGACGACAAAAGCTGGGACGCTATCGTCGCGGCGTTTACCGAGCAGGTGCGCCAGGGCCAGACGTTGCAGGGCTTCGTGACCTGTATCGAGGCGTGCGGCGAGTTGCTCAAGGTGCATGTGCCGGTGACGCAGGTGCGCAATGAATTGCCGAATCGGTTGGTGGTGTTGGGATAAGCCGTTCGGGAAAATAGCCGTGCCCTCGAACGCCATCCCCCCTTAAACTAGCGGCCATTCCCGATTTGCCCGTCAGAGGCCGTTTTCTGCATGTCTGCCACCGCCGTTTCCACCCCCGATCACCACACCCGTTTCATCGAGTTGCTGCAAACCAGCCTCGAGCAGAACGGTTTCATCAAACTGGTGCTGGCCAGGTACGTCGGCGAAGAAGCGGATCTGCAGCGGATCATCATCAAACCGGTGACGGTCAAGGCGCAGCCTCATCTGTCATTCGTCTATCGCTACAAGACTCGCGACATCACCAAAAACCTGCCGCTGACCGAGGCGGTGGCGACGATTGCAGGGCTGCTGCCGGCGGCTTTCAAGAACGCGCATTTGCTGACGCTGACGGATGAGGCCCAGCTCGAATACAGCAAAAAGGGCAAGAGCTCGCTGTTCATGAGCAAGCCCCAGCAATTGCGCGAAGTGCCGTCCGCCGGGCACAACCGCGAGAAGAACCGGTTTCTTGAGTTGAGTCGCCCGTTCCTCAAGGATCTGGGCGTGACCAACGCGCAACACGAGCTGATTCCGGCGATGTCGCGCAAGTGGAAGCAGATCAACAAGTTCATCGAAGTCTTCAGCCACGCGCTGACTTCATCGCCCCTGGCCCTGGACAGACCGGTGCGGGTGGCGGATTTCGGTTCGGGCAAGGGTTACCTGACCTTCGCCATTCATGACTATCTGCGCAATACCCTGAAGGCCGAGGGCGAAGTCACCGGCGTCGAACTGCGCGAAGAGATGGTCAACCTGTGCAACGCCGCCGCGCAGAAACTCGAACATCCCGGGCTTGTGTTCAAGTGCGGCGATGTGCGCAGCGTGGCGCCGAGCGAACTGGAGGTGATGATCGCGCTGCATGCCTGCGACATCGCCACCGACTACGCGATCCACACCGGCATCCGCTCCGGCGCGGCGATCATCATGTGTTCGCCGTGCTGCCACAAACAGATCCGCCTGCAGATCCAGAGCCCGGCACTGCTCAAGCCGATGTTGCAATACGGTTTGCACTTGGGCCAGCAGGCGGAAATGGTCACCGACAGCCTGCGCGCGCTGTTCCTTGAGGCCTGCGGTTATGAGACCAAGGTCTTCGAGTTCATCTCGCTGGAACACACCAACAAGAACAAGATGATCCTCGCCGTGAAGCGCGCCGAGCCGGTGGACCCGGCCCGGTTGCTGGTGAAGATCCAGGAACTCAAGGCGTTCTACCACATCAGCGAGCATTGCCTGGAAACCCTGCTGCTCGCCGATGGCCTGCTGCCGCTCAAGGCTTGAGCTGAACCCCGGCCGGTAACGTGCCCGGTTGAGCCGGGCGCACTGCGGTCTTGCGCCCGAGCATCACGGTCGCGATCACCCCGCAGGCGAACAGCCAGGTGATCGGCTCCACGTGCTCACCGAAGAACAGCGCGGAAAAGGCGATGGTGAAAAAGATCTGCAACAGCTGGATCTGACTGACCCGGGCAATCCCGCCCATGGCCAGCCCGGCGTACCAGGCGAAGAAGCCCAGAAACTGCGAAAACAGCGCGACGTAACCGAAGGCCCACCAGGTTTTCGCCGAGACCGCGCCCTGATGCTGGAGCGCCAGATACAGCACCGGGCCGATCAGCAACGGTGTCGACAACACCAGCGCCCAGCAGATCACCTGCCAACCGCCCATTTCCTTGGCCAGGCGCCCGCCCTCGGCATAACCCAGACCGCCCACCGCAATTGCACCCAACATCAGCAAATCCCCGGCCTGAATGCTGCCGGCGCCGGTGTACAACGCATAACCCAGCACCAGTGCGCTGCCCAACGCGGCGCAGGCCCAGAAGGCTTTCGACGGACGCTCATGGGACAGCCACGCGGCGTACAGCGCTACGCACAGCGGTTGCAAACCGTTGACCAAGGCTCCATGGGACGCCGGCAAGGTCTGCATGGCCCACGCCGACAGCACCGGGAACCCGAGAATCACCCCGGCGATGACAAGGCTCAGACCTTTGATCTGTTTCCAGGTGGGCCACTTTTCCCGTCGCCACAACAACAGCAATGCCGCCGGAATCGCCGCGAACAACGCACGGCCCAGGCCGTTGAGCAACGGGTGCAGTTCCTGCACCACGATGCGGGTGAAGGGCAGGGTGAGGCTGAAAATCACAACGCCGAGCAGGCCCAGGGCCATGCCGGTGTTTTCGCGCGAAGACATGATGGCAACCAGATTCGAAGGTGGCAGGGAAGTGGCTTCATCTAGCCACAAACCTTGCGTATCGCGCTGTTACAGTCCTGCACAGAGTTAGCCGTACAGTTAGGGTAATGCCCGTGGCGAAGGAGCTTGCTCCCGCTGGGCGCAAAGCGACATTTGATGTGCGTTCAGACTCGCGTCTGCTGTGCAGTCGAGCGGGAGCAGGCTCCCTCGTCACGAATTGGGCTACTTTGAATACTCCTGTGCATTCACCAGAGGAGTCCTGTCCATGGCCGCGAAAAAGATTCTGATGCTGGTCGGCGATTACGTCGAAGACTACGAAGTGATGGTGCCGTTCCAGGCCCTGCAAATGGTCGGTCACACCGTGCATGCCGTGTGCCCCGATAAAGCCGCCGGCAAGACCGTGCGCACCGCGATCCATGACTTCGAAGGGGACCAGACCTACAGCGAGAAACCCGGTCACCAGTTCGCCCTAAACTTCGATTTCGCCAAGGTCGATGCCAAGGACTACGACGCGTTGCTGGTGCCCGGCGGGCGTGCGCCGGAATACCTGCGGCTGAACGAAAAGGTCCTGGAACTGGTGCGAGCCTTCGACAAGGCCGGCAAGCCGATTGCTGCCGTCTGTCACGGCGCGCAACTGCTGGCGGCGGCGGGGATTCTCGAAGGACGCGAGTGCAGCGCCTATCCGGCCTGTGCCCCGGAAGTACGGCTGGCCGGCGGCACTTACATCGATATCCCGGTTACGGACGGTCATGTCCAGGGCAATCTGGCCACCGCCCCAGCCTGGCCGGCGCATCCGAAATGGCTGGCCGGGTTCCTGGGGTTGCTCGGGACTAAAATCACCCTGTGACCCATCGATAAGGAGACGCAGCATGTCCGGATGGTATGAATTGAGCAAAAGCAGCAACGGCCAGTTCAGGTTCGTGCTGAAAGCGGCGAATGCCGAAACCATTCTGACCAGCGAGTTGTACACCTCTCACCGTGCCGCCGAAAATGGTATCGCGGCGGTGCAGGGCAACAGTCCGCTGGATGAGCGCTACGAGAAGAAAACGACGAAGGACGGGCATCCCTACTTCAATCTCAAGGCTGCCAATCAGCAGATCATCGGCAGCAGCGAGTCCTATTCATCGGACGCGGCGTTTGCGAAGGGGATCGCCGCCGTGAAGAGCAACGGGCCGACGAAGGTGATCAAGGACAAGACCTTGCCTGTCCTCTGAGTTCACTGAAGTTCCCAATGTGGGAGCAGACTCGCTCCCACAGGGTTGATGTGTGGTTTGAAGATCAGCTCAGGGTTTTGAGAATGCCCTGCAACTGGCTGCGCCCGGCCTCGCTCAACGGGAACACCGGCAAGCGCGGATCGCCGACTTCCAGATCGGTCAGGCGCAGCCCGGCCTTGATCGTCGCCGGCAGGCCGCCCTTGAGGATGAAATCCAGCAGCGGCAACTGGCGGTAGAACAGTTCTCGCGCCTTGCCCAGATCCCCCGCCAGCGTGGCTTCGTACAGATCCAGGTTGAGTTGCGGGATCAGGTTCGGCGCCGCCGTGCACCAGCCCTTGGCGCCAGCGGCGAACGCTTCCAGCGCCAGCGGGTTGCAGCCGTTGTAGAACGGCACCCGGCCTTCGCCGAGCAGTTGCAGCTTGTGCATGCGCTGGATGTCGCCGGTGCTCTCCTTGACCATGGTCACGTTTTCCACGCCGTTGACGATGCGCAGAATCAACTCCACCGACATATCGGTGCCGCTGGTGGCCGGGTTGTTGTAGAGCATGATCGGCACGCCGATGCTGTCGCCGATGGCGCGGTAGTGCGCAAGGATCTCTGCTTCGGTGAGCTTCCAGTAGGACGCCGGCAGTACCATCACCACGTCGGCGCCGTGTGCTTCGGCGAAGCGTGCGCGACGCACGGCTTTGGCAGTGGTCAGGTCGGAGACGCTGACCACGGTCGGTACCCGTCCGGCGACGTGTTTGATGCTGAACTCGGCGACCTGGTCCCACTCCGCATCGCTCAGGTAGGCGCCTTCACCGGTGCTGCCCAGCGGTGCGATAGCGTGGACGCCGCCGGCGATCAGGCGGTCGATCGAGCGGCCGAGGGCCGGCAGGTCAAGGCCTTCGCCATGGGCGCCGAACGGGGTGATGGTGTAGCCGATGATGCCGTGAATATTGGTCATGTGAGTGCTCCGCAAGGATGGGGATTCAGTTCAGGCAATCGGCGTGTTGACGCAAGTTCTGCCGGGCGTAGTAGTTGAAGGCAGCGGCGTGGCGCTTGGGTTTCGACACCCAGTCATGCGCCTCGCGCCCCAGTTCGGGAATGATCGGTTTGATCGTCCCGGCGGCCATCGCCAGCAATTGCAGTTTGGCGGCGCGCTCGATCAGTTGCGCGATGACACAGGCTTCCTCGATGGTCGCCCCGGTCGACAGCTGACCGTGATGGGAAAGCAGGATCGCCCGCTTGTCGCCCAACGCGCCGGCAATCAGTTCGCCTTCTTCGTTGCCGACCGGCACGCCGGGCCAGCCTTCAAGGAACGCGCAGTCGTCGTACAGCGGGCACAGGTCCATGTGGGAAATCTGCAACGGTACTTCCAGCATCGACAGCGCGGCAATGTGCGTCGGGTGGGTGTGAATGATGCAGTTCACATCCGGCCGGGCGCGGTACACCCAACTGTGGAAACGGTTGGCCGGGTTGGCCATGCCGTGACCTTCGAGCACTTCCAGGTCTTCGTTGACCAGCAGCAGATTGCTCGCGGTGATTTCATCGAACCCCAGTCCCAGTTGCTGGGTGTAGTAAGTACCCGGCTGCGGGCCACGGGCGGTAATCTGCCCGGCAAGGCCCGAATCGTGGCCGTTCTCGAAGAGGATCCGGCAAGTCAGGGCCAGCTTTTGCCGGTCCGTCCACGTATTATCCGCCAGGGTGTTTTGCATCTGTGTCAGCGCTTGCCTGACCAGTTGGTCTTTGGGGAGTGCTAATGTCTTGGCCATATCGGTGTCCTGTGGTGGTTGCACATGAATGACACTAAAGAGGCTATATGACACTTTGTGTCATTGGCAAGGACAAATCGTCTTTCCTTTGCTGGAATAATCGCTACGCATGTCTATCCGTTTGAAATTATTGAGAAAAAAACTTGGCGTAACCCTTGAGGCGCTGGCCGAGAAATCCGGCATGACCAAGAGTTACCTGTCGAAAGTCGAGCGCGGGTTGAACACGCCGTCGATTGCCGCCGCGTTGAAACTGGCGAAAGCGCTGAACGTGAAAGTCGAGGAGCTGTTCTCCGAAGACAACGTCAGCCTCGACAGCTACAGCCTGGTGCGCAGCCACGAACGCCAGTCACTGGCGGCCAACGATCACAGCCCCGGTTACGCGGTGCTGGCTCACCAGGTCAGCGAGCGCAGTCTGTTGCCGTTCATCATCTATCCGCCGACCGAATTCACTGACAAGACCTTCAAGGAACACTTGGGCGAGGAGTTTCTGTTCGTCCATGAAGGCCGGGTCGAAGTGGATTTCATGAACGAACGGGTGCTGCTGGAGCGGGGCGATGCGCTGCACTTCAATGCGCAGAAACCGCACCGGATCCGCTCGGTGGGCGAGGAGCAGGCGCAGCTGCTGGTGGTGGTGCACAGCAGCGAGGAATGATCAGTCCTCGACCGGCACCGACAGCTTCGGGTTGCCCAGGGCATGGGACTTCGAGTCAAAGAACCGCAGTTCCACGCCGGTTCCGTCGAACACCTTCGCGTAATGCCGTTTCTGGTGCTGGATGAATGCCGCACTGCGCGGGTAGATCGAGATCGCCACGGTTTTCGGTTTTGCCAGGCGCAAGGCACGAACGATGTGTGCATCCTGCTCGCCGAGGGCATGGCCGAAGATGCACAGGCTGTCGCCATGCTCGAGTAACTGGTCGTGGCAGAACGACAGGTAATCCGAACTGCGGATGGTCTTGAGTTTGTCTGCGCTCGGCCCTTCGTTGACGAACAGCGGTACGTCGTCGAGGGTCTTGAGGGTGTTGTTGATCGCAAAGCTGCCCAGCAGCGTGCCTTCGGTGGCGGTCAGCTTGCGGGCGCTGCCGTCCAGGTTGCGCACCAGATGCAGGCCGCCGTGCAGGTACAGCAGGCGGGGCTTGTCGCTGCGGCTTGCGCACAGATCGAAGTTGGCGTCGGGGCCGTTGAACAGATCGTCGATGGCGTCGCTGTCGTGTTGCAGGGCCCAGTAGTTGAGCAGGTCGTAATTGGTGGTGAACACCGTGCGATAGCTCGCCAGTTCTTTGTTCAGCGTAGCCAGAGTCGAGGTTTCAATCAGCCGCCACGGAATATGCACCGCATGGACGGTGTTGATCAGCGCTTCCTTGATCGCGTAATAGCGATTGCGCGGGGCAGCGGAGCTGACGGCCAGTGCCTTGTTGACCCGGCTGGTGGTTTTCAGCGCTCCGAGCACCTGCTCGAAACTGCGTGTCTGCAGGGCGTCGAACACGCTCAGTTCCGATGGGCTCAGCGGTTTTTCCTCCACTGTGCGGGCGTTTTCGAACAGCGAGTCGTAGCCGAAATCGTCCCATACCGCGCGGCTGGCGCCGTTGCCCACCAGCAGACCACTGAAGTCGGTGGTGGCGCGCAACGCGTTCCAGTCTTCGAGGGTGGCGTCGACATCCAGAAAATCGGTCATTGCAGGGCACGTCTCAAAACTAAGGGGCAGATGGACGGCGACTTTATCACGAGCGGGCATTGAGCCAGATCAACATCCGCCGTGACCGATCGGTCGATCCTGTATGCATCCGCCGGATCGCAGGAGTCGAGCCGGCCCCTGTCAGGAGACGCGCCATGAGCAGCACCTTTTTCATTCCCGCGGTAAACATCATGGGCAGCGGCTGCCTCGACGATGCCATGAATGCCATCCGCAACTACGGTTTTCGCAAGGCGCTGATCGTCACCGACGCCGGTCTGGCCAAGGCTGGCGTGGCGACGATGATCGCCGAGAAACTGGCGATGCAGGACATTGATTCGGTGATCTTCGACGGCGCCAGACCCAACCCGAGCATCGCCAACGTCGAGGCCGGGCTGGCGCTGCTCAAGGACAGCCGCTGCGATTTCGTTGTCTCCCTCGGCGGCGGCTCGCCCCATGACTGCGCCAAGGGCATCGCGCTGTGCGCGACCAACGGCGGGCAGATCCGAGATTACGAAGGTGTCGATCAGTCGGCCAAGCCGCAATTGCCGTTGATCGCCATCAACACCACCGCCGGCACGGCCAGCGAGATGACCCGTTTCTGCATCATCACCGACGAAACCCGGCACGTGAAAATGGCCATCGTCGACCGCAATGTCACGCCGCTGCTGTCGGTCAACGACCCGGCGCTGATGGTCGCCATGCCCAAAAGCCTGACCGCCGCCACCGGCATGGACGCGCTGACCCATGCCATCGAAGCCTATGTGTCCACCGCCGCCAACCCGATCACCGACGCCTGCGCGCTGAAAGCGATGACTCTGATCAGCAATAACCTGCGTCTGGCGGTACGTGACGGCAGCGATCTGGCGGCGCGGGAAAACATGGCCTACGCGCAGTTCCTCGCCGGCATGGCGTTCAACAATGCCTCACTCGGTTACGTGCATGCGATGGCGCACCAGTTGGGCGGTTTCTACGACCTGCCGCACGGGGTGTGCAACGCGGTGCTGCTGCCCCACGTGCAGACGTTCAACGCGCTGGTCTGCGCCGATCGCCTCACTGATGTGGCCCACGCCATGGGCGCCGACATCCGTGGTTTCAGCCCGGAAGAGGGCGCAAAAGCTGCGATTGACGCGATCCGCTGCCTGGCCAGGGACGTCGACATCCCCGGCGGCTTGCGCGACCTCGGCGCCAAATGCACTGACATCCCGATACTCGCCGCCAATGCTCTGAAGGACGCCTGCGGCTTCACCAACCCACGGGCGGCCGATCAACGGCAGATCGAGGAGATTTTCCGCAGCGCGTTTTAAGCGGACTGACGATCGGGCGTGAACCTCGTGCAGAGCACCGCGCCCGCCGCCAGAAAGCAACACAGCAGCGACAGCGGCCACGCGTGTGGACCGGCCAGCAGGCTGGCCACGGCGCCGATCAACGCGGCCATCAATTGATGAATGAAACCACTCAGGGCCATTGCGTAAGCGCCGGCAATCGGCGCTCCATCGTTGGCCCGTGACAGGCTGATCGGATAGTTCAGCGACTGGCCGAACACGGCGACGCAGTAAGGCAGCCAAAGCAGCCAGGCAACGGAGCTGGCCAACAGGCTGCCCGCCAGCATCACCCCGCTTCCGGCCATCACCAGGCCCACACCCAACGTCATCAACCGATGCTGACCGGTACGCAGCACAAAGCGATTGACCGCCAGCGCTCCCAGAAAATACGCCGCACTGATCGGCCAGCCCAACAGTCCGTAATCGGTCGTCGACCAACCGAACGGGCCTTGCAGAATCAACGGCGCAGCGCTGTTGAACGCGATGATCACGCCATAACCCAGGCCGCCTGCGAGCGCCGGCAGAAGAAACGCCCGGTGAGTCAGAATCCTTCCGTAGACCGCCCAGGACGATGCGGTTGCGGGCGTCTCGACGAGTTGCGGAAAACCCAGACGCGAGACAAGCGCGGCCATCGACAGGCTGAGCGCACCCAGCAGATAGAAGATCGCCTGCCAGCCCAGCGTCACCTGAATCAGCGAGCCGGCGTATTGCCCGATCCCGAGCGCGACGACGAACGAAATCGAAATCCACGACAACGCCTTCGCCAGCAGATCGCCCCGGAAACTGTCTCGGATCAGCACCCGCGCCATCACCGAAATACCGCTGGCGCCGATCCCTTGAAACAGTCGCAGCAGCAGGAACGACTCCAGTGTCGAGCCCAACGGCAACCC
Source organism: Pseudomonas sp. KCJK9016 (assembly GCF_046231795.1). NCBI lineage: Bacteria > Pseudomonadati > Pseudomonadota > Gammaproteobacteria > Pseudomonadales > Pseudomonadaceae > Pseudomonas > Pseudomonas sp. KCJK9016. The sequence goes on along the minus strand of NZ_JBJJMM010000021.1, from coordinate 92,898 downwards.
CAGGTTCGCCAGCCCGTAAATCCCCAGCGCCGCCAGCAGCACCGGTTTGCGGCCGATGCGTTGTGCGAGGCTGCCCCAAAGCAGCATCGGCAGCGCCATGCCCATCAGGTACAGCGACAGGCCCCAGGCCACCTGCGTTGCATCGACGTGCAGGTGCCCGGCGATGTGCGGCAACGCCGGCAGATAAATGCTCATGCCCAGTTGGGCGAGGAACACGGTGGCGCAGGTAAGAAGCAGGATGAGGCCGGGGTTCATGAGTCGTCCGTGCAGGCTCAGTGGTCGCGATGGCCGCGGTGAGTCAGAAACAATCCGATGATCACATCACAGAAGTGATGGATCAGTGTCGATTCCATATCGGCGCGCAATGTAACGCGAATCGCGGCTTTACCTTGAGCCACCACCGGAAAAAATACCGCGCTGGTGAAAAAGCCGTGTTCGGCCAGCTCTATGGCAATACGCGTGGCCAGGGTGGCCTCACCGCAATTGATCAAGCGAATGGCCATGGGGCTGCCATGCTGTTCGGTGCTCAGAAGACTGTCGAACAGGCGAATGTTGGCCTGGAGCCGAACCTGCAGTGCACGCAGTTCAGCACTGCGATGCAACTGGATCGAAGCAAGGCCCGCGCCGATGGCGGCGCAATTGAGGCTTTGCGACCAGTTGCTCGGCCCGCCGTAACGCTGAATCAACTTCCTCTGCCGCTCATTCCCCAACATCACCAGACCACCGCTGGCCCCGAACGATTTGGCCAGTGACGCGACGATCAGACAGTCCTCATCCAGCGCCGGCATTCTTGGCCGCACCAGTCCGGCCCCGTTGCTGCCGACCGCCGACAGCGCATGGGAGTCGTCCAGATAAAGGAACAGGCCGTAGCGTTCTTTCAGGTACAGCAGACCGTCCAGATTGGCGACGCCGCCCATGCTGTAGGCACCGTCGGCAACGTAGGCGACCGTGGCGTGGCGCTGGCACACCGATTCGAGAAAATCCATATCGTTATGGGGACAGGTCAATACGAGGGTTTCATCGGCGCAACTGGCCTTCAGGTGATTCATCGAATAGTGCGCCAGACGATCGAACACCATCACCGGCGGGCGGTTGTGCGTGAACACCCCACTGGCCAGCAATGGCAGGATCCCGGCACTGGCAGCGCTGCAGGACAGACTGCTCAGGCACACGGCGCCGAACAGTTCAGACAGTTCGCATTCGTAACGATCGAGCAGCGCCAGTTTGCAGCGGTTTTTAGAGTTGGCGATCCGTAGCGTGCCGGTTTCCTGCAGTGCCGAGATGGCGCCTTCGAGCAGGGCCGGGTGGTGATCGAGGCCCAGGTAGGACGTGGTGCCAAAGTGATGGAAGGAGCGCCCGTGCTGATCGACCAGTTCGTTGCAGCCTTTGACTTCGACATTGAGGGCGGCGATTTTTCCGGCTTCGGCAGCTTCCCAGTCGTGGTCCGCCAGAGCGATGACCTTGCGATAGTGAGTGAAGGTGTGGGCGGCGGTATCGGACAGATGATTCACGGCAGCTCTCCTTGAGCATGGCAATCCATGGGATGTTGCAATTTGTGTGTGTTGCCAGACTTTACAGAGAGCGATACCGGGTCAGAATCGGTCATATCCGATAGCGCTGAGGGGCGTTGGAGTTTTGTTTGTAGGGCAATGCGAAGCAGGAGCGTCAGATCGTGAAACGCCTGACGACTCCCATGTCATGAATCATCCTGTCGTCACAGCGCTTTTTTCTATCGCAGAGGAAAACTGGATCAACATCACACCGGCGATCAACAGCATTGCGCCGAAAACCCGTGGCAAGGTCAGCTGTTTTTCCAGCAGGCCGAATAACCCGAAGTGATCCAGCGCCATCGACGCCAGCACCTGCCCGGCCAGGGCCAGCGCGACAAACCCCGATGCACCGAGCTTCGGCACCAGCACCACCGCCAATGCCACAAAGCACACCCCGAAGGCGCCACCGGCCCACATCCACAACGGCGCCTTGCCGATGAACGCCAGGGATGGCAGCGGCAAGCGCAGAGCGACGATGACCGGCAACAACACCAGCACACTGACCAGCAGTGACGCCAATGTCGCCCATAACGGATGGCCCAGCCCTCGGGCCAGGTTGGTGTTGATCGCACTTTGAAACGGTACGACGGCCCCGGCCACTGCCGCCAGCAGCAATAGACCTGCCCAATGCAACGTACTCATGATCGTTCTCCAGCAAGGTTTTGCTGGACTCTAGGGTATTCGTCGCGCAGATTTAAATTCTGTTTTGTCATGCGGAACATGCATCAGATGAATGATCTTCGGCGTATCGATCTCAACCTGTTGGTGGTCCTCGATGCCTTGCTCGCCGAGCAACATGTGACTCGCGCTGCCGAGCGTCTGCACTTGAGCCAGCCGGCGGTCAGCCATGCGCTGGCCCGTTTGCGCGACTTGCTCGGTGATCCCTTGCTGGTGCGTGCCGGTTCGGGGCTGGTGCCCACCGCCCGGGCACTGGAACTGATTGCGCCGCTGTCCGAAGTCCTGGCCCAGGTGCAATCGCTGCTGGCGCCGAACACCTTCGATCCCGCCAGTGCCCGTCGGAGCTTTCGGCTTGCGATGTCGGATTACGGTGCGGCGATCATTCTGCCCGGGCTGATTCGCACGTTGCGTACCGAAGCGCCGGGCATCGACCTGCAAATCAGCCATGCCAGCCGCGAAGGGATGGTCGAGGGGCTGCTCAACGGCGACATTGACCTCGCTGCTGGGGTACTCCCGGAATTGCCCGGTGAGTTGTGCAGCACGCCGCTGTTCGAAGAACGCTACGTCTGCCTGCTGGATCGCCAGAGCCTTCCAGCCGAAGGTACCCTCGATCTGCCAACCTACCTTTCCCGCCCCCACGTCCTGCTGGAAATGCGCGGCAGCGGGACCCCGGAAATCGAACGCACCCTGACCGCCCTGCGCGAACGCCGCCGCGTCGCCGTCAGCCTGCCGCACTGGAGCGTGGCGCCGAAGTTCATCAGCGGCACGGATCTGATTTTGACCGTGGCTTCGCGAGCGTTGAAGGATGTGGATGACGACTCGTTGATCGTCGTGCCGCCACCGTTCCAGATCGCACCATTTACCTTTGTCACGGCGTGGCACAAGCGACGGGGCGGGGATCAGGCGTTGAACTGGTTGAATCGGCGGATCGAGCAGGGGATAGTGCGCGGCTGAAAAACATCAAGGAGCGGGGCGTGACAGTGAAGTCTGTGGTGACGGTGGGGCTGGTGCTTTGCGGGGCGTTGATGGCGGGGCAGGTGTTGGCTGATTGTGTGCCTGCGCCGGTGAACGGTGACCTGGATTTCTCCGTGTGCAAGGAGTGGCCGGCCTTTCCGGGATTGAATATCAACGCGAATGCGAAATTTCAGCGCAGTTCCGGGCCGGGTGCTACCGATACGAGCGGCACCTATGATTTCACTTTATCTGTCTTGAAAAGCGACCAAACGGAACCGGTTGCCACTTATCACCAAGCCTCCGCTTTCTTCTCGGGTGGGGTGGCATTGCGAGATCTTTCGCTCGATACCGCGCGCTACAAGCTGACTCCAGAGGTACGGGCGTTTGGTGTTCGCGTGCAGTTCACCAATGCCTCTCGCCTCAATCCGCTTGAGGAAACGCACCTCTCTCTTTTTGTAAAAGAAGGCGACAAGTTACGCCCTGTGCTCAGTCAATTAGTGGTTTACGAGTACGGCGGCGAATGGGACGGTGATTGCACTGGTGAGCGATTTGAGATGACCAGAACAGTAGAAATCGCCAAGACCAGCTCCCATGGTTATGCCGATCTGATTATCAAAACCCGGCAGACAAACACGACCAATGTCGTCGAAGGCGATACTTGCGAAGACAAGGTCAATGTCAGCTCCCCTGAACTGACAACCCTTCACTACGACGGAAAATCCTACGTCTTGCCTAAAGGTTTCAAAGCCATCGAGTGATACAGAACCAACGCGACTTTTATCAAGGAAGAACAATGCTCACCCCGACCCGACTTTTCATCGCCCTCGGTTTTCTGGCCGTTACCACTCAGGCCCACGCCGCCTGTGAGATAAAGAAATTCGACGGTCACTCCCTGTCACGCTGCAAAGTGTGGCCGGCCTTCCCGGACAAGGCGATCTCGGCCAAATCCACCTTCGTGTCCGACTCCGAAGGTGACCACGACGGCGTGTTCGACCTGGAACTGTCGCTTCTTAACGCCGCCAATGCCAAGCCGCTGGCGACTTACGTCAAACCCGGTGCCTACAACTCCGACGCGATCAGCTTCGAAGACTTGAAGATCGATACCGCTCGATATCGTCTGGCGTCGGACGTTCGCGCCTTTGGCCTGCGGTCGGATTTTGCCGACCAGCTTTCAAGAGCCAATCCCTATGCGAAAACCGATCTGGCGCTGTATGTCCGCGAAGGCAGCAAGTTGCGACCGGTGCTGGAAGGCCTGGTCATTCGCAAGGAATTTGGTGAGGGTAGCGGTGAGTGCGATACCAAAGACACGAAAATCCTTAGGACCGTGGAAATCGGCCCATCCAGCCATAATGGCTTCGCTGACCTGATTGTTTCCTCAAGTGGTGTGGTGTACACCTCGACCCAGTCAGGCAAAGAGTGCGTTTCCAAAACCACCAACCTGAAAAACACCCAAGTCACCCTGACCTACGACGGCAAGCAATACACCGTCCCCGAAGACCTCAGAGGTTACTGACCGATGCTTACCGGCCTCAACCACCTGACCCTCGCCGTCACCGACCTGGATCGCAGCCTCGTGTTCTACCGCGACGTGCTGGGCTTGGGGGTTGAGGCCACGTGGGACGCCGGTGCCTACTTGTCGCTCCCGGGCTTGTGGTTGTGTCTCTCCCTCGATGCACAACGCCAATCCGAGCCCGCCGCCGACTACACCCATTACGCCTTCACCCTCGGCGCTGCGGATTTCCCGCTGTTCGTGTATCAGCTTCGTGCCGCGAACGTGCCGGAATGGCGCGACAACCGCAGCGAAGGCGCATCGTTCTACTTCCTCGACCCGGATGGGCACAAGCTCGAAGCCCACGTCGGCGATCTGGCCTCGCGGCTGGCCGCATGTCGGCAAAAGCCCTATGCCGGGATGCGTTTTTTCAACGAGCCGTGAATATTCACAAACCGCTGGGCTAGACTGGCGGCCACGTTTTGCGGCGCTTGCAGGTATTTCATGACTCCATCGTTGCTTATGGCCGTACTGGCCTCGGGTTTCATCTACGGCATCACGCCGGGGCCGGGTGTGCTGGCGGTGTTCGGCATCGGCGCCGCGCGCGGCCGTCGGGCCGGGGCGGGGTTTCTGTGCGGGCATTTGTTGGGCGATGTGATCTGGTGCAGCACCGCGCTGATCGCGATTGTCGGCGCCCGGGAAATCGGTAGCACCGCGTTTGATGTGCTCGGTGTGCTCAGCGGTCTGTACCTGTTCTGGCTTGGCTGGCGCGCCGTGCGGGCCAAACGCAGCAACGGCGATCAACCCCAGGGCGCGGCGCGCCAGCCGTTCTGGCACGGCATCCTGTTCGGCCTGACCAACCCCAAGGCCTACCCGGTAGCGGTGGCAACGTTCACCGCGCTGCTGTCGAGCCGTGCCGAACTGCTTAACTGGTCGATGTTGCCGATGCTGATTGCCCTGAGTTTCCTCGGCGGATTGCTCGCCTACGCTATTCTCATTGGCGTTGTCGGCGCCCGTCAGGTGCGTACGCTGTATCAGCGCCATGAACTGGCCATCACCCGGTTGTGCGGGGTAATGTTCATCGGTTTCGCCATCAACGCGCTGGTGCATGCGCTGCCGGGGCTGATGCCGAACAAGGCTTGAAAATAATCGCCGGGATGCGAGGTCGAGGTCAGGGACGGTTGATCAGTGCTGCATTGCCGGACACCCACGCTGAACCATGGAAAGCCGAAATTCTGCGCCTTTGGCGAGTTACATCGATCTGTTGCTGGACGCCGTCTGCGCGGTCGACAAACAAGGTCGTTTCGTTTTTGTCAGCGCGGCCTGCGAGCGGATTCTCGGTTATACCCCGGACGAGCTGATCGGCCAGTCGATGATCGACTACGTCTATCCCGCCGACCGTGAGCGCACCCTGGCCGCCGCCAGAGACATCATGGGCGGCGAGCCCAAGCACAATTTCGAAAACCGCTACGTGCGCAAGGACGGCAGCATCGTGCACATCCTCTGGTCGGCACGCTGGTCGGAGGTCGATCAATTGCGCATTGCCGTGGCGCGGGACATCACCGAGCGCAAACTCGCCGAATCCCGTCAGGCCGCGTTGTATGCGATCTCCGAAGCGGCCCATGCGGCGGAAGATCTGCTGGCGCTGTTCAAACGCATCCACATGATCATCGGCGAGTGGCTTCCGGCGCTGAATTTTTCCGTGGCGCTGTACGACGAGCACTGTGCAAAGCTGGATTTCCCCTATCACGTCGACGATGACGAGGCGCAACCGGAGCAACCGGGCACGGTGACCGGGCGCCTGTGCGCCGAGGTGATCCGCAGCGGCCAACCGATCCTGCTGACTCCCGATTGCCCGCAGGCACCGCCGGGTTTCGAAGCGCTGGTGGCCGGGCAGCAATCACCGTGCTGGCTCGGCGTACCGCTGAACTCGAAGAACGGCACCATCGGCGCCCTGATCGTCAAAAGCCTGCCCGGCGGCGAGCGCTACACCGAGCGCGACAAGGAACTGCTGCAATACGTCTGCGCCCAGGTCGCCACGGCCATCGAGCGCCAGCAATTGCACGCCCGTCTGCGACGCATGGCGCAATATGATCAGTTGACCCAACTGCCCAACCGCGGACTGTTGCGCGAGCGACTCAAGGCTGCGCTGGCCGCAGCCCGGGAAGCCTCGGGGCACATGGCGCTGCTGTATGTCGATCTGGATCGCTTCAAGCAGGTCAACGACACCTTCGGCCACGGCGTCGGCGACATGTTGCTGCAGACCGTGGCCAACCGCCTCAAGGGCTGCGTACGCGAGACCGACACCGTGGCACGGATTGGCGGCGATGAATTCGTGGTGCTGCTGCACAGCGTCCACGCCCCTGACGATGCCGACAGCGTGGCGGAAAAGATCCGACAGGTACTGGTGCAACCCATGCGTCTGGACGGGCATAACCTGAGCATCGAGCCGAGCATCGGGGTTGCGCGTTTCCCCGAACACGGCCATCACGAGCAGCAGCTGTTTCGCCACGCTGACCAAGCCATGTACGCCGCCAAAAGACAGAATCATCAGGCCCGGGGTATCTGACGGCCTGGCCGTTCGTCGCGGCAACGGCAATTTTTATAAACCTTTGAGGGCTGTGTTTTTCTCAACTTAGGCGGGCAACAGCTCGCTTACGATCAATACCAAGAGGTAGAGAATCATGCCTAACTCAAGAAACTCGAACTCGGGAAACTTCGCCAACGATCGAACAAAGGCCTCTGAAGCCGGTCGCAAAGGTGGGAAAACCACCACCACGACTGTCGACAAAGAGCCTAAAACCGAAATGGGCCGCAAGCCCGCTCAGAAATCGAAGTAGTCGGCGAAGGTTGTTTTGATTGAGAGGCGGGGGCGCAAGCTCCCGCTTGAATTTGCCGAGAAGGAGGGCGCGACCATGAGCCGGATGGCCACCCGAGTACGCAACATCAGTTTTGTCAGCCTGCTGGGCCTGTGTGCCGGCAGCGCATTTGCCCAGTCGCCCGCCGACTTCATCAACGAAGCCTCGGCCAAAGGCATGGCCGACATCGAGGCCAGTCGTCAGGCGCACGGCAAGGCCGAATCGAAAGAGGTCAAGGATTACACCATCGTGGTCATCAACGACCGCACCACGGCCAACCAGCATCTGGCGAAAATCGCCAAAAAACTCGATCTGCCTGTGGCCCCCCGCGAAGAGCTCGCCGACAAGGCCAAGACGTTGATTCCGGAGGTGAAGGACGGCGCGTCTTTCGATCAGGCTTACGCCGCCAGCCAGGTCAAAGCCACCGAAGAAGCCATCGACCAGATCCAGCAGGAAGCCCGGACTACCGACGTGCCGGAAATCAAGGCCTTCGCCGACGAGACCCTGCCGAAGCTGCAAAGCCATCTGGAAATGGCCCGAGCGCTGCAAGCCAGTCGCTGAAACCGGGTAAAACAAAAAACGGCGCTCGATGCGCCGTTTTTTCTGCTCAGCAATCATTCAAGTCCTGCTTCGGTTTGCTCTTTTCTCCCAACCCCTCCAGGTTGAAAACTTCGCCTTCGCCCAATGTCCGGTAGTGCTTGCGCAGGGCTTCCAGTTGTTTGAGATCCAGCGCTTCCAGCCCGAGCATTGCGTTCTGTGCCTCTTTGGTTACCAGCAACAGTTCGTCGAGCTTCAAATGCAGAATGTCGGTGTCGCGGTTCTGGGTGTTCTGGATCAGGAACACCATCAGGAACGTGATGATTGTGGTCGAGGTGTTGATGATCAGTTGCCAGGTGTCGTTGAAATGAAAAATCGGCCCGCTCAGTCCCCATAGTCCAATCAGAATCAAAGCTCCCATGAACGTCTTGGGGCTGCCGGCCCAGAGTGCGAGCGTTTGTGAAATCTTTGCGAATTTCATGACCTTGTTCCTTATTGAGGGGCGCTTGAAATTCAGACATCTGAGGTGTGGCGAAAATTCTACTTACAAATCTCGGTGTTCACTGCCAGACCGGCGTTATCGGACGTAGGTAGGGGAAGGCAGGCCTGCAAGTTCGCTGTATCGTGACGGCAGTCGCTTTTCCATGTTTCGCCAAAACGTCCAAGACAGGAGAACGCAATGACCTGGTCCGCCAGACAATACGTCGCTTTCGAAGATGAACGCACCCGCCCGGCCCGTGACCTGCTGGCGGCGATTCCCACGCAGCCAGCACGCTCCGTGGTCGATATTGGATGCGGCCCCGGCAACTCGACCGAGCTTCTTGTGGAGCGTTTCCCGGGGGCGGACGTGCAGGGGCTCGACAGCTCAAAGGACATGATCGAGGCCGCGCGCAAGCGTCTGCCGCAGTTGCGGTTCAAGGTGGCGGACATTGATACGTGGGCCGATGAAGGGCCATTCGATGTGATCTTCGCCAACGCGGTGTTGCAGTGGGTGCCGGATCACGCGGCGTTGTTGCCGGCGTTGGCGGGCAAGCTGGCGCAGGGCGGCAGTCTGGCGATCCAGATGCCGGACAACCTCAACGAGCCGTCCCATCGCTTGATGCGTGAAGTGGCTGCCGACGGGCCCTGGGCCAGCAAACTGGCAGGCGCGGCAGGGCAGCGGACCGAGATGGCGGATGCCAGTGCTTATTTCTCGATGCTGCGTGCGCATTGTGCGCGGGTCGATGTGTGGCGCACCACCTATCACCATCAGCTGGCGGGCGGCGCTTCAGGCGTTGTCGAATGGTTCAAGGGCAGCGGTTTGATTCCGTTTCTCAGCCCGCTGACTGAAGCAGAGCGGGTGGAGTATCTGGCGCACTATCTGGCGGAGGTTGCGAAGGCTTATCCGGCGCTGGCCGATGGTTCGGTGCTGTTGCCGTTTCCGCGATTGTTCATCGTCGCCACACGCTAGATACCCATGGAGAGGGAGCTTGCTCCCTCTCCACAGATGATCTGAAAACTCAGCGCTGTACGGCGACCAGCATCATCATCGGCCGCTCGCGTTCTTCGGCGAGGGCCGGCTGCGCGGCCACCTCTGCATCGCTTGGGCCCCATTCATTGACGTGTTGAATCGTGAACCCGGCGCCAATCAACGCGTTGAGCAGTGTCCCGATCGTGCGATGCTGCTTGATCACACCGTCGGCCAGCCAGTTCGTCACCCGTTCGCCTTCCCTCTGATAACTGTCCAGCGGCCAGCGCTTGTTACCTTCGCTGTCGATCAGCCAGCCCGGATTGCGCGGCGCCATGAAGATCGGATGCTCGATGGAAAACACGAAATGCGCACCGGGTTTCAGCGCCGTATGCAGCCTGGCGAACAGCCCCGGGATATCCTTGATGTAGTGCAGGGCCAGCGAGCTGTAGGCCAGATCGAATGTGCACGCAGGCAAATCGAGCCGTTCCAGGTCGGCACGTTCGTAGCGGATGTTCGCGGCTGAAGTCGTTTCCTTCGCCCGTTGGAGCATTTTCTCCGAGACATCCAGCCCCAGCACGTCGGCTGCACCTTGTTCGCTGGCCCAGCGGCAGAACCAGCCGTAACCGCAGCCCAGATCCACCACCTGCAAACCGTGCAGGGAGGGCAACAAGGCTTTCAGCGCCGGCCATTCCGGCGCGGCATCGAGGCCGCCGAGGGAGCGGTTCAACTGGCTGTAACCCTGAAAGAATTCGGGGTTGTCGTAAATGTTCTGGGTCATGGATTGGTGCTCGTTTGAATTTGAGTTGAGTGGCTCAACGGCCACGATTTGAAGTCCCTCGAAAGGTGATGGCGCGTATTCGTCGATGGCCGCGCAGGGGGAGGGTGGTGGGTGATGGGGAAATGCTAGCGGGTCGGGGCGAGCGTGAGAACCGAACGAGTGTCGGGGATCTGTAAGCAACTCAGCGTAGCCGCTCTACGTTCTCATCGATTCGTTTCTGGATGGTTTGCAACGTGTCTTGAGTGATGACGCCGGGATACATCTTTTCGGCCATCGCCGCGAACTGGTCGGCCACTTCGCAGAATCGGGCGATGACAGCGTCGGCCGTTTCAGACGAAACCTCTGCTTCTTCTGCAAGATCGAGAAGGGCTTTTCGCCCGATTTCCAATGCCTCGCCCATTACGTCCATCTGGTGGTAACCGCCGGGACCCTCGCAGAAGGTCACATCGTAGGCTGGCGCCAGCTTCCATTGGCCGGATTCCGACATGATGTAGGCGAAGTTCTTTGGGTGGTCATCTCGGTTATTGAACGCGACGTTGAAAACTACACGCTCAAACGCGAGCGCTTTCTCCCTTACGTCATTGGTGCACAGATGAGTTGCACGCAGGAAATTGACGTAGTCCAGTGCTCCGGCATTCTGGAAATCAGCGGCAGTGAAGGCAGCGAGACTTTGCATAGGCACGCGTAAGTCGTCTTCGCGATCAAAGCGCTTGGTAGCAAACGCTGCCAGCCCGTTTGGCAGGCTGAAGTACTGAGTGTCAGGTGTCTTTATTCCACACATCCGCAAGCATTCGGCGTAGACCATTTCGATGGCACACACCTCGGGATGCTCCTGCCGCGCGGGAAACTTGACCAGCCAGGCTTCGAAGCCTGATCTGGCTATGGTGGTGTAAGTGTCGGTTTGCGGATCGCGATAGACCAAGGCTTTTGGTCTGGCACCCTGCGGAGAGCCACCCACCAGCAACAGCCGTTGCAAGAATTCACCACCTTCACCATTGAGAACTTCCTGCACCTCAGCCGCTAACAGATCGATGGAGACCTCAACTTGCGGCTCCAGCGCCTCGGGTGCCACCGGCTCGAATGACATCGCGCCCATAGCACTGTTGCCAATGTAAGCGAGACGCTCGAGCGGGCCGATGCGTGCGGAGTTAAGGCCGCGCCGCTTGAACAAGCGATCCATCAGCAGCATGCCCCAGCCATCCGGCAGCGAATCGTAGACAGGTCCAGGCAAACCCAATTGATGGGACGGAAAGTCACGCCGTAACTTGGGACCTTCCAATGGCAGCCTGTACGCCGACAGTTCCAGGCCTCTGCTCTTTGCCTCGTCGCTGTACTCGAACACGATCAGTGGACGACCGGTGATTGCCGTCGTGGAAACGAGTGTGCCCCACCGCCAGTGTTCACCCCATCCGTCGTAATAGACGTCCACTCGTTCAAGCATTTCCTGATTTCCTTTTTATGCGCTGACGCCTGGAACTGTCTTCATAGCGAAGGATGTCGTCCAGGCTGTCCAGTTTTGGCAAGAACAGATCTTCGACTTCCTGGACACGCCCAACAACCATGGCTACACGGACCACGGTTTCGAAACTGACATTACGCCCGGCTTCAAGGTTGGCCACCGTATTGGTGCCGACACCGGCGCGAGCAGCCACATCGGCTTGTGTCATTTGCAGGGCTATCCGCTCTGTGCGCAGGCGTTGGCAGAGCCGCTTGACGATCTCGCTTGGTTTGCTGAGGCTTAATTCCAGCATGGTGTGCCTTATGTCGCATAAAGGTCAGTCGATACCCAAAATTATAGAGTTAACCTTCAGTGCGTCAAATCAGTTAACTCCATTTTGATATGGGTTAACCTAGATTTATGTCGATAAGCCACAATAATGCATAATTAAATTTTAAGTTTGTAAGCAGTCCAATCTGGCTTTACGTGGAGCATTCCTTCGAGACCATCTCAATCGCCTGTTCCTGGGTGTCCCCGGTCGAGAAGCAGCCAGGGAGGTCTGGCAACTCAACTCGCCATGCGAATTCACGGTTACCGGGATGTATTGCCTGAACGCTTCGGAGCGCTCGCGAAATGAGTGTCGGATTGTCACGAGCGTAAGGGAAGACGGGTTGAATTCAATCAACGTGTTGTTTCTGAATGGTTCAAAAGCGGGCTTTTGCGCTACAAATCACAGGCACAAAAAAACCGGCCATCAAGACCGGTTTTTTCTGTTTGCGCATCCCCCGTCAAACCACGACGCAGGACATGAATTCGATTGGAGCGGGTGAAGGGAATCGAACCCTCGTTATCAGCTTGGGAAGCTGGAGTAATGCCATTATACGACACCCGCTCAGAGCGGCTGACTTTGTACCAGACTCGGCCACGGATTTGAAGTTTTCTTTGCGTGCGGCGAGCGCAAAAGCCTGAATCAGGGCCGGATCGGTCATCGCGGGCAAGCGCTGCGGGCTGGAGGACGGCTTTATCTCAGACCCGCAGGCTCGCTCGCGACGACGCTGTTTCAGACGGCCAATGCATGGTGATCCTGGACAAACGGGTGACGCGTTCGGCTCATGGGCTGCTGTGCAGGTTTCAGGAAACCGAGCAGGGCGTTCTGGCTGTCCCGGCAAGCGGTTTTGTGTTCCATGTCGAGGAAGTGTCCCGTGGCCTGCAGGGTGGTGAAGGTGCTTTGCGCCACGTGGTTGCCGAACAGCCGGGCGTCTTCGGCGGCGGTGTACTCGTCCCATTCGCCGTTCATGAACAGCACCGGCACGTTGATCTTTTTCGCCGCATTCAGATAGCACTGGCGATCACTGTTCAGCACGTTGCTGATGTGAAAGTGCATCTGCCCGTATTCGTGCTCGGCGAGGCTGCTGACATGGCGATAGTTGAAACGCTTGAACAGTGATGGCAGGTGCTTGCCGATCGTGTTGTTCACCAGGTGGCCGACGCGGTTGCGATCCAGGTTGCTCAAATAATTCACGCCTCGTTCGAGGTAGTCGCGCATCGGTTCGTTGATCACCGGTGAGAACGAACTGATCACGGCCTTTTCGATACGCCGTGGCTGGTGGGCAAGGGCGACCATGGTCGCGGCACCGCCCCAGGAAAACGACAGCACATGCTCGGCGGCGAAGTGATCGATCAGCTCCAGAAGAATCTGGGCTTCGATTTCCTTCGTCAGCATTTTCTCGTGACGGTTGTGGACTTTCGACTTGCCCGCGTAGGGCTGGTCGTAGCAGACCACGTTGAATTGCGGGTGCAGATTTTTCACGGTCTGTGCAAACGACGCAGTCGTGGCCATCGAGCCGTTGACCAGAATAATGGTCTTTTCCGCGGCGTCTGCGCGATAGAACTCCGTGTAAACCCGATACTGACCCTGTATATCCAGCACAGCGATTTCTGGCCTCATGTCATAAGACTCCTGGCAAGCGGGTATGCGCGCAAATAGAGATTGCACGAGCTTTGTGACAGGTAGGCATACGCCTGGAATTTTGGAGCCCATGTCGATCCGGAACGGCAGGTCGACGGGTATTGTTATTGGCGGGCAATCTGCCGGCTGAGGCGAAGCCCTGGGGGCTTTCTACCGGCAAAAGGTTTCTTGGATGTTATGTGTGACTCATCGGTCACAATTTGGCCGACGTCCTGATTCAAGCAGGGGGATCCGGATCGCGCAAGTGCCGTTGGCAAATTGTTCGACAACTTCTGCTGAGCGGTCGTCGGCTTAGAACAAATGGATCTCTTCGGTGCGCAGGGCGCGGTATTTGCCCGGTTTTAGCGCGTTATCCAAGTGCAACGGACCCATGGATTCGCGGTGCAGGCGCAGCACCTTGTTGTTGAAGTGACCGAACATGCGCTTCACCTGATGGTAGCGCCCCTCGACGATGCTCAGCCGCGCCGTCCGTGGGCCGAGCACTTCCAGTTGCGCCGGTTGGGTGGTCAGGTCTTCGAAGGCGAAGTAGATCCCTTCGGCGAACTTGATCGCATATTCCGGACCGATCTCCTGCTCGGTCTCGACGTAATAGACCTTCGGCAGTTTGGTCTGGGGCTGGGTCAGGCGCCGCGACCAGTTGCCATCGTTGGTGATCAGCATCAGGCCTGTGGTGTTGAAATCGAGGCGTCCGGCAATATGCAAGTCGTCCTTGTCCGGCTCATGAATCAGGTCAAGCACGGTTGGATGCTCGGAATCGCGCGTGGCGCTGACGCAACCCTGCGGCTTGTGCAGCATGAAGTAACGCGCTGGTTTTCCCGTTTGCAGCACTTCATCGTCGACTTCGACACGGCTGAATTCCAGGACTTCGCTGTGGGGATCGCTGACGATTTTTCCGTCAATACGCACGCGCTTTTCCACCAGCAACAGGCGAACCTGCTTACGGTTGTAGCGGGGCAGGTTACTGAGGAAACGGTCGACACGCATGATCAGGAATCGCAGGGGGCGGGGCGCGCATCTTACGGGATCGATCGCTTTGCCGCTTGCAGTTGCGCCTCGACCCGGGCGCAACGCGGGCACAGGCAGGATTGATTGCGCAGTTCCGGCGGCAGCGCTTCGAGGACCGCCGGGTCAATGGAAACGCCGTAGCACCAGCAGGCACGGTCGGCGGTGCGCGGATCGGCCAGGGTGCAGTCGTTGCGGGCGCCGCAGGCCGGGCAGAGGTCAGGTTTGTTCATGGTCGTCAGGCATAGGCAGAGTGAGGCATTTCCATGCAGGTGCGGTTGCGACCGGTCTGTTTGGCCCGGTACATCGCATGATCGGCCCGGGACAGCAGGCTGTGCAAGGTGTCATCCGGTTGCAGGGTGGTGGCGCCGATGCTGACCGTCAGATTCAAGGTGTGATCGTTGTAGGCATATTGATGCTGTTCGACGTGTCGACGGATCTTCTCGGCGATCTTCTGACCGGTCTCGCCGTCAGTGTCCTTCAGCAGAACGATAAATTCCTCACCGCCCCAACGGCAGACGATGTCGGAATGCCGCAGGCAGCTTTGCAGGTCCCGGGCAAAGCCGATCAAAACCTGATCGCCGGCCATGTGACCGTAGGTGTCGTTCAGCTCTTTGAAGTGGTCCAGATCCAGCAGCAGTGCCGTGAGCGGTTTCGGCTCGCGATGCGCTTCCTGCAGGGCGTGTGCGGCGAGCAGGTCGAAGCCGCGGCGGTTGGGCAGTTCAGTGAGGCTGTCGAGGGTGGCCTGGGCGTGGATCTTGTCCTGATAGCGTTTGATCAAACGATTGACCAGCGCCAGCACGATCAACGTCACCAGCAGACAGATCAGCAGATTGAGGTACAGCGACTGACGGATTTCACTCAGCGCGCCGTCTTCACGTTTGTCAACGAACAGATACCAGTTCAGCTCCGGAATGAACCGCACATTGAGGAAATGTCCCTGACCGTGGGCGGAATATTCGTAGCTGCCGCTATGGGGTTTGGGCAACTGGCTGACCAGGCCTTTCATGCTGTCGAGATCCGTCAGGCTTTTCCCGGCCCGCGCACCTTCCGGCCCGCCCTCGGCGCCGGTCAGCACCAGTCGGCCAAAGGTGTCGACGAAGTAAACGCTGCGTTGATAACGCTGTTGATACTTGTCGATCAGCTTGATGACCGCGTCCACCGTCAGCCCCACACCGGCGGCACCGATGAAGCGATCGTTGTAATCGAAGACCTTGTAGTTGATGAAAAAGGTCATGTTGTCTTTGTTGGCCAGGTCCGGGTCGACGTTGATCTCGTAGGGATCTTTCATGTCGCGCACGCGGAAGTACCAGGCGTCGCGCGGCTCGTCGATCTTCACCTGTTTGAGCACACCCTTGGCGTGGTAGTAGGTGTGGCTGCTGTTGGAGACGAAAAATGCGGTGTAGGCACCGTAGTGGGTCATGACCTCGTCGAGATAGCGGGTCATCTGATCGCTGTCTTTTTCGCCGTTCACCACCCAGTCGCGCATGAAAGTGTCGCGAGACATCATCGAGGAAATCAGGATCGGTCTGACGAGATCCTTCTGGATTTCCGAGTAAACGGTGTCGGAGGTCAGCGGCAGTTCCGTATTGACGATGTTGTCGCGGATCGAGGCTCGAGAGGCGTAGTAGCTGAGCAGCGAGGTGGCGAGGAAGCCTGCGCCGAGGAGGGCGACCAGCGTCAGTACCAGCGAACGTTGGGAGTAAAACGCAGATCTGAGCGGCATTGGCAATTCCGTTGACAGTGACCCGATGGGCAGCATTCTAGTGGCACGGCGGGGAAAAGACTGCGGGATTTGTGCCTGAAATGCGGGGGGATCAGCCGGGCAGGTGTGTCTGGAGAATGGCTTGCTCATCCAGCCCCTCTCCCGGAACGAGAGGGGGCCGGTTTTCGAATCAGGTTCTGGTTTGCAGATGCGCTCGCCATCCACCCAAATGGCTGATATCGGTTGCACCTTCCAGGCCGTAAGGTTCGCAGATGAATCCGCTTTCCCATCGGCCATCCGCCAGTTGCACCTTACCCAGGCCCAGCGGCGCCGGGATCCCGGTCAGGAATGAGCCCAGCTCACTGCTCGGTAACTCCCAGACTTCCACCGCGATGGCCACGCCACCGTCGGCCACGCGCAGCATGCCCGGGCGCAACGGCGGGCCACCGGCCAGGGCATAAAGTTTGTAGTCCTTCGAGCTGCAGGTGGCTTCGATCAGACGTGCGCCGCGCTGGCGCAGTTGCCAGTTCAGGGCCAGTCCGTCCAGATGTGCACCGCAGACCACCAGTCGTGCACGGTCATGGCGCGCCGGGTTGTTCGGCGTCGGCAGCGCGCGATCCTGCTGGCGCTGCAAGGCATCGGCCACGCCCAGCAGATACTGATCGGTGAACGCTCGACCAAACAGCGTCACACCCCACGGCAGCCCGTTGGCCATGAAACCGCCGGGTACGGCGACGGCGGCGTAATCGAGCAGGTTCATGAAGTTGGTGTAGTAGCCCAGTTCGGAATTGCGCAGCACCGGTTCCGCGTCGAGCTCCGCCAGCGTCACCGGACGACCAATAGTGGGCGTGAGCACGCAGTCGAGTCCTTCCAGTGCTTGATCGCAAACGGCTTTCAGTGCTTGCAGGCGATATTGCGCACGGAACGTCTGCACGCCGCTGACGGCTGGTGCCTTGGCCAGCACCGCGCGGATCACCGACAGCACCGCCGCAGGATTTTCTTCCATCAACTCGCCGGCCACGCTGTAGCGCTCGGCCACCCACGGCCCTTCATAGAGCAACCGCGCCGCTTCGAGGAATGGCGACAGGTCCAGCTCGACAGCCTCACCGCCCGCTGCCTTGAGCCGGTCAATGGCATCGCCGAACAGCCGCGGGCCTTCCTCACAGCCGAAAAATTCCAGGTCTTGCGCACGTGGTACACCGAAGCGGAACGGCCGTGGTACGCCGAACGCGGAACCGTCATTCCATGACGGATTACTGCGGCTGTATTCGTCCCTCGGATCGAGGCGCGCGGTCAGCGCCAGTAGCTGACTGGCTTCCCGCGCCGTTGCGGTGAACGTGGTGACGCAATCGAGCGTGCGACAGGCCGGCAGCACGCCGGCGGTGGAGATCAGCCCTTTGCTGGCCTTCAGACCCACCAGATTGTTCAACGCCGCCGGCACCCGACCGGAGCCCGCGGTGTCGGTGCCCAACGCGAAACTGGCCACGCCTAGCGCCACGGCCAGCGACGAGCCGGCGCTCGAACCACCGGAGGGGTATTCCGGCAGCACGCTGTTCGGGCAGGCGCCGTACGGTGATCGGCTGCCATTGAGGCCGGTGGCGAACTGGTCGAGGTTGGTCTTGCCAAGCGGAATTGCGCCCAGCGCCAGCAACTGTTCGACGATGGTGGCCGAACGTTCGGGAACGTAGGCGAATGCCGGGCACGCGGCCGTGGTCGGGACACCGGCCAGGTCAATGTTGTCCTTGATCGCGAACGGCACGCCATACAGCGGCAAGCTCTCTGGATCGCGGCCGTCGAGGCTGGCGAGGTACGGCTCCAGTTCCTCGACGCTGAGCAGATGAATAAACAGGTGATAGTCGGGATTGAGCGCAGCGGCTTTTTCCCGCAGGGCCAACAGCAATTTGCGCGGTGTGGTCTGGCCGTCCCGGTAGGCTTGGCGCAGGGCGTCGAGTTGCAGTTTCATGGGGTCATCCTTTGCAAAATGGGTTCAGTCGAGTTCCAGCACCACGACCCGTTGACCGGCGCGTACCGCCGAACCAGGTTGCACGCGAATCTCCCGGACCACGCCGGGCAGCGGTGCGAGTACGGGGATTTCCATCTTCATCGACTCCAGGATCACCAGCGCATCGCCGGCGGCGACGCGACTCCCGACCTCGACCTGGACCTGCCACAGGTTGCCGGCGATATGGCTGTCGACACTCTGCTGACCGCAGGCCAGTGGCATTTCTTCGCAGCTTTGCGACACGGCCTCTTCGCTGTCGAAATGCGCCTGGCCGCTGGCGATCCAGCGTTCGCGCTCGGCGTTGAACGCGGCTTGTTGCTGCAGGCGAAAGGCGTGGATGCTCTCGGCCTCGCGGTTGAGAAACGCTTGATATTCGCCGAGGTTGAGCTGGCTCTGTTCGATGTTCAGGTCGAAACGTCCGAGGGGAAAATCCCGGCGGATGCGCAGCAGTTCGTCAGCGCTGACCGGGTAGAAGCGGATCTGGTCGAAGAAACGCAGCAGCCACGGTTTGCCTTCGAACGCGGCGACTTCGCGATAGCGGTTCCACATCTGCAAGGTACGCCCGACGAACTGGTATCCGCCCGGGCCTTCCATGCCGTAGACGCACAGGTAGGCGCCGCCGATGCCCACCGAGTTTTCGGCGGTCCAGGTGCGCGCCGGGTTGTACTTGGTGGTCACCAGCCTATGGCGCGGGTCGAGCGGTGTGGCGACCGGCGCACCGAGGTAGACATCACCGAGGCCCATCACCAGATAGCTCGCATCGAACACTGTGCGTTGCACCTCGTCGAGGTTGGGCAGGTCATTGATGCGGCGGATGAACTCCAGATTGCTCGGGCACCACGGCGCGTCCTTGCGCACGGTGGTCATGTATTTCTCGATCGCCAACTGGCAGGCCGGATCGTCCCAAGACAGCGGCAGGTGGACGATGCGCGACGGTACTTGCAGATCCCCGGCAGCGCACACGGAATCCCACTCGCCCGCGACGATTCCGAGCAGATCGGCCAGCGGCAGTTGTTCGGGCTGATAGTGGATCTGCAGTGAACGAATGCCGGGTGTCAGGTCGATCACGCCGTGCAGGTTTTTGCCTTCCAGCGCCTGCATCAGTGCGTGGGCCCGGAAGCGCAGGACCAGATCCAGTTCCGGGGCGCCGATTTCCAGCAGCAGATGGGTATCGCCGGACACACGTCCGACCAGCCGCTTGTCGTCCTGACCCAATTCCAGAACCACAGGCGAAACCAAGCCCTGTGGGAGCTGGCTTGCCAGCGATAAGGACCGAGCAGACACCGCGTCAACTTCATCGCTGGCAATCCCGCTTTCACAGGAATCCCATTTCAGAGCGAGATCGCGTGCGGTCTTGAGGTCGACGGGCACAAACTGCACTTTGTCCCCGGCCTTGAGTTGACCCAGTTGCCAGAGATCCGCCTCGATCACCGTCACCGGGCACACGAAACCGCCAAGGCTCGGGCCGTCCGGGCCGAGGATCACCGGCATGTCACCGGTGAAGTCCACCGCACCGATGGCGTAGGGATTGTCGTGAATGTTCGACGGATGCAGACCGGCCTCGCCGCCGTCGGCGCGCACCCACTCCGGTTTCGGCCCGATCAGGCGCACGCCGGTGCGGCTGGAGTTGAAATGCACTTCCCATTGCGTGGCGAAAAAGGTGTCGATGTAGTTTTCAGTGAAATACTCAGGCGCGCCATGGGGGCCGTAGATGACGCGGATCCGGCGCACGGCAGGTAATTCGCTGACGTGATGGGGGGGCAATGTCTGCCCGGTGCTGCGCTCACTCAGGGCGGCCAGATGCAGTACGTCGCCGGCGCGCAAGGCACGTCCGCCATGACCACCGAACTGACCGAGGGTGAAGGTGCTTTTGCTGCCCAGATAATCCGGCACTTGCAACCCGCCGCGCAGGCACAGGTAGCTGCGGGCTCCGGCGCCCGACAGATTGCCCAGATGCAGCTGGCTGCCCGCGGGGATCAGCAGGGCGGTATTCATCGCCTGCGGCTGACCGTCGAGTGTCAGGGCAATCGGTGCGCCGGTCACGGCCACCACCGCATCGCAATTGAAGCGCAGTAACGGCCCGCTCATGGTGATTTCCAGCGCCGCCAGGCCTTCATCGTTACCCAGTAGACGATTGCCCAGACGCAACGCGCGGCTGTCCATCGGCCCCGAGGGTGGCACGCCGACCGCCCAGTAGCCGAGGCGACCGGGGTAGTCCTGGACGCTGGTCTGGGTGCCGGCGCTCAGCACTTCAAACGTGTTGGCCCGGTACACCAGGCCTTCCAGGCAACGGGTCCAGGGCTGGCCGCTGGCGAACGGCGTATCGAGCAGAATCTGCCGCAGGTAGTCGCGGTTGGTTTCCACGCCGTACAGCTGGCTGTCGCCGAGGGCCTGATGCAGATCGGTGCGGGCCTGTTCGCGGGTCGGCGCCCAGCTGATGACTTTGGCGATCATCGGATCGAAGTAGGGCGGGATCTCACAACCGGCCTCGACCCAGGTGTCGATGCGCAGACGCCGGCCATCGGCGACCGGGAAATCGACCGCTGTCAGCAAGCCGGGGCTGGGCTGGAAATCGCGGCCCGGATCCTCGGCATACAGCCGCGCCTGAATCGCATGCCCCTGCGGTTGCAGGCCTGCGAACAGCTCGGCCAGCGGTGGCAGGTCTCCGGCCGCCAGCTCGACCATCCAGCGCACCAGATCGACGCCCCATACCTGTTCGGTAACGCCGTGCTCAACCTGCAACCGAGTGTTCACTTCCAGAAAATAGAAGCGCTGCGCGTCGCTGTCGAAAACGAATTCGACGGTGCCGGCGCTGCGGTAATTCACCGCTTTGGCCAGTTTGATCGCCGCTGCGCATAGCTCATCCGCCATGCCTTCGGGCAGGTTCGGTGCCGGGGTTTCCTCGAGGACTTTCTGATTGCGCCGCTGCACCGAGCAGTCCCGCACGCCGAGGGCGATCACTGCGCCGTGGCCGTCGCCGAACACCTGGACTTCCAGATGCCGCGCACGCTGGATGTACTTCTCGATGAACACCCCGGCGTCGCTGAAGTTGTTCTGCCCGAGGCGCTTCACCGCGTCGAACGACTCGCTCAGTTCGCTGGCGTTGCGGCACACGCGCATGCCGATGCCACCGCCACCGGCAGTACTTTTGAGCATCACCGGATAACCGACCTGCTCGCCGGCAATCAGTGCGGCCTCAAGGCTGTCGAGCAGTTCGGTGCCTTCAAGCATCGGCACTCCGTGCTGTTTGGCCAGGGCGCGTGCGGTGTGCTTGAGGCCGAACACCCGCAGTTGCTCCGGTGTCGGGCCGATGAAGGCAATGCCATGGTTTGCGCAGGCTTCGGCGAACGCGGCGTTTTCCGAAAGGAAGCCGTAACCGGGGTGGATTGCTGTGGCGCCACTGGCTTTGGCGATGGCGAGAATCTTGTTCACGGCCAGATAGGTGCCGGCCGCTGCGCCTTCGCCGAGGCTGTGCGCTTCTTCAGCTTGCAGGATGTGCAGGCTGGCGGCATCGGCTTCGGAGTACACCGCGACGCCTTCGACGTGCAGTTCACGCAAGGTGCGCAGAATGCGGCAGGCAATCGCGCCACGGTTGGCAATCAGGACTTTTTCGAACATGGAAAATCCCCCGGAGCCCGCGCAGGTGGAGGGCTCGACTGGGAGGCGGGCCGTCCCGCCGTTTTTGTTCAGGCGCCAGGGTCGTCCCCGACGGCGAAATCACTTCACTTTTTCAGGCACTGGCCCGAGCGCGCCTGGCACAGGGCAAACAACCAGCGGCGCAGACGGACGAATTTCAGTTCCATACCAGTAGCTCCGCAGGTGTCGGGTTGTAGGCGTTGCACGGATTGTTCAGTTGCGGGCAGTTGGAAATCAGCACGATCACGTCCATCTCCGCGCGCAGGTCGACGTATTTGCCGGGGGCGGAAATACCGTCTTCGAAGGTCAGGCCGCCCTCGGCAGTGACCGGCACGTTCATGAAGAAATTGATGTTCGGCCCGATGTCACCTTTGCCCAGGCGCCCGTCGTGAGCGCAGGCGCGCAGGTAGTTGTCGCGGCAGCTGTGCATGTAGCGTTTTTCCAGGGCGTAGCGCACGGTGTTGCTCTCTTGCGCGCAGGCGCCGCCGAGGGTGTCGTGGCGGCCGCAGGTGTCGGCGATGATGGTCAGCATCGGTTTGCCGAGGTTGGAATACAAAACGCTGCCGGTGCTCAGGTAGACGTTGTTTTGTCGACGCAATGTGCGCTGCACGTCGTAGCGCTCACGGAAATTGGCGGCGCTGTAAAACAAGGTGTCGACCGCCTGATTGCCTTCCAGATCGAGGATGCGCAGGGTCTGGCCGGCCTTGACCTCCATCAGCCAGGGTTCGCCGGCGGGAATGGTGGCGCGGTATACCGCAGTGTCCGGTTGTTTTTGCGAAGTGGCGATAGCAACTGACATGGCGACGATCCTCAGGCGAACAAACGGTCGGTGTTGATGAAGCCGCGCTCGTTCTCCGGGCGCGAGGTACGGCAGTGCTCGGCGACGCTCGGGTCGGCGTTCATCCAGCTCAGCTTCAGCGGTTTGGGCGCGTATTGCGGCGACGGATCCAGCGGATGTTGCAGGGCTGTGAGCACAATCAGGGTGTCCATCGGTGCATAGAGTTCGATGTAGTCACCGGCCTGCGAATGGCCTTCGACAAAGTGCAAACGCCCGCTGTCGTCGACGTTGACCCGGCTGAACAGGTTGAGGGTCATCAGCAGGTCGGACAGGCCCAGCCCCCACTTGCCGAGCTCCACCAGCAGGTTGTCGGTGCCATTGCGAAAGAAGCCGTTGCGCAGTTCCTGATAGCGACCCTGGCCGTATTTCTCCGCGACTTCCTCGGCGCACAGCACACCGCCGAGACTGTCACTCCAACCGCAGGTATCCGCCGTGATCGCCGCCAGCACGCGGCCCATGTCCGAGTAGAGGCAATGGCCTGCGGTCAGCTTGGCGGTGTGTTGACATTTGAGGCTGTCGGGCAGGTTCAGGCGCTCGGTTTTTTCGTTGGCGTTGAGCAAGGTCAGGCTGACGTTGGCACCACCGCGCAGATCCGTCAGGCGCAGCAGCTGCCCGCGTTTCAAGACGAAGGAGCGATGGCCGCCGCCGGGCAGGGTTTCTTCGGCGAAGGGCGGGAAAATTCGGGTTGAATCAGTCATGGGAAATTCCTCTCAAGCGGTTCGAAGGGCGCCCGCCAGTTGCTCCGGCAGGGCGTCGACGGCGGCGCGTTGGGCACGGCGGTCGCTGTTCAAAGGGATGTCGTAGGTGATGCGGGCGCCATAGGCGCCGGGGGCGTGCGGGTCGAGGCGGACCTTGTCGAACACCAGCAGACGGGTGCCGAGGCTGAAACCTTCGGACAGGTCGTGGGTGACCATGAACACGGTCAGTTGCGTCTCGCGCCACAGCTCCAGCAGCAGAGCGTGCATGTCCTTGCGAATGCCCGGATCGAGCGCGCCGAACGGTTCGTCGAGCAGCAACACGCGCGGTTTCATGATCAACGCCTGGGCGATCGCCAACCGCTGTTGCATGCCGCCGGACAGTTGCGCCGGGTACTTGTCCAGCGCGTGGCCGAGGCCGACTTTTTGCAGCAGCGCCGTGGCCTGTTCGCGGGCGTCGCGTTTGGCGCTGCCGAAAAGCCGTCCGAGCAGTGGCGCCCGGGGCAGTTCGAGGCCGAGGGCGACGTTGTCCAGCACACTCAAGTGCGGGAACACCGAGTAGCGCTGGAACACCACGCCACGGCTGGCATCCGGTTCGCGGGCCAGTGGCTGGCCGTCGAGCAGAATCTCGCCGCGACTGGCGGTTTCCTGAGCGAGCAGCAGGCGCAGGAAGGTCGATTTACCGCAGCCCGAAGCTCCGACCAGCGTGCAGAACTCACCCTCGTTGACGTTGAGGTTCAGCCCTTCGAGCACCACTTGGTCGGCGTATTGCTGCCAGACGTTTTTCACTGTGATGAAGCTCATTTGGCTGCCCCCTCATACCAGGGGAATGCACGCAGGGTCAGGTACTTGAGGCCCCAGTCCATCAGCCAGGCGAGCAGGGTGATCCACACCACGTACGGCAGAATCACATCCATCGCCAGGTAACGACGCACGAGGAAAATCCGGTAGCCCAGACCGTCGGTGGAGGCGATGGCTTCGGCGGCGATCAGGAACAGCCACGCCGAACCGAGCATCAGCCGCAGTGAAATCAGCAGGCGCGGCAACAGCTGTGGCAGAACCACACGCAGCATCAGGGTCCAGGTCGAGGCGCCGAGGGTCTGCGCCTTGATCAGCAGTTCGACCGGAATGTCCCGCGCGCGCTGTTCCAGATCACGGGCGAGAGCCGGGGTGATACCGATCACGATCAGCATCACCTTCGACAGCTCGCCGAGGCCGAAGACGATGAACAGAATCGGCAGGATCGCCAGGGGTGGCACCATCGATAACACCGTCAGCATCGGCGACAACGGTGCGCCGAACAGCGGCAGGGTTCCAGCCGCGATGCCCAGGCACAGCCCGGCCAGCGCGGCGATACCGAGGCCGATGGCCAGTCGTTGCAGGCTCGCGGCAGTGTCCTGCCAGAGCAGATATTCACCGGTGCGGCTGTCGGCATTGAATGCCAGGCGTTTCACCGCATCGGTCATCTGCACGGCACTGGGCAGCAGTTTGTCGTTGGGGTTCTCCGCCAGACGTTCGGCCGAGCCCGTGAAATAGGCGAACAGCACCAGGGCGAACGGCAGGATCACCAGCAGCAGACGACTGGGGCGATCCGGGTGGCGATTGATCAGGCGCATGGCCAAATCCTCCGTGGCTTACAGCTTGGCGTCGGCGGCCATCTGCACGTAGGTCGGATCGAAACGCAGCTTGAGATTGGCGGTGTCGCCGCTGGTCACGCCGTTGGCGAACGCCATGCCGACCGCACTGGTGTCTTTCGCGCCTTCGCCGAGCAAACCGTGCTCAAACGAAAACTCGGCGACCCTGCGCATGGTTTCCGGCAGTTGCTTGCTGGTGGCGAACGCCAGGGCTTCTTTGGGGGTGGCGAACAGTTTGGTGGTGTCCAGTTGCGCCTGGAATCCGGCGAGATCAGTGCCCGACGCTTTGGCCATATGTTCCAGCGCCGCTTTACTCGCAGCGTTTTTCGCGTTCATCAGCTCGACCACTTCGAACCACGCGCCGGTCAGCGCCTTGCCCAGGGCCGGGTTGTCTTTGAGGGTGGCGCTGTTGACCACCATCATGTCCATGATTTCGCCGGGGATCTGGCTGGAATTGAAGACTTCGGTCACGCCGGGTTTGGCCTTGATGTCCGAGAGCATCGGGTTCCAGGTGGTGACGGCGTTGACCTGCTCGGTGTTGAAGGCGGCAGAAATGTCGGCATCGGAGGTGTTGACCACTTTCAGGTCTTTCTCGGTCAGGTCGACGGACTCCAGCGCGCGGGCCAGCAGGTAATGCGAGACCGACAGTTCGACCAGGTTGACGTCCATGCCCTTGAGGTCGGCAACTTTCTTGCCCTCGCCTTTGAGAACGATGCCGTCGTTGCCGTTGGAGAAATCGCTGACGATCAGCGCGGTGCTATCGACGCCGCCGGCGGCCGGGATGGTCAACGCGTCCATGTTGGTCATGGTGCAGCCGTCGAACTGACCGGCGGTGTACTGATTGATCGATTCGACGTAATCGTTGAGCTGGACCACGTCGATCTTGATCCCGTATTTCTTCGCCCATTTATCGACGATGCCCTGGCTGCCGGCATATTCCCATGGCATCCAGCCGGCGTAGATCGTCCAGCAGACACTGAAGTGGTCTTTCTGCGCGGCGGGGGATTGGGTGCTGACGAGCGCGGCGAACGCGGCGGCGAGAAGGGCGGGCAAACGTAGTCGGGACATGGTGGCTTCTCCAGTTGATCGAGGGCGGACAGGAAGGCAACGCGGCACCGCGAACGGTGGCTTGTCTCCCGGGCTTTTGTCCCGCCGTGTAACCTCAACTGGAGGTCGCCAACTCTCGGACCAGCCACTCGCAGATGCGAGCCGGAACCCTAGTCAGCCATTGCAAATTGTGGTGCCGCGAACCTGTGATGACTCCTGCACGGGTTTGCTAAAGCGAGAGGCGTGCCAAGTCGCGGCGAGCCTCCTGCGACGCGGCTTGCGGGTGGAGGGATTCGGTTGGCAGGTGGCGGCGACGCTTTGTGTTGGTGCGCCCCTGCACCGTGATGCAGCGCGATGGCCGCTGATCCGATGCTCGGTGGGGCGTGGGCACTCGGTAGCGGTCAGCCAGTCAAATCTGTTGTCAGCCGGTCTTTTCCGACTGCTGTCACAGGTCTTCCAGGAGGCCGTCATGAGTACTGCAAAATTGCTGCGCCGGGTGCTGCTGGGAGCAGTGCTCGGTCTGGGGCTGTCCGGTTGTTATTACTACGCCGGCAGCTACGATGCCTACCCCGCAACCTATTATTACCCCGGCTATTACTCCCCCTATTACTACGGTGGGTATTATGGCCCGCACTATTACGGTGGTGGGCGCTATTACTACTATGGAGGCCATGGCTATCGCGGAGGGTACGGACGGGGTTATCACGGTGGCGGATATCACGGTGACCACCATTAATCAGTGGCTGAATGAATCGGCGTTTACGTGAACAAGGTTTCATCCAGCACATGTTTCAACTTGTTACAGAAACGCACCAGATCAGGAAAACGCTGTCAGATATTTCGTCAGTCGCCGAATGAAAGACTGACGCCTGCCAGCGTCGCTGGTGTGGCTACCCGCGGTCCAGGAGGCCGCCATGTATCGCCGAATTCTTCTGCTTGCCGTGATGCTTTTTTCGATTGGCGGTTGTGTCCCTTACTCCTACGGAGATGGCTACTACACCTCAGAGGTCTATACCTCCCAGTCTCCGTCGTACTATAACAGCGGTGGCACCTATTACAGCGGCGGCAGCACCTACTATTCAGCCCCGCGCTACTACCAGCCAGCCCCCCGCTATTACCAGCCGGCGCCACGTTATTACTCGGCGCCGCGTTACTACCAACCGGCTCCGCGCTATTACGAGAGCCGCCGCTGGCACGGCGATGATCGTGGACGCTGGGATGGCCATCGTCGTGGAGGCTGGGATGATCACCGCGGTCGTGGCGATCACTGGCGCGGTAACCGCTGGTAACCGCCCCCCCGCAAAAAGCGGCGCATTGAGCGCCGCTTTTTTTATGCCCGCATTTCAGTAACCGGAGAGATCCGCCAACGGATGCCGCCCCTCCCAGACCTTGTGAAAGTGCGCCTCGACCACCGCTTCTGGCACCCGTGTGATGTCCGGCCAATGCCAGTGCGGTTTCTGATCCTTGTCGATCAGCCGCGCCCGAACCCCTTCGCTGAATTCCGGATGCCGGCAACAGTTGAGGCTCAGGGTGTATTCCATCTGAAAGACTTCAGCCAGCGACAAGTGGCGGGCGCGCACGATCTGTTCCCAGACAAGATGCGCGGTCAGTGGCGAACCTTCACTCATGGTTTTCGCCGCCCGGGCAACCAGCAGGTCGTTGCTGTCCCGTTGCAGGCTGAGGGCTTTCCAGGCACAGCTCACATCGCTGACGTCCAGCAGATCATCGATTGCCTGACGACGCGGCAGCCATTGCGCTTCCGGCATTTGCGCCACGGCCTCCTGCTGCAACGCCTTGAGCAGACTGTTGAGCTGCATGGCGATCTGTTCCTGCCAGTTCAGTTGCAGCAGGCGGTCGATCAGTTCCTGCTGCTGTTCGTCGAGCAGGAAACGGTCGGCGAGGTCCAGATCGAGTGCATCGCGGCCATTCATGTGCGCGCCGGTCAGGCCGAGGAACAAACCGAGCTTGCCCGGCAGACGTGACAGAAACCAACTGGCACCGACATCCGGGTACAAACCGATGCTGATTTCCGGCATCGCCAGTCGACTGCTCGGTGTGACGATGCGAATGCTCGCACCTTGCAACAGACCCATGCCGCCACCGAGCACATAACCATGGCCCCAGCAGATCAACGGTTTCGGGTAGGTGTGCAGGCTGTGGTCCAAGCGGTATTCGGCGTTGAAAAACTGCGCAGCCAGCGGCGGTACTTCGCCGGGATGCATACGACAGGCTTCCACCAGACTGCGCACTTCGCCACCGGCACAGAAAGCCTTGGCACCGTTGCCGCGCAAGAGCACGCAGACGATTTGCGGATCCTTGGCCCAGGCGCTCAGTTTGTCGTTCAGGGCGTGGATCATTGGCAGGGACAGTGCATTGAGTGACTTTTCGGCATCGAGAGTGGCCACGCCGATGCGCGCACCGTCGGTGCCGGTCAGTTCTTCGAAGTGCAGATTCATCGTGACCTCGATCGGGAATTTGAACGATCAGTATGATCGCTGTGTGGGAAAGTGCCGGATCTGCGTCAGATCAATTGACAAGCGTGGTCGGCTTTCCTAGGGTTCGCCCCATTGTTTTTGCCGGGTATGACCATGACTGCTGACGACCGTATCAAACTCGAACCGAGCTGGAAGGAGGCACTGCGTGCCGAATTCGACCAGCCCTACATGGCAGAGTTGCGCACTTTTCTGCAGCAGGAGCGGGCGGCCGGCAAGGAAATCTATCCGCCGGGCCCGCTGATTTTCAATGCGCTGAACTCGACGCCACTGGACAAGGTGAAGGTGGTCATCCTTGGTCAGGATCCGTACCACGGCCCCGGCCAGGCCCACGGCTTGTGCTTCTCGGTGCAACCGGGCGTGCCGGCGCCGCCGTCGCTGGTCAACATTTACAAAGAGTTGAAGCGCGACCTGAACATCGACATTCCCAACCATGGCTATCTGCAGAGCTGGGCCGATCAGGGCGTGTTGATGCTCAACACCACCATGACCGTCGAGCGCGCCAACGCCAACGCGCACAAGGACAAGGGCTGGCAGTTTTTCACCGACCGGATCATCGAAGTGGTCAGCCAGCGGCAGCCGCATCTGGTGTTCATGCTCTGGGGCTCCCATGCCCAGAGCAAGCAGAAGCTGATCGACGCCACCAAGCATCTGGTGCTGACCTCGGTGCACCCATCGCCGCTGTCGGCCTATCGCGGCTTCCTTGGCTGCGGGCACTTCAGTCGTACCAACAAGTTCCTGGAGCAGAACGGCGAAGCGCCGATCGAGTGGCGCTTGCCCGCCATCGTCTGATCGTCAGGGCTGGCGGTTCCAGTATTTGAACAATGGTTCCGCCAGAAACAACACGAACAACAGCCGCATCACCTGCATCGCCGTCACCAGCGGCACCGACAGTTGCAGGGTTTCCGCCGTCAGGCTCATCTCCGCGATTCCGCCGGGCATCATGCCCAGGGTCAGCGAGCGCAGATCCAGCTGGGTCATTGCACTCAGGCCCAGCGCCGCCAATGTGGCGATCAGCATGGTCAGCGCCGTGCCGATCAACGTGCGTCCCATGAACGACGGCGCGCGGCGGAAGAACTGCCGGTTGAAATGACAGCCCAGTCCGCTGCCGATCAACCACTGACCGATCTGGCTGCCGCCATTGGGCAGACCGATGTGCAGATCCCAACCGATGCTCACGGCCGCGCTGACCAGCAACGGCCCGAACAGCCACGGATTGGGCTGGCGCAAACGTTGCCAGAGCCAGGCGAGCAGACCGCCCGCCGGAAACAGAATCGCCAGCCAGCGCCAATCGACGCTGCCGGCGTGGGAAAACGGGGCGCCATCGCCCAGCAAATACTTGAACGCCGCCGGCACACACAGCACCACCACCAGCACCCGCAAGCTTTGCCCGGCCGCGACATGGCTGAGCATCGCGCCGTTGCGGGCGCCGAGGTTGACCATCTCACCGGAGCCGCCGGGCATGCTGGAGAAAAACGCTGTGGCGCGATCCTCACCGGTACGGCGCATCAGCCATACGCCGACCACCGCCGACAGGCTGGTGACCAGCGCCCCGAAGAAAATCAGGCCGAAGTGGCTCAGCACCTGTTCCATCACCAGTGGAGTGAAGTGCAGGCCGATGCCGATCCCGACGATCCACTGGCCGCATTTGCGGCCGCCAGGGATTTCCGTCAGTTGCCACGGGGTCAGGCAGCGTACCAGGATGATCGCCAGCAACGAGCCGACCATCCACGGCAGCGGCCAGCCGATCTGGCTGGCGATGAAACCGCCAAGCAGACCGACCAGCGGGGTTCCCCACCAGGTTTTGAAGGACCGATCAGACATCGGCGATGGCGCGCCGGGCGACCGAACGTTTGCGCCAGATACGCAGCAGCGGCATAAACAGCATGATTGCGGTCAGGATCCAGACACCGAAGGTGATCGGGCTCGACCAGAGGATTTCCAGCGCACCGTTGGAGATCGACAGCGCGCGGCGCAGGTTCTGCTCCATCAGACCACCGAGGATGAATCCCAGCAGGACCGGCGACAGCGGGAAGTCCAGTTTGCGCAAGATGTAACCGAAGATGCCGATGCCGACCATCAGGAACAGGTCGAACGTGGTGGCATGCACCGCGTACACGCCGATCCCGGTAATGATCGCGATCACCGGCACCAGGGCCCAGTTCGGCACGGCAAGGATGCGGGTGAAGATGCGGATCATCGGGATGTTCAGGATCACCAGCATGATGTTGGCGATGAACAGTGAAGCGATCAGGCCCCAGACGATGTCCGGTTGTTGCTGGAACAGCAGCGGGCCCGGGGTGATGTTGTACAGCGACAGCGCGCCGATCATCACCGCCGTGGTACCCGAACCCGGAACGCCGAGGGTCAGCATCGGCACCAGCGCGCCGCAGGCGGATGCGCCGATGGCGGTTTCCGGGGCGGCGAGACCGCGCTTGTCACCTTCACCGAATTTGCCGTCGGCACCGGCGATGCGTTTCTCGGTCATGTAGGCCACGGCGCTGGCCAGGGTCGCGCCGGCACCCGGCAATACGCCCATGATGAAGCCGAGCAGGCCGCAGCGGATGTTCACCACAAACACCGACGCCGCCTCCTTGAGGTTGAACATCATCCGTCCGGTGGCTTTTACGGCTTCCTGGCCACGATGGGTTTTCTCCAGCAGCAACAGGATTTCGCTGATCGAGAACAGGCCCAGCACCAGCACCACGAACTGAATGCCGTCGGTCAGGTGAATGTTGTCGCCGGTAAAACGGTACACACCGCTGTTGGCGTCAATGCCGACGCTGGACAGGAACAGACCGATCAGCGCTGCAATAAATGTCTTCAGCGGTCGGTCACCTGCCATGCCGCCCAGGCAGACAATCGCGAACACCATCAGGACGAAATATTCCGCCGGCCCGAAAGCGATGGCCCATTTCGCCAGCAGCGGGGCGAACAGCACCATGCCGCAGGTGGCGATGAGCGCACCGATGAACGAGCTCCAGGCCGACAGCGACAGCGCGACACCGGCGAATCCCTGACGGGCCATCGGGTAGCCGTCGAGGGTGGTCATCACAGTGGAAGCTTCGCCGGGAATGTTCAGCAGGATCGAACTGATCCGGCCACCGTATTCACAGCCCAGGTATACCGCCGCCAGCAGGATCAGCGCCGACTCCGGTGGCAGACCGAGGGCGAAGGCGATCGGAATCAGCAGTGCCACGCCGTTGATCGGGCCCAGGCCCGGCAACAGGCCGACGACGGTGCCGATCAGCGTACCGGTCAGCGCGGTGACCAGGTTATACGGGCTCAGCGCGACGCCGAAGCCCTGTCCCAAATATCCGAGCGTATCCATATCAGTTCTCCAGAACGTCGAGCAGGCCGAGGGGCAGCGGTACGTCCATCAGACGGTCGAACAACAGGTACAGACCGATGGCCATCAGCGTGGTCACCACGATGCTCGGCAGCCAGCGGCCGCCGTACAGGCGCGCCATCGGGACGCCGATCAGGCAACTGCTGAGGATGAAACCCAGCGGCTCGAACAGACCGGCGAACACCAGCAGCAACAGCACACAGATACCGATCTTGGTCAGGGTTTCACGGTCCAGCGGCGGCTCGTCTTCGCTGTGTTTGATCGGTGCCGGGCGAAACAGCATGTACAGCAGCGCCAGGCTCATCAGGCCGAGCATCAGCAGGGGAAATGCCCGCGGGCCGACCGGTTCGTAGGAAAACGCCGCCTGATAGGGCCAGGCCATCAGTGCCAGGCCGGCACAGGCCAGCAGCAACACTGAAGCAAAAATGCGTTGAATCAGCATGAGGAACTCCTGGGTCACGGCCTCGATACGCGAGGCCGTGACCGCTAGACAGATACGATCACTGGATCAGGCCGAACTCTTTGGCCAGCACTTTGTAATCCGCGACTTGCTTCTTCACGTAGGTGTCCAGCTCCGGGCCGGTCATGGCGAACGGGAACAGTTCACGCTGATCGCGCAGCTTGGCGAAGTCTTCGGACGCCAGCAGTTTGTCGAAGGCGCCTTTCCACCAGGCGTAATCCTCGTCGCTGACTTTCGGGCCGAGGTAGAAGCCGCGCACCACCGGCCAGACGATGTCGTAGCCTTGTTCGCGGGCAGTCGGGATGTCCTTCATTTCCGGCTCGTCCAGGCGTTTCTCGGCGAAAACGGCCAGCAGGCGCATGTCACCGCTCTGGATGTGCGGCATGGAGTCGGAGATGTCGGTGCTGCCGACCTGGATGTGACCGCCGAGCAGGGCGGTGGCGATTTCGCCACCGCCTTCGAGGGCGACGTAACGCAGGTCGCGCGGGTTGATCCCGGCAGCCTTGGCGATCAGTGCGGTCTGCATCCAGTCCTGGCTGCCGACGGTGCCGCCGGAGCCGATGACCACGGCGCTCGGATCTTTCTTCAGTGCCTGAACGAGATCATCAAGGGTTTTGTAGGGCGAATCGCTTTTCACCGCGATGGCGCCATAGCTGGTGCCGACCGCCGCCAGCCAGCGCACGTTGGTTTCATCGAAGCGACCGAACTTGCCTTGTGCCAGGTTCAGCAGCGAACCGCTGGACCAGGCTACCAGCGTACCGGCATCCGCCGGGCGCTGCGCCACGACGGCGTTGTACGCCACTGCGCCCACGCCGCCGGGCATGTAGGTCACGCGCATCGGTTTGGTCAGCAGTTTTTCGTTGACCAGCGCGCTTTGCGCCAGTTTGCAGGTCAGGTCGAAACCGCCGCCGGGGGAGGCCGGGGCGATGCATTCCGGGCGTTTCGGTTCTGCCATCAGTTGACCGGCGAACAGCATGACGCCAGCGGCCAGAGCGACTTTACGCAGTGATAAGTTCATCGATGTCTCCTTGGGAGTTGTTGTTATGGACGTACTGAATTACCAAAGGGCAACGCTATAGCTCACCAGCAGACGCACTTCATCGGCATCGCGAGCGGAGTAGTTGGAACGGTAAGTGGCATTGCGCAGGCGCACGGCAACGTCCTTCAGGGCGCCGCTTTGTACGACATATTTGATCTCGGTGTTGCGCTCCCACTCCTTGCCTTCATCGCCGTTCTTGAGCTTGATGTTGTCACCGCTCAGGTAGCGGCTCATGAAGCTCAGGCCTGGGATGCCGAGCCTGGCGAAATCGAAGTCGTAGCGCGCTTGCCAGGAGCGTTCTTCGGCGCCGGCGAAGTCGTTGATCTGCACGAAGTTGACCAGGTACGGATCACTGCCATCGACGTAGGGGAAGGCGCTTTCGCCGGACATGTGCTGATAGCCGGCAGTGAACTTGTGGCCGCTCAGTGCGTAACTGACCAGACCGTTGAGGGCGCGGTTGTCGATCTTGCCGCCCCGGGCTGCACCCTGATCGTCACTGACGGCGAAACGCAGGTCGGTGGCAAAGGTGCCCGGGCCCAGTGGCCGTGAGGCGACCAGTCCGAAGAAGTGCTGGTTGTAGACATCGTCGAGCTGGGCGAAGTGGTAACTGCCGGTGATCTTGTCGGTGAACTTGTAGTCCACGCCGGCGAAGTCGAAGTGTTTGCCGGCGACAGTGCCGGCGAAACGGCCGTTCTTGTTGTTGAGTGCAATGTCCTCGAAATCGGTGCTGTCACGGTCTTTGGCTTTCTCCAGGCGCCCACCGGTGAAGGTCAGGTTCTTGATTTCTTTGGAGGTCAGCAAACCACCTTCGAAGGTCTGCGGCAGGATGCGCCCGTCGTTCGGCTTGAGGATCGGCAGTTCCGGAATCAGGCTGCCGATTTTCAGTTCGGTGGCGGAGATCTTCACTTTGCCGGTCAGGCCGACCTTGGAGTATTCGTCCGCTGCGCGCCCGTCATCGTGGGTCGGCAGCAGCCCGGTACCGGTACGGTCCGGGCTTGAATCGAGCTTGATGCCCATCATGCCCAGGGCATCGACACCAAAGCCTACGGTGCCGTCGGTGTATCCCGATTGCAGGTTGAGCATGAACCCCTGGGCCCACTCGTCGCGCTTGGACTGCTGGGCGCTGGTGCCGTCGCGAAAGTCGCGGTTGAAATACATGTTGCGGGTTTCGAAGGTGGCGGAACTGTCTTCGATGAAATCGGCGTAGCTCATCGGTGCAAAACCGGCGAGGGCGGCGGCGCTGGCAAGGGCGGTGTGGCTGAAACGGGACGGACGGACAGGCGTATGAGCCTTGGTCTGCAAGGACGGCATGCGAGGGGTACTCCGTTTATTGTTCTTATTGGTCGAAAACGCTTCGAGGCGTTTTGCGTCTCGCTGTGTGGCAGCAGCGACGGAAGCCGAAACATTCCGTAACCCGACTCTATCGGCCAAACCTTTCGCTAACCTTTCAGCGGGCTTTAACGCGTTTTCGGGCTTCACAGCGGCGGTTGCGGCTGTAAACTCCGCGGCAAAGAATGGCGCCGGCCATCCCTGAATGAGGTAGAGATCCATGCGTGTTCTGCTCGTCGAAGACCATCTGCCACTGGCCGAAAGCGTTGCCCAGGCGCTCAAGAGCACGGGGCTGACCGTGGATGTGTTGCACGATGGCGTGGCCGCCGATCTGGCGCTGGGCAGCGAGGAATACGCGATGGCGATCCTTGATGTCGGCCTGCCGCGCATGGACGGATTTGAAGTGCTGGCGCGCCTGCGGGCCCGGGGCAAAAACCTGCCGGTACTGATGTTGACCGCTCGCAGCGACGTCAAGGATCGGGTCCACGGGCTCAATCTCGGGGCTGACGATTATCTGGCCAAACCTTTCGAACTGACGGAACTCGAGGCTCGGGTCAAAGCTCTGCTGCGCCGCAGTGTGCTCGGCGGTGAGCGCTTGCAGCGCTGTGGTGTGCTGGCCTATGACCTGGAGACCCGGCGCTTTACCCTCGGCGAAGAGTTACTCACCCTGACGTCCCGCGAGCAGGCTGTGCTCGAGGCACTGATTGCCCGTCCCGGGCGGGTGATGAGCAAGGAGCAACTGGCCTCGCAGGTGTTCGGTCTCGACGAGGAAGCCAGTCCCGACGCCATCGAAATCTACGTGCATCGCCTGCGCAAGAAACTCGACGGCCATGCGGTGGCCATCGTAACTTTCCGGGGCCTGGGGTATCTGCTGGAAAGCCGCGATGCATAAGCCCAGCAGCCTGCGCTGGCGATTGTTGTGGAACCTCGCGCTGCTGCTGGTGGTGTTGATGCTGGCCAGTGGCTTGAGCGCCTACTGGAACGGTCGCGAAGCCGCTGATACCGCTTATGACCGCACGCTGCTGGCGTCGGCCCGAACCATTGCCGCGGGTCTGTCTCAACGTGATGGCAGCCTGAGTGCCGATGTGCCCTACGTGGCGCTGGACACCTTCGCCTACGACAGCGCCGGGCGCATCTATTACCAGGTCAACGACATCCATCAGAAACTGATTTCCGGTTATGAAAACCTGCCCGGCCCGCCGCCGGGAACACCGCGAACCGACAGTTACCCGGCGCTGGCAAGGTTTTACAACGCGACCTATCAAGGTCAGAACGTGCGCGTGGTCAGCCTGTTGAAAGCGGTGACCGAACCGAACATGAATGGCATGGCGGAAATCCGTGTCGCCGAAACCGATGAAGCGCGCGTCAGCATGGCCCGCAGCCTGGCGGCAGACACGTTGCTGCGGCTCGGCATGCTGGCAATCGGTGCGTTGCTTCTGGTGTGGTTTGCGGTCAGCGCGGCGCTGCGGCCGATCGAGCGTCTGCGCACGGCGGTGGAAGAGCGCCAGCCGGATGATCTGCGGCCCTTGCCGCTGGTGGAAGTGCAGCACGAATTGTGGCCGCTGGTGCGGGCGCTCAATCACTTTACCGAACGCCTGCGCGGGCAGTTCGAGCGGCAGGCGCAATTCATTGCCGACGCGGCCCACGAACTGCGTACACCGCTGGCAGCGCTCAAGGCCCGTCTTGAACTGGGGCTGCGCTCCGGCGAGCCACAGACCTGGCGCGAGACACTGGAATCATCGGCACAAAGCACCGATCGCCTGACCCATCTGGCCAACCAGTTGCTGTCGCTGGCCCGGGTGGAGAACGGTGCCCGGGCGATTGCCGAGGGTGGCGCACAATTGCTCGACCTCAGCCAACTGGCCCGGGAACTGGGCATGGCCATGGCACCGCTGGCCCATGCGCGGGGTGTCGCTCTGGCACTTGAGGCCGATGAGCCCGTGTGGTTGCGCGGCGAGCCGACGTTGCTCAACGAGCTGCTGAGCAACCTGGTGGATAACGCGCTGGCCCACACGCCGTCGGGGGGCAACGTCATTCTGCGGGTGTTGTCACCGGCGGTGCTTGAAGTCGAGGACGACGGCCCGGGCATTCCGCAGGATGAACGTGATCGGGTGTTCGAGCGTTTCTACCGGCGCAATCAGCAGGTTGCCGGTTCCGGGCTGGGGCTGGCGATCGTCGGGGAAATCTGCCGCGCGCATCTGGCGCAGATCACGCTGCATGATGGTGAGCAGGCGGGGCTGAAGGTGCGGGTGAGTTTTATTGCGGGCTGAGACTCAGTAGAACATCGACCGCGACTCTTCCAGATCCGCGCACAATGCCTTGTTGTCGATGTCGATTCCGAGCTTGCGAAAGGCTGGAACGCTGAGCGGGTCGATCCGGGCGAGTGGGTGATCGCTGTCCTTGTGGCAATACAGGCTGGCCACCTGTACCAGATCCACGTAGTCGACCTGTGGCGATTCGCGTTTCAGATCCTGATACAGCCCCGGCAACGCCACGAGTCGCTCGGGGAACTCCCAGACCTGCAGCAATTTGTCGCCGATCAGCGGATGAATGTGATCGATCACGTGGTTGAGGCTGACCGGATCGGACAGCAATTCGTAGTGATCTTCGGCGTAGGTCAGGATCGGCAGCACGCCGATCTGGTGCACCAGCCCGCCCAATGCAGCCTGATCAGGTTTGAGTTGGGTATGACGGCGGCACAGGGCGTAGCTGACACCGGCGATTTCCAGACTCCTGCGCCACACCTCGCGCATCTTCTGTTCCACCACCTCGGAGCGGGCGTGAAAGATCTGTTCCATCACCAGACCGATCGCCAGGTTGCTGCTGTAGTTGACACCCAGTCGGGTGATCGCGGTGTGCAGATCAGTGACTTCCTGGGTAGCGCGCAGCAACGGGCTGTTGACCACTTTGATCAGTCGCGCGGACAGTGCCGTGTCGCGGCCGATCACTTTGCTCAGGTCGCTGACGCTGATGTCCGGGTCTTCGGCGGCCTTGCGAATCTGCAGGGCCACTTCCGGTAACGTTGGCAGAACCAGGTCATCGTTATCGATGGCCTCAACCAAATCCTGTTGGACCTTATCCGCCAGCTCACTCATGTCATTTCTCTAGGGTGTTGCAACAAAACTGCGATCAACGCTGGATTTCGCGGTCGCGATCCAGTTCGTATGGCAGGTCGAGCAAGTGCAGCGCCGGACCTTCGGCCGTGCCCAGACGCAAATCGCCTGCGTCGGCAGCTTCGGCCTGCAGCACCGCCAGCAGTTCAATATTTTGTTCGGCGCGGGCAGCCAGCACCACTTCGCCGATGGAACTGCCGTGGCTTGGGGCGAACAACGGGGTCCCAGGCTCAGGCAACTCGCTGGCGTCCAGTCGCACGCGGTACAGGCGACGCTTGAGCTTGCCCAGGTACTGCATGCGCGCAACGATTTCCTGACCGGTGTAGCAGCCTTTCTTGAAACTCACGCCGCCGACCGCTTGCAGATTGAGCATCTGCGGAATGAACAGTTCACGGGTGCCCGGCATGACCTGGCCGATACCGGCGCGGATCTGGCCCAGCAGCCATTGGTTGAGTTCGGCTGCGGTCAGCTGCGCAGACAATTTGCCTTTGACGGCGTCGGCCTGAGCGGCAGGCACCCAGAGCTCGGCACGTTCTGGGGAAACACGAATCGCGATCAGCCCTTCATGGCGAACCACACTGTCGGCGTCCGCCGGCAGTTCCAGACCCAGGCTGCTCAGGGCTGCATCCCCGTGATCCAGACCGAAGCGCACCCATGCGGCGCTTTCGTCGGTCAGTTTCGATTTGGAAAACACGGCGTATTTTTTCAGGTCTGCCAGTTGCGGCTCCAGCAGTTCACCGGCCATGGCCATCAGTACGCCGTCGCCTTCGAGCACAATGCGAAAGCTCGACTGCATCCGGCCTTTCTGCGTGCAGCGGGCGCCAAGGCTGGCCCGGTCATCGCTCAGGTAATTGATATTGCAGGTCAACTGGCCTTGCAGGAATTTTCCGGCATCCGCGCCGCGAACCGCGAGAACGCCTTCATGAGAGAGGGTGCAGAAAAAAGCAGAATCGGCCATGGGTCATCGCAGGGTAAATAGACTGGGGCACATCATAAGGGGGTGGTGTTGAAATGGGTAGTTCATAAAGGATCGGTGGTGCCCGACCAAAGCCGACTGTTCGGCCCGCCCCGGGCCTGTATACTTGCGGCCTATTTGAGGAGCGCTCCATGGTCGAACAAGTTGAACTGAATCGCCTCTTTTGGCACAGCCGTCGCGGCATGCTCGAGCTTGACGTGTTGTTGGTGCCGTTCGTGAAAGAGGTCTACTCGAATCTGAACGAGGTGGACCGGGCGCTGTATGTCCGCCTGCTGGAATGCGAGGATCAGGACATGTTCGGCTGGTTCATGGAACGCAGCGAATCGGAAGATCCCGAGCTGCAACGCATGGTTCGCATGATTCTGGACCGTGTCCAGCCCAAGTAATACGTTCGAATGCCGCTGGCAGGCCTCACGGCAGTTGCTGGCGGCGTATCTCCTGGCGCAGGCGTTGGCACTGTGCTCCCTGTTTCTGCTTGTCCTGCCTTTCTGGGGCAGCCTGCTCGGCATGCTTGCCTGTCTGGGCCACGCTGCCTGGGTGTTGCCGCGCCAGATACTGTTGAGTCATCCAAAGGCCTTCTGTGGATTGCGTCGTGATGCCGATGGCTGGCAGTTGTGGAATCGGGCCGATGGCTGGCAACCGGTTCAATTGCGACCGGACAGTCTGGCGCTACCCATGATTGTGGTGCTGCGCTTTCGTTTGCGCGGCGAGTGGCGGGTCAGGTCGATCTGCGTGCCCCGGGATGCGCAGGCGGCGGATCTGCACCGACGCCTGCGGGTACGTCTCAAGTTCAGCCGACGTAGGTGGGCGGCACCAGAATAGTGTCGAGGGCTTCGGGCAGCAGGTCCGGATAGTCGAGGGTGTAATGCAGGCCTCGGCTCTCTTTGCGCTCCATGGCCGAGCGAATCATCAGTTCCGCCACTTGTGCCAGGTTGCGCAATTCGATCAGGTCGCGACTGACCTTATAGTTGCTGTAGAACTCGTCGATTTCGTCCAGCAGCAGTCGCACGCGATGTTGCGCCCGTTGCAGGCGCTTGTTGGTGCGTACGATGCCGACATAGTCCCACATGAAGCGCCGCAGCTCGTCCCAGTTATGCGCGATGATCACGTCTTCGTCGGAGTCGGTTACCTGGCTTGCATCCCAGGCGGGCAAGGCGTGGGGGATGGCGACGTCGGACAGTTGTCCGAGGATGTCCGAGGCGGCAGAACGGGCGTAGACGAAGCATTCCAGCAGCGAGTTGCTGGCCATGCGATTGGCGCCGTGCAGGCCGGTGAAGCTGGTTTCGCCGATGGCGTAGAGACCGGGCACGTCTGTGCGACCCTGTTGGTCGACCATTACGCCGCCGCAGGTGTAGTGCGCCGCCGGGACGACCGGGATCGGTTGTCTGGTGATGTCGATGCCGAATCCGAGGCAGCGCTCGTAGACGGTCGGAAAGTGCGATTTGATGAAGGCTTCGGGCTTGTGGCTGATGTCGAGATAGACGCAATCGACACCCAGGCGCTTCATTTCATGGTCGATGGCCCGGGCGACGATGTCCCGGGGCGCGAGCTCGGCGCGTGGGTCGAAACGCTGCATGAAGCGTTCGCCGTTCGGCAATTTCAAATGCGCGCCTTCTCCGCGCAGGGCTTCGGTGATCAGGAAACTCTTGGCCTGCGGGTGATAAAGGCAGGTGGGGTGGAACTGATTGAATTCCAGGTTCGCCACGCGGCAACCCGAACGCCAGGCCATGGCGATGCCGTCGCCGCAGGCGCCGTCAGGATTGCTGGTATAGAGGTAGACCTTGGCGGCGCCGCCGGAAGCCAGAATCACGAACCGGGCGCCGTAGGTGTCGACTTCGCCGGTCTTGCGATTGAGCACGTAGGCGCCGAGGCAGCGGTCGCCATCCAACCCCAGGCGACGTTCGGTGATCAGATCGACGGCGACGCGCTGTTCCAGCAACTCTATGTTCGGGCGTTCTTTTGCCTGGGCCAGCAAGGTTGTGAAGATCGCGGCACCGGTGGCATCGGCGGCGTGGATGATGCGGCGGTGGCTGTGGCCGCCTTCGCGGGTAAGGTGGAATTCGAAACCGCCATCTTCTGTCCCGGAGTGCTCATCGCGGGTAAAGGGCACGCCTTGGTCGATCAGCCACTGGATCGCTTCTTTGCTGTGCTCGACGGTGAAACGTACTGCATCCTCATGACACAGGCCGCCACCGGCGTTGAGCGTATCGTCCACATGGGATTCGACGGTGTCGGTATCGTCCAGTACGGCTGCGACACCCCCTTGGGCCCAATAAGTCGAGCCGTTGGCGAGGTCACCTTTGCTCAATACGGCGATGCGCAAGTGACCGGGCAAGGTCAGCGCGAGACTCAAACCGGCAGCACCGCTGCCAATCACCAGGACATCGTGTTGAAACTGTTGGCTCATTTCAGGATTCCGCTCAATGCGACCCGGGTCGGGGTTGGCGCAAGACAGGCGGAGGGGCGAGTCGAGACAGCCACACAGCCCACTAGTATATAGAGGGGTGGGGCGGCACAATAGCCGGGCCGACATGGCATTGTGAAACTATCGTGATGGAAAAATGCGGGCGCCTTTTCAGATGCTTTTTTCTCTGTTTCATGGAAAAAGCGGCTGTATCGCGGATGAAACATGCTTTTTCCACCCGTGGTTGCCCAATGTCGCTTTTGTCCGACTATAAATGTTTGGAACTTTTGCCAAAGGCTCAAGATCAATAGACAGTTGCCTGAATCAAGGGACAGTGTCGGCTTCAACGAGGAATTCGTGCTTGGATTCTCACCGGTGAGCCGATGAAAAGATTATTCGCGCAGCCGGCATGTTCCGCGCTGCGTTTTTCGTGCGTGTCAAATCAGAAGCCCGCAGGAAACTTGCTTGGAGGGGGAGAACTTTTGCGAAAAGCCCGAGTCTATGTTTGCAAGTCCGGTCGATTGGTCATGCAAGCCTCCTCCGAGTTTATCGAGGAGTGTTCATGCTAACCCAGGAAGAGGATCAGCAGCTGGTTGAGCGCGTTCAGCGCGGCGACAAGCGAGCTTTCGATCTGCTCGTGTTGAAGTATCAGCACAAAATTCTCGGGTTGATCGTGCGTTTCGTGCACGACACCCATGAAGCCCAGGACGTTGCGCAAGAAGCCTTTATCAAGGCGTACCGAGCGCTTGGAAACTTTCGCGGAGACAGTGCCTTTTATACATGGCTGTACCGCATCGCCATCAACACGGCGAAAAACTATCTGGTTTCACGCGGCCGCCGGCCGCCGGATAGCGATGTCAGCTCGGAAGATGCAGAGTTCTATGACGGCGATCACGGCCTGAAGGATCTTGAATCTCCAGAGCGTTCATTGCTGCGGGATGAGATCGAAGGCACCGTCCATCGAACCATTCAGCAATTGCCAGAGGATTTGCGCACGGCTTTAACTTTGCGTGAATTCGATGGTCTCAGTTACGAGGACATCGCGAGTGTCATGCAATGTCCGGTTGGTACCGTGCGCTCCCGGATTTTTCGCGCTCGGGAGGCCATCGATAAAGCCCTGCAGCCGTTGTTGCAGGAAAACTAAAGACAGCGGCGACAGCCAAGAGAGGAACGCCATGAGTCGGGAAGCCCTGCAGGAATCGCTGTCCGCAGTGATGGATAACGAAGCGGACGAACTGGAATTGCGTCGAGTGCTCAACGCACTGGATGATGTTGAAACCCGCGAAACCTGGGCTCGTTACCAGATCGCTCGGGCAGCCATGCACAAGGATCTGCTGCTGCCACGCCTGGATCTTGCTGCGGCGGTTTCTTCTGCACTGGAAGATGAAGCCACTCCAGCCAAAGTGTCCCGCGGTCCTTGGCGCAGCCTGGGTCGTCTTGCTGTTGCAGCCTCGGTGACTGTTGCCGTACTGGCCGGTGTTCGTCTGTACAACCAGGATGAAATCGCCGGTGTTGAACTTGCGCAACAATCCAATCAGCCAGCATTGGCCGTTCCTCAAGTAAAAGGCCCGGCTGTATTGGCCGGCTACAATGAGAGTTCGGAAGCCACCGGCCCTATGGCCAATGGTGTGCTGCAAGGTCAGCCAGGCTGGCACGATCAGCGTCTGCCGGGTTACCTGCGCCAACACGCTCAGCAAGCCGCGCTGAAAGGCACTGAAAGTGCCCTGCCTTATGCGCGTGCAGCCAGTCTGGAAAACCGTTAAGGAGGATCATGCGCGCCATACCTCTACTTTCGCTTCTGCTCAGCGGCTGGTTCGTTGTTCCCGCCCATGCTGATGAGGCCCAGGACTGGCTGACCCGCCTGGGCCAGGCGGAGCAGCAGCAAAGCTTTCACGGCACATTCGTCTACGAGCGTAACGGTAGTTTTTCTACCCATAGCATCTGGCATCGTGTCCAGAACGGCCAAGTGCGTGAGCGCTTGCTTCAGCTTGACGGTTCGGCGCAGGAGGTTGTGCGCATTGACGGGCATACTCAGTGCGTGAGTGGCGCCCTGATTGCGGGGCTGGGAGATTCTCCGAACTCTGCCGCTCGTCCTCTCGATCCCCAGAAACTGAAGAATTGGTATGATCTTGCCGTGATCGGCAAGTCGCGTGTGGCCGGGCGTGAGGCGGTAATCGTATCGCTGACGCCAAGAGATCAATATCGCTACGGTTTCGAGCTGCATCTGGACAAGGAAACGGGATTGCCGCTCAAATCCCTTTTGCTCAACGACAAGGGGCAGTTGCTGGAGCGGTTTCAGTTCACTCGTCTGGATACTTCCGAGGTTCCGACCGACAAGGATCTTCAGGCTGCTTCCGACTGTAAACCGGTCAACCTCGACAGTGACAAGGCTTCAGCCGTCAAGGCTGCCCAGGTCTGGCGATCCGACTGGTTGCCCCCCGGATTTGAGCTCACCAGCAGTTCCTCGCACAAGGATCCCGACACCAAGACCCAGGTCAACAGTCTGCTGTATGACGATGGACTGGCTCGTTTCTCGGTGTTTCTGGAGCCGCTCAACGGTGCAGTCGTCACGGATACCCGGACTCAGTTGGGTCCTACCGTTGCTGTGTCCCGCCGGCTGACTACGCCACAGGGCGAGATGATGGTGACCGTGGTCGGCGAAATTCCGATTGGCACTGCCGAGCG
This sequence comes from Pseudomonas sp. KCJK9016, assembly GCF_046231795.1. Lineage (NCBI taxonomy): Bacteria > Pseudomonadati > Pseudomonadota > Gammaproteobacteria > Pseudomonadales > Pseudomonadaceae > Pseudomonas > Pseudomonas sp. KCJK9016. The sequence goes on along the minus strand of NZ_JBJJMM010000021.1, from coordinate 48,791 downwards.
GATTGCCCTGTCGATACGCAATGATGGCGCTGCAACCAGCAAGCAGTGAGCTGATTCCAGCCGTTTCCACTTCGTCTTCGAGATGTGAAATGTTTGCTGAGCATTTTCATTTGCAAATAACCCGAAAGTTTTTTATAGGTCAGAGCCTCTCGGCTCTGGCCTTGTTTGTTGTTCCCGGAACAAAAATGCCGGCCTGTGGTTTCCGGTGTTCCTTGCTCCATATCGCTTAACCCTGCTCGTCGTAACGGGAGCTGTATGTCGATACCAAGTTTGAAGTCTTATCTCTCCGTCATCACCGCTGTGCTGGTGCTCGGTCAGGCTGTCCCGGCAGTCAGTGCGGCTGAAGTGGCCAGTCCGGTCAACCTGCCGGATTTCACCCAGTTGGTTGAAAAGGCCTCGCCTGCGGTGGTGAACATCAGTACCACGCAAAAACTGCCGGATCGCAAAGTGAACCAGCAGATGCCGGATCTGGATGGCTTGCCGCCGATGCTGCGTGAGTTCTTCGAGCGGGGCATGCCGCCGCAGCAGCGTTCGCCACGTGGTGACCGTCAGCGTGAAGCGCAATCGCTGGGTTCGGGCTTCATCATTTCGCCGGATGGCTACATCCTGACCAACAACCATGTGATCGCCGATGCCGACGAAATCCTTGTTCGACTGGCAGATCGCAGCGAAATGAAAGCCAAGCTGATCGGCACCGATCCACGCTCCGACGTGGCCCTGCTGAAAATCGAAGGCAAGGACCTGCCGGTGCTGAAGCTCGGCAAGTCTCAGGACCTGAAAGCCGGTCAGTGGGTCGTGGCGATCGGTTCGCCGTTCGGCTTCGACCACACGGTGACCCAAGGCATCGTCAGCGCAGTCGGCCGCAGCCTGCCGAACGAAAACTATGTGCCGTTCATTCAGACCGACGTGCCGATCAATCCTGGCAACTCCGGTGGTCCGCTGTTCAATCTGAACGGTGAAGTGGTGGGGATCAACTCGCAGATCTACACCCGCTCCGGTGGCTTCATGGGTGTTTCCTTCGCTATCCCGATCGACGTTGCCATGGATGTCTCCAACCAGCTGAAAAGCGGTGGCAAGGTCAGTCGCGGCTGGCTGGGCGTTGTCATTCAGGAAGTGAACAAGGATCTGGCAGAGTCATTCGGTCTGGAAAAACCGGCCGGTGCGCTGGTGGCCCAGATCCAGGACGACGGCCCGGCTGCCAAGGGTGGACTGCAAGTAGGCGACGTGATCCTGAGCATGAACGGTCAACCGATTGTCATGTCCGCTGATCTTCCTCACCTGGTAGGTGCTTTGAAAGCTGGCGCCAAGGCCAATCTGGAAGTGATTCGTGAGGGCAAGCGCAAGAATATCGAGCTGACGGTCGGCGCGATTCCTGACGAAGACAAGGAGCTGGATGCCTTGCCGAAATCCGGCGTCGAGACCAGCAGTAATCGCCTCGGTGTTTCCGTGGCCGAACTGACCGCTGAGCAGAAGAAAACCTACGATCTCAAAGGTGGTGTGGTCATCAAGGAGGTGCAGGACGGCCCTGCCGCCCTGATTGGTCTGCAGCCTGGCGACATCATCACTCACTTGAACAACCAGGCCATTGGTTCGGCCAAGGAGTTCGGAGAGATCGCCAAGGCACTGCCGAAGAATCGCTCGGTATCGATGCGGGTTCTGCGTCAGGGACGTGCCAGCTTCATTACCTTCAAGCTGGCTGAATGATTCGCTGTTGTTGAGACAAAAAAAACCGCCTCGAATGAGGCGGTTTTTTCATGCCCGCAGTTTTATCCCATCATGTCCTTGATCATGCGTTCCTGCTCCATCAGCTCACGCTGACGAGCATCGATACGCGACGAGAGCGGGAAGTTGTTTCCGGCCTTGCGCTTGGCGAAATCCAGTTGCTGGATGGCCTGGCGATAGTCGCCGACGAGTGCGAAATACTCGGCACGGGCCTGATGCAGACCAATGATGTTGCCGGACAAGCCGCGGGTCTCCGCCACCTGATACCAGACGTCCGGATCGTCCGGGCGTGATTTCAACAAGCCTTCCAGAGCCTTTTCCGCATCGGCTGTACGGTTCTGCTTCAACAGCAGATCGACACGTACCTGGTTCAGCGGATAATTTCCCGGGTATTGCGTCAGCATGCGGTCGACGCGTGACTGCGCGTCTGCCAAGCGATTGTTGGTGATGTCCAGATCGATCTGGGCGAGGTTGTAGATGATTTCGTTCGGCGACTGCGCCAGCAACTGCGTGAGGTTCGCTCGCGCCTCATTCAGCTGGCCTCCCTTGATCTGGGCGATCGCCAGACCGTAACGGGCCACATTGTTTTTCGGGTTTTCGTCCAGTTGCGCCCGGAAGCGTTTTGCACCCATCCCGGGTGTTTCTTCATAAATCAGCTGTACCCGTGCGCGGATCAACTGATAGCGCATGCTGTCCTCGATGCCGCCGGGCTTGGCCTGCTCTGCGCGGTTGCGGGTGTCGGCGATCCGCGACTCGGTCACCGGGTGAGTCAGCAGGAATTCCGGCGGCTTGGCATCGTAGCGATATTGGCGCATCAGGCGCTCGAACATGGTCGGCATGGAGCGGGGGTCGTAACCGGCCTTTTCCAGATTGAGGATGCCGATACGGTCGGCCTCTTGCTCGTTCTGGCGCGAGAAGGTGCGCTGCGACTGGATCGCTGCCGCCTGAGTGCCGGCGATGGTCGCAATCCCCGCATCACCGCCACCGGCTGCTGCGATCACGATGCCGGCCAACAGGGCGGCCATCATCGGCACCTGCATCCGCTGGGAGGCCTCGACACCGCGAGCGAAGTGGCGTTGTGACAAGTGTGCCAGTTCGTGGGCCAGCACTGAGGCATATTCACCTTCGGTCTGGGCGTTGAGAAATAGGCCTCCGTTGACCCCGACAATCCCGCCTGGTGCCGCGAAGGCGTTGAGCTGCGGGCTGTTGATCAGAATGAACTCCAGGCGTCGGTCGTTGACCTGGCTGGTTTCCACCAGTTTATAGACGCTGGACTCGACGTAATCCTTGAGTTGCGGATCGTTGAGTTGCGAAACCTGGCTGCGCAGTAATGCCAGCCAGGCACGGCCCAGTTGGTATTCCTGTTGTGGCGAGACGATTGCAGAGCTGGCGTCACCGAGTGACGGCAGGTCGTCGGCGAAGCCCGGTGAGGCGAGCAGGCAAGCGAGCGTCAGCAGGGTAGGGCGCAAAAATGTCATGCACAAAGCCTTAGTCGACAAAGTCCTTACTGTAGCCGGACACCGGGCCTGCGACCAGATATTCTAGGCAGCCTGACCACCTGATCCGGAGTGACGCATGACCGACGCCGTAGCCCACGACTGTGAACTGGACGCCAGCGGCCTGAACTGTCCGTTGCCGTTGCTCAAGGCCAAGATGGAACTGAACAGGTTGCCCAGCGGTGCAGTGCTGAAGGTGATCGCCACGGATGCCGGCTCACAGCGCGACTTTCGCACCTTTGCGCGGTTGGCCGGTCATACGCTGCTGCGTGAAGAAGACGAGGCAGGCGTCTACCGTTACTGGTTGAAAAAAGCCTGAAATCGACAGCGTAAAAGACCTAAGGATTATTGATGTTCAAAGTGTTACGCGACTGGATTCAGCGCTACTTTTCCGATGAGGAAGCCGTCGTGCTGGCGGTGCTGTTGTTTCTTGCCTTCACCGCCGTGCTGACTCTGGGTGGAATGCTTGCGCCGGTTCTGGCCGGCATGGTGCTGGCTTACCTGATGCAGGGTCTTGTGGTGACCCTGGAGCGCCTGCGGATGCCTGGCGGCGCGGCGGTGGGACTGGTATTCGCGCTGTTCATGGGCGTATTGCTGTTGTTCATCGTCGTGGTGTTGCCGTTGCTCTGGCATCAACTGATCACCTTGTTCAACGAGTTGCCGGGCATGCTCGCCAAGTGGCAGTCGTTGCTGTTGCTGCTGCCGGAGCGCTATCCGCATCTGGTGTCCGACGAGCAGGTGCTGCAAGCCATCGAGGCGGCACGGGGCGAGATCGGCAAGTTCGGGCAGTGGGCGCTGACGTTTTCGTTGTCCAGTCTGCCGCTGCTGGTAAACATCATGATCTACCTGGTTCTGGTGCCGATCCTGGTGTTCTTCTTCCTGAAAGACCGAGTGATGATCGGCGAATGGGTGCGCGGTTATCTGCCACGTGAGCGAGCGCTGATCACCCGGGTTGCCGAGGAAATGAACCGGCAGATCGCCAACTACATTCGCGGCAAGGTCATCGAGATCGTGATCTGTGGTGGCGTGACCTATATCGCCTTCGTCGCCCTCGGGCTGAACTACGCGGCGCTGCTGGCGTTGCTGGTGGGGGTGTCGGTGGTGGTGCCGTATGTCGGGGCGGTAGTGGTGACGGTGCCGGTGATGTTGATCGCGCTGTTCCAGTGGGGCTGGAGCGATCAGTTCATTTATTTGATGGCGGTCTACGGAATTATCCAGACCCTGGACGGCAACGTGCTGGTGCCGCTGCTGTTTTCCGAAGCGGTCAACCTGCACCCGGTGGCAATCATTTGCGCGGTGCTGCTGTTCGGCGGGTTGTGGGGGTTCTGGGGGGTATTCTTCGCGATTCCGCTGGCGACGCTGTTCAAGGCCGTGCTTGATGCCTGGCCACGCAAGGAGCCGGTGGTAGCGCCACTGCTCTGAAACGGATTCGGCGCCCGCCAGGGCGCCGAAAGGATCAGGCCTTGTTCAGTGCCTGAGCGGCGGCCAGCACCGCATCAACGTGGCCTGGCACTTTCACGCCACGCCATTCCTGACGCAGTACACCATTCTTGTCGATCAGGAAGGTGCTGCGATCCACACCCATGTATTCCTTGCCGTAGAGTTTTTTTAGCTTGATCACGTCGAACAGCTGGCAGACGGCTTCGTCCTTGTCGCTGATCAGCTCGAACGGAAACTCCTGCTTGCACTTGAAGTTCTCGTGGGACTTCAGGCTGTCCCGGGAAATGCCGAAGATTTCCGTGTTGGCAGCCTTGAACGCCGCGTATTGATCACGAAACCCCTGGCCTTCCGTGGTGCAACCCGGAGTGCTGTCCTTCGGATAAAAGTAGATCACCACTTGCGTGCCCTTGAGGGCCGAGAGGCGCACGGTCTGTCCGCTGGTGGCGGGTGCTTCGAAGTCGGCAACCGGTTGATCGATGGTTACGGCCATGAAAGCTTCCTTACATTGGGTTCTGTGGGCGCCACGGTTCGATCAGCGCGTCCAGGTTCATGGCATCGGCGAAATCCAGGAACTGGTCGCGCAACCAGCTGATCTGGGTGCCGGCCGGCAAGGTCACGGTAAATGTGGCGTTGAGCATGGTGCCACCGGTCTGCGGCGCCTGATAGGTGTCGCAGGTCAGGTTTTCCAGCTCGACGTTGTGATCCATGAAGAACTGGCAGAGTTCATTGATGATGTCGGAGCGATAGGCCGAGGAGACGTAAGCCACGTACGGCAGGGCCTGCGGGCGATTTTCCAGGGCGGCGCTGCGAACCACGTTCACGGTGAACGAATGACGTTTGGCCAGGATCGGCAGGCTGCTTTCCAGGCGGGCCAGGGCGTCCCAGCTGCCGGAGACTTCGAGCACCAGTGCGCTGCACTCGCCGTGGCGGGTCAGGCGCGAAGTGACGACCGCGCAGCGGTTTTCATGGCTGGCGCGGCACAGGACGTTGGTCAGCTCCATGGGATTGGCGCCGAGCGCACTGACGACAAGGAATTGTTCGCGAACTGTGGGGGTGGACATGCAGCATTCCTAAAGCGATGAGCGGTCGGTAGGTTAAAGGCATTGATTGCCGGGACATGCCCGTACGGAAAGCCCGATTTGCATATCGCCACGGCTTCGATAATTAAGGAAGCGTAAGGCGGCGACACTGGAATGGGGCCTCGATGGCCGAAACAGGGAGCAGGAACCCGACGTACAAGCTGATCTGTACCGATCAAAGTCTGAAGGGTAGCGAAAAGCGGCGCTCAGGGGAATGGCGGCACCGTACTTCGCTTGTGCAAGCATGTTGGCGCCAGTACCATTACCGCTCTCTTTTTCCGGCAGGAGCGGTTTCATGATTGCGGGCAGTATGGTGGCACTGGTCACACCCATGGATGCACAAGGGCGTCTTGACTGGGACAGCCTCAGCAAACTCGTGGACTTCCACCTCAAGAACGGCACCCATGCCATTGTCGCGGTCGGTACGACCGGCGAGTCGGCAACCCTTGACGTAGAAGAACACATTGCCGTCATCAAAGCCGTGGTCAAGCAAGTCAACGGTCGGATTCCGGTCATCGCCGGCACCGGCGCCAACTCGACCCGCGAAGCCGTCGAGCTGACCCGCAATGCCAAGGAAGCCGGCGCCGACGCCTGCCTGCTGGTGGTTCCGTACTACAACAAGCCGACCCAGGAAGGCCTGTACCAGCACTTCAAACACATCGCCGAAGCCGTGGACATCCCGCAGATCCTCTACAACGTTCCAGGCCGCACTTCCTGCGACATGCAGGCCGAAACCGTGATCCGTCTGTCCAGCGTGCCGAACATCATCGGCATCAAGGAAGCCACCGGCGACCTGAAGCGCGCCAAGGCGATCCTCGATGGCGTGAGCAAGGATTTCATCGTGCTGTCGGGCGATGATCCTACCGCCGTCGAGCTGATCCTGATGGGCGGCAAAGGCAACATTTCCGTCACTGCCAACGTCGCTCCACGCGAAATGGCCGACCTGTGCGAGGCTGCGCTCAAGGGCGACGCCGAGACCGCACGGGCGATCAACGAAAAACTGATGCCGCTGCACAAGGACCTGTTCATCGAAGCCAACCCGATTCCGGTGAAGTGGGCTTTGGTCGAAATGGGCCTGATGCACGAAGGTATCCGCCTGCCGCTGACCTGGCTGAGCGCTCCTTGTCATGAAACGTTGCGCTCGGCCCTGCGCCAGTGCGGCGTCCTGGTTTAATTGAGGAAGTACAACGCATGAAGCGAATGGCCGGACTTTCCGCACTTGCCTTGATTATCTCCAGCACCAGTGGCTGTGGATGGATCTGGGGCCCGGAAGGTTATTTCCGTGACCGTGGTAGCGACTACCTGGAAGCGAAACAGACTGCACCGATGCAACTTCCGGAAGGTGTCAGCACCTCCAAGCGTCTGGATCCGCTGCTGCCGATCCCGCGCAACGTCGCCGACGATACCGCTACCGGCGAATATGTGGTTCCGCGTCCTCAGCCGTTGTCGGCAATCGCCGATGCCAGCGATTACTCGCTGCAGAAGAGCGGTGATTCACGGTGGGTCATGGGCCAGCATCCGCCGGCCGAAGTCTGGCCAGTGGCTGTGCAGTTCTTCCAGGACAACGGTTTCCGTCTGGATGAACAACGCCCGCAAACCGGTGAGTTCACCACCACCTGGCAGCATGCCGATGAACTGTCCGCCGCCATGGCCAAGCGCCTGAGCGCCGCCGGCGTCGGTGCCGACAGTGAAACCCGCGTGCGGGTGCGCATCGAGCCGGGCGTGCAGCGCAATACCAGTGAGATCTATGTGGTCAGCGCCGAGCGGCCTGCCGGCAGCACCGCAAATGTCGATTTCACCAACCGTTCGGTCAACACCGGTTTGGACGCTGCGCTGGTCGACGACTTGCTGGCGAGCATGAGCCGCACTTCCGAAAAGGGCGGTTCGGTGTCGATGCTGGCATCGCGTGATTTCGATACCCCGAGTCGTGTCAGCCTGAGCGAAGACGGCAGCGGCAACCCGGTCCTGAACGTCGGTTCCGATCTGGACCGTGCCTGGTCGAGCGTTGGGCGTGCGCTGGAGCAAGGTCAGTGGCGCGTCGAAGACATCAACCGCAGCCTGGGCCTGTACTACATCAACCTGGCCGAGAAGGCCGAGAAGAAAGACGAGAAGCCTGGTTTCTTCAGCAGCCTGTTCGGCAGTGCGCCGACCAAGGAAGAAGTTGAAGCCCGTGCCGAGCGTTATCAGGTTCGCCTGAGCAAGGTTGGCGAGAACGTTCAGGTGACCGTGGAGAAAAACATCAACACCGTCGCGCCGGCCGAAGTGGCCCGTAAAGTGTTGAGCGTGATTCAGGACAACCTGGGCTGATCCAATGCGTTTTGCCGTTCTCGGCAGCGGTAGCCAAGGGAACGGCACGCTGATCGCCAGTGACGATACGTATGTGCTGGTGGATTGTGGCTTTTCCCTTCGGGAAACCGAAAAACGCCTGTTGCGCCTGGGTGTGAGCCCGGCGCAACTGAGCGCGATACTCGTGACCCACGAACATGCCGACCACGTGCATGGCGTGGGTTTGCTGTCTCGGCGCTACAATCTGCCTGTCTATCTCAGTCGCGGCACGTTGCGCGGGATGCGCAAACCGGTTGAACCCGCAGGCTTCGTGGCCGGCGGCGAGCAACTGCAGATCGGTGCTCTGGACATCCGGGTCATTGCCGTGGCCCATGATGCACAGGAACCGACCCAGTATGTCTTCAGTGATCAGGAACAGCGACGCTTCGGCCTGCTGACCGATCTGGGTTCATATTGCGAGCAGGTGCTGGATGGCTATCGGGATCTCGATGCGTTGATGATCGAGTCCAACCATTGTCGCGACATGCTGGCCCGTGGTCATTACCCGTACTTTCTCAAGCAGCGGGTGGGCGGCGAGCTGGGACATTTGAACAACCACCAGGCGGCATTCCTGGTGGCCGAGTTGGGCTGGCAAGGCCTGCAACACCTGGTCCTGGCCCATCTGAGCAGCAAGAACAACCTGCCGCAGCTGGCCCGGCAATGTTTTGTCGACACCCTCGGGTGCGACCCGGACTGGCTGCAACTGGCCGATCAAGATTCAGGGCTCGACTGGCGCCACATCGCCTAGCCCATCTACTTAGCAAGCGGAGCCCATCATGGAAAAACGTGAAGAACTCTACCGCGGCAAAGCCAAATCGGTTTACAAGACCGACGACGCTGACCGCTTGATCCTGCTGTTTCGCAACGACACTTCGGCGTTCGACGGCAAGCGCATCGAGCAGCTCGACCGCAAAGGCATGGTGAACAACAAGTTCAACGCCTTCATCATGCAGAAACTCGAAGCGGCCGGCATCCCGACCCAATTCGACAAACTGCTGGGCGACACCGAATGCCTGGTGAAGAAGCTGGACATGATTCCGGTCGAGTGCGTCGTGCGCAACTACGCCGCCGGCAGCCTGGTCAAGCGTCTGGGCGTCGAAGAGGGCATGAAGCTCAACCCGTACACCTTCGAACTGTTCCTGAAGGACGACGCCAAGGGTGATCCGTTCATCAACGAATCCCACGTGGTGGCGTTCGGTTGGGGCACCGCCGAGCAACTGGCGCGCATGAAAGAACTGTCGCTCAAGGTCAATGAAGTCCTGAGCAAACTGTTCGACGACGCAGGCCTCTTGCTGGTGGACTTCAAACTTGAATTCGGCGTGTTCAGCGACGGCTCCATCGTCCTGGGTGACGAGTTCAGCCCGGACGGCTGCCGTCTGTGGGACAAGGACACCAAGAAGAAGATGGACAAGGACCGCTTCCGTCAGGGCCTCGGTGACGTCATCGAAGCCTACGAAGAAGTCGCCAACCGTCTGGGCATACCGCTTTAATCGACGCAAGCATCTGATAGCACAGAAAATATTTCGTTCAGGGGTTTCCCATTCAACGAAAGTGTTGTTATGATGCGCGCCGTTGGAGAGATGCCAGAGTGGCCGAATGGGACGGATTCGAAATCCGTTGTACCTTCGCGGGTACCTAGGGTTCGAATCCCTATCTCTCCGCCATACATGGAAAAAGCCCCGTAGCTGAGAAGCTGCGGGGCTTTTTTGTATGTGCTGAAAAAAAACGCCGCTTGATAATCGATTGACGTCATCAAGCTGGAGAGGAGCCCAACAAGCTCCGAGAGGTATTTCATGAGTTCGTAAGCACTGTCTCGAAACCTGTGCCAGGCTCGGAAGTACGCCGTAATAACACGATTCCCTTCCGGCACATTCCCGAGAAGTTCTGAGGATCAACGCCCGTACTGGAAAAGCCCCATGGATGAAAATCCGTGGGGCTTCTTCGTACCGGCAGGGTGATCGGCCAGTCTCAAATCTCCTTCACCGGCGTTTCCCCGTGCACGCCCTTGATCAACTCGATCACGTGCAGGCAGTCCGCCTTGTTCACATACGACTCCCCGCTGGCGACCGTTTCATGGTTTCCCGCCCTTAACCGCCAGCGCCATTGGCCTTTGCCGGTGCTGAGGGTACCTTTGGATTGCCTGTAAATCTCGAAATACATTGAGTTCGCTCCATGCGATGGGGATATTGCGACAACCTGTTTGACGCATGCTCGCAAGCCTAGCGGAGCCTTGTCATTTGGCTATCCAGGATTTGTTTCCAATCATTCGATAATGTTTCTGCAAGAGGGAGGGCCTGCGTCAGGAACGGCCTCCGGATTGACCGGTACGTCCTTGCGCTACCCTTGCACGACCTTCAGTGGTACTGCTTAATACGGTACGGCTCATGGCGTCGAATCCGTTTCGGCGACCGACAGACACGACAAGAAAAGAGCAGTCCATTGACTCAAGCGCACGGAACGCAAAACGCGGGGCCGGTGACGTTGTCGCTGGTGATTCCCGTCTTCAATGAAGAGGACAGCCTCGACGGCTTTCTCCTGCGCATCCATCAGGTTTTCGATCCTGAAGAGCAGATCCGCCTCGAACTGGTTTTCGTCAATGACGGCAGCAGCGACACGACGCTGGAGCGCCTGCTGATCTGCCAGCGAAACGACTCGCGTATCCGCATCGTCGATCTGAGTCGCAACTTCGGCAAGGAGGCTGCGCTTTCCGCCGGTTTGCAGATCTGTACCGGGCAGATCGTGGTGCCGATCGATATCGATTTGCAGGACCCGCCCGAGGTCATTCTGCAGATGATCGAGCGTTGGCGTGAGGGATACGAAGTGGTACTGGGGCATCGCCTCAGCCGTCGCAATGACTCCTGGGCCAAGCAGACTTCCGCCACTTGGTTCTATCGCCTGCACAACAGGATTGCCGAACAGTCGTTACCGGAGAACGTCGGTGACTTTCGTCTGATGGATCGTTGTGTGGTGGACGCGTTGCTGACGCTGCCGGAGTCTCGGCGATTCATGAAAGGCCTGTTTGCCTGGGTCGGGTTTCGCACCACTCAGGTCGAATACGAGCGCCCGGAGCGGGCGGCCGGGCAGAGTAAATTCAACGGCTGGCGGCTGTGGAATTTCGCGCTTGAAGGCATCACCAGTTTCAGTACCGAGCCATTGCGGATCTGGACGTACCTGGGAGCGTTGGTGTCTCTGGTGTCATTTGCCTTTGCCATGTTCATTGTGGTGCGTACGCTGATCTACGGTATTGATCTGCCCGGTTATGCGTCGCTGATGGTGGCGGTGACGTTCCTCGGCGGCTTGCAACTGATCGGTATCGGTGTACTCGGTGAATACCTGGGCCGCACCTATATCGAAGCGAAGCGCCGACCGGTTTTTCTGGTGCGCCGCATTTACGAATCCAGAGACTGAAGCATGGACCTCAAGGAAACCGATATCCTCGGCGACAGCATCGGCGAGCATTGGTATTACGCTTCCAAAGCAGCGGCGACCCGCCGATTGCTGGGCGAGGCACCGATAAAGAGAATCCTCGATGTCGGTGCCGGGTCTGGTTTTTTCTCCCATCATTTATTGGCCCGCACGGGAGCGCATGAGGCCTGGTGCGTGGACATCAGCTACCCCGCCGAATCCACTGCCAGCACGGGTGGCAAACCGGTGCATTACCGCCGTGCGATCGATACCGTGGACGCCGATCTGGTGTTGCTGATGGATGTGCTGGAACACGTTGACGACGATCTGGGGTTGCTCAAGTCCTATGTCGACAAAGTGCCGTCGGGCAGCCGCTTCCTGATGACCGTGCCGGCGTTCCAGTTCATGTGGAGCGGGCACGATGATTTCCTCGAGCACAAACGCCGCTACACCCTGAGACAGTTCGAGTCTCTGACAAGGAACGCCGGATTGACGGTCGAGAAGGGCGCTTATTACTTCGGCGCAGTGTTCCCGATTGCGGTTGCGTCGCGCCTGATTCCCGGTGGTTCGAAACCGCGCTCGCAGCTGAAAAAACATCATCCGCTGGTTAATACACTGCTCAAGACCCTGTGCAGCCTGGAGCTTCCCTTGATGGGCATGAATCGCCTGGCTGGTCTGAGTGTTTTTGTGCTGGCGCGCAAACCGTGACGTCTGCCGAGAAAGACGCGCTGATCCGGCGCGGTTTGCGCTTTGCCGTGACGGGACTGTTCGTCACCGCGTTGCATGCATTGGTGGCAGTGTCGTTCATCAAGGGCGTGAGTCCCTGGCCACCGCTGGCCAACGGCGTGGCATTTATAGTCGCGACGGTGGTTTCCTACGTGATCAACACCACCTGGAGTTTTTCGGCCCGCTTGCACGGCAAGACGTTGCTGCGATTCCTGCTGGTTTCGGCGGGAGGATTTTTCCTGGCGATGTTCGTCGCCTGGGTTGCGCAGATGGCCGGGCTGCATTACCTGCTGGGCATCCTGGCAGTCGCAATGACCATTCCGGCATTCACTTTCGTGTTGCATAACTTCTGGACCTATCGATGAAGGATGTGCGCGAGCATCCGGCGCTCTTCTTGCTGCCGTTGCTGTTGGGGGCGCTGGTGTTTTTCCTGGTAATCGGGCCGCCAGCGCTTAATCCGCAAGACATTGCCTGGCTGGAGCAGGGTGATCCGGCGACGCATTATCTGGGCTGGGAATTCTTCCGATATTCGCCATGGACTTTTCCGCTCGGGCTCAATCCGTCCTATGGCCTGGAATTGAGCAGTTCGATCATCTTTTCCGACTCCAATCCCTTGTTGGCGCTGTTGTTCAAGCCATTCAGTGCGTGGTTGCCGGACACCTTCCAGTATTTCGGGCTGTGGCTGCTGGCATGTTGTGTCCTGCAAGCCTGGTTCGGCTGGAAACTGCTCGGGCTGATCAGTGGCCATCCCGTGATCCGTTTGTTGGGGACGGGCCTGCTGGTGTTCTCGCCAGCCATGTTTCTGCGCATGGGCGCGCACCTTTCCCTGGCGGGGCATTTCCTGATTCTGGCCGCGCTGTATCTGGCGCTGGTGCCGGACCTGCGTCGACGCCGCTGGGCCTGGGGGACGTTGCTGGCGGTTACATCATGGGTGCACGCCTACTTGCTGGCCATGGTGGCCCTGATCTGGCTGGCGGATCTGCTGGGCAAGGCATTCAGCCGTGAATTGACCCCGCGTCATGGGCTCATCGAAGGTGGATTGCTGTTTGCGCTGGTGAGTGGGTGCTGCTGGCAGGCCGGTTATTTCAGCATTGCCGACGGTGCGGCCTCGGCCGGTTTCGGTTTGTACCGGATGAATGTGCTGTCCCCGGTCGATCCGGCGGGCTGGTCCCTGATCCTGCCGAATTTGCCAAAACGCGAAGATGACTTTGAAGGCTTCAATTACATGGGGCTGGGCGTGCTTCTGCTGGTGCCTGTGGCGCTGATTGCCTGGGTGGGCAACCGCCAATCCTTGAAGGGTATGGTGCGCGCCCGTCCATGGCTGTTGCTGGCCTTGTTCGGACTGTGGATCTTCGCGCTGTCGAATCAGATCGGGATCGGCGCATTGACCGTAGGCTACCCGCTGCCGGAGATGATCCTCAAGCTGGCCAATGTCTTCCGGGCCTCGGGGCGGATGTTCTGGCCGGTGCTGTATGCCCTTGTCCTGGGCGTGCTTTTTCTGGTGGTGCGTAGTTATCGACCGCGAGTTGTGATTTTTTTGCTCGCCACGGCACTGGTGGTCCAGGTCGCCGATACCCGCAACGGCTGGCTTGGGCTGAGACAGGGGAAAATGCTTGCGCCATCGGCGGCCTGGAACAGCCCGCTGCACGATCCTTTCTGGGCTAGCGCTGCCGGGCATTACGCGAATGTACGCAGTCTGATGCCGCAGAACCAGCACGATCGCTGGCAGGTGATTGCCGGGTTTGCCGCAGCCCACGGCATGAAGACCGATGCCGTCTATCTGGCGCGTGTGAGTGCTTCGGCACTGACGCTGGCGCAGCAGAAAGCGCGAGGCATGCTCGACTCGGGGCATTACGACGCAGACTCGCTGTACATCCTGAGTGACGATGTCCTGGCGGACGCAGCCAAAAGCATCAACAGTGAAACCGATCTGTTGACCCGTGTGGACGGCCTCATTGTGCTCGCTCCCGGGTGGAAACGCTGCGCACAGTGCCTGTCGATCAAGGATGAGGGGCAGCGGATATCCATGATTCCCCTCTCGGTGCCTGGGCAAACGCTGACGTTCAACTATCGGAATCGACAACTGGCCGACGGCTGGTCGACACCGGAAAACTGGGGCACGTGGACGGACGGGCAACAGGCGAAAATCGAAATGCGCCTGGTGCCGCAGGCGCGTTCAATCGTGCTCGACGCACTGGCCTTCGTCCAGCCACAGCACCCCGTCCAGCGAGTGATCGTGAGCTTGAATGGCGAGCAGGTACTGAGCACGAGTCTGACTCGATTCCATGGCAATCGTCTGGAGATTCCAATCAGCACAGCGCTCGGTGAGCACCTTGCGAGCGATGACCGGCTGACCATCGAATTGCAATTGCCGGATGCCACAAGTCCCCGGCAGCTGGGTATCAACGACGATTCGCGGATCATGGGCCTGGGGCTGAAGTCTCTGACGGTGCAATGACGCACCGTTTTGATGGACGCGTCCCCTGCAGCCTTTCTACACTGCCCGCAATTCGGGGACAGGGGGCAATGGATGAACCGCAATGAACTTCGCAAGGCCGACATCAACCTGATGGTGGTGTTTGAAACCTTGATGCTCGAACGCAACGTGACACGGGCGGCGGAAAAGCTGTTTCTCGGCCAGCCGACCATCAGCTCGGCGCTCAATCGCTTGCGCACCATGCTCAACGATCCATTGTTCATTCGCGTCGGTCATCGCATGGAACCGACAGCCCGCGCCGAAGACATCTATCGCCATCTCAAGCCCGCGCTGGACTCGCTGTCGGTGGCGCTGAGCCTGACCCGTGATTTCGATCCCGCCGTCAGCACCATGACCTTCCGCATCGGCCTGTCGGACGATGTCGAGTTCGGTCTGTTGCCGCCGCTGTTGCGCGCCTTGCGCCAGGAAGCACCAAACGTGGTGTTTGTGGTGCAGCATGTCGATTACTGGCGAATTCCCGATCTGCTGGCCGCTGGCGACATCACCGTCGGTATCAGCCAGACCCGGGGCCTGCCGGCCAATGCCAAGCGCAAGCTGTTGCGACATATCCAGCCGAGCATCCTGCGCGCCGACAAGTCCGACACCCCGTTGACCCTCGACGAATATTGCGCACGTCCGCACGTACTGGTTTCCCATACGGCCAATGTCAGTGGCTATGCCGATGAGTGGCTGGCGGACCTCGGTCGCACCCGTCAGGTGGTGTTGTCGGTGCCGCAATACAGCGCCTTGCCGGCGCTGCTCGCGGGCACTGATCTGATCGCCAGCCTGCCGGACTACACGGCCGAGGCCATGGCCGCCTCGGGGCTGCTGTTCAAGGAAGCCTTCCCGTTCAAGACCCCGACGCTCGACCTGTCGATGGTCTGGCTCAGCCATGTCGACAGCGACCCGGCCGAGCGCTGGCTGCGCTCGCGGCTGGAGCAATTCATGAGCGAGCGGCCGGTGATGCCATTGTTGGCGTGAGTCAGCCGTTGCTGTGGTATATGTACGACCTTTCTGCCGACCGATTGGAGTCTTTCGATGCCACACCTGCACATGGAATACACCGCCAACCTGCCGCAACTGAACGCCGATGTGGCGTTGATCCGGCTCAATAACACGTTGGTGGGTTCCGGTCAGTTCGCGGCGGAATTCGATATCAAGAGCCGTGCGGTGAAGGTCGAAACCTTCAAGGTCGGTACCGGCATTGGCGAGCGCGCCTTCGTGCACGTGAAGCTGGCGCTGCTCAGCGGCCGCTCGCCGGAAATCAAGAAACAACTTTCGCAAAGCCTGCTCGCGGTGCTGCAGGAGTTGTGCGATTGGCCGGCCGGGGTCGAAGTCCAGCTGTGTGTGGAGTTACTGGATATCGACCGCGATTCCTACAGCAAAACCGCCATCGGCATGTAGGACTCAAGCCGCTTCCAGTTCTGCGCAGGTCTTGATGACCTGCTCACGCAGCCACAGGTTGGCGCTGTCCTGATCAACGTTGTGACTCCACTGCATGTCCAGGGTGAAACCCGGCAGGCCGTTGGGCGCCTCGCAGTGATTGAACACCGCGTCGTTGGTCAGCAAGCGCTGGATCCGGCGAGGCAGGGTCAGGATGAAATCCGTTCCGGTAATCATTTTCAAGGCGGCGCTGTAACTGTTGGAGCGGGCGACGATCTGGCGCTTCTGTGCCTGCCGCGCCAGCCATCCATCGACCATGTTGGTGGTCGAGGTCCAGGGCGTGGGGAACACATGCCGCCGCTCGGTGAACGCTTGCAGGCTGAGACGTGGCTCCAGCGGCGTCGCACGTTTGTCGAAGACGCAGACCAGATCATCCTCCAGCAGCATCCGGGATTTCAGGTCGGCATGACTGCGGTGGAAGTGCGGGCCGAAACAGATCACCAGGTCGAGGCTGCCGTCGCGCAGTTCCTGCACCGGGACGTCGGTTTCGAACTTGTGCATGTTGACCATCACCGGCAGATCGTCGAAGTCGAAACGCTTCAACATGCGCGGCAGAATCAGCTGTTCGAAGTATTCCGGAGCGCAGATGTTGAAGGTCACCGGCTGCGCCATCGGATCGAAAGCCGGGGCGCCGGCGTGGCACAGGTTGATGCTTTCGAGGATTTTCTGCACGTGGCCATACATGCTGCTGGCCTTGTAGGTCGGGCGCATGCCCGTGCGGGTGTTGACGAACAGCTCGTCTTCAAAACTGGTGCGCAGTTTCTTCAGGCAGTAACTGACGGTGGACTGACTGACAAACAGCGCCTCCGACACATCGGTGACGCTGCTTTGCTCATACACGGCGACAAACACCATGAGATCCTGCATGTCGAGCTTTCTAAGCAAGTTACTGTTCAGCATCCGTTCCGTCTCGCTGTGCTCCTTGCGCCGAATCCGCGCAAACGTGTGCGCATGATCGTAACGGAACGATGGTGCCAGGAGGAAGCCCTGTAGGATTTTTCACGGACAGTTGTGGGACAGAAAGTTTTAGTAATACGACGTGTCAAATCCTTCGTGCAAAAGATGGCCAGAAGCCTTTAGCCAGAGAGGGGAAGACCCGTGCACAACGCCCGATCAGTGAAAGTGCCGGGCGTAATGTCGAGGGTCGAAACGCAGCACCATCAGCAGCATGACCATCATCACTGCTGTCAGCGACCACCAGGCCCACTCGAAGCTGCCCAGTCGATCGCGGATCACCCCGGCCAATAGCGGTGAAAGGCCCGCGATCAGGTAACCGACACCTTGTACGAAAGCCGTCAGACCACCAGCGTGTTGCGGGTTGTCGAGGTGGTCGAGGGAGACGATCAGGCTCATCGGAAACAACCCGCCAATCCCCAGCCCCAGCAGGCATGGCCACAGCAGGCTCAGGTATTGCGGGCTGAGGATCAGCCCACAGAACCCGGCAATGATCAGCACCAGCAGGGCGCCAAGCACCAGGCGCCGGTCACGGCTTCGGTTGGCAATCGC
The DNA here is from genome assembly GCF_046231795.1 of Pseudomonas sp. KCJK9016. Lineage (NCBI taxonomy): Bacteria > Pseudomonadati > Pseudomonadota > Gammaproteobacteria > Pseudomonadales > Pseudomonadaceae > Pseudomonas > Pseudomonas sp. KCJK9016. The sequence goes on along the minus strand of NZ_JBJJMM010000021.1, from coordinate 31,173 downwards.
CGGAACCACCAGGCCTGAAATCACTTCCATGGCCGTCAGAAAACCCAACAGCAGACCGGCATTCTGTTCACTCCAGCCTTTTTCCACGTAATACGGCGCGAGCCAGGCCAGCACACAGGTGTAGGACGCCGTACCAAGACCGAAAAAGATGGCGAGCAGCCAGGCGCGGGAATGATTGATGAAGGATTTTTTCTTCACTGCCGTGATTGTGCCGGGCTGTGCTGCATCGCGCGGTGACCACCAGAACACCAACGCCAGCAGCGCCAATACCGCCCAGATCGCGAGCCCGGCGCGCCAGCTGCCGGTATCGAGCATCACCCGTGGCGCGAGCGAGGCGGCCAATGCAGCACCGCCCATGATCGACGTGACATAGAGCCCCATGCAAAGTGCCACGTTGCCGGGAAACCGCGACTTGATCAGCGCCGGCATCAAGGCCTGGATCAGCGCGATGCCGAACCCGGCCAGGACGGCACTGACGATCAGTTGCGGTGCCGAATCGAGAAACAGCCGGGACAGGGTCGCCACTCCGATGATCAGCAACGACAGCACCACCGTGCGTTGCTCGCCGAGGCGCTGGCTGATGCCGACGCCGAAGAACATCGCCAGCCCCATCGCCATCACCGGCAGCATGGTCAACAGCGATGCCAGACTGAAGCTCAGCGCAATATCGCCGCGAATCGCCGACAGCAAAGGCCCGATGGCGGCCATCGACGGGCGCAGGTTGAGGGCGACCAGAATGATGCCAAGCATCAGCCAGACAGCAGGGCGGGAGGTGGCGCGTGTGTTTTCCATGTTCAGACCTTTGAGCGAGCGGCCAGCGATTAAGCGAGCGCAGTGCCGCCGGTGGCAAATCAGAAAATCCCGGGTGGTATTTAAAAAGTCGATAGCCAGTCGATTGGCGGGTTTGACAGGTTCATTGGCGGTTCAGACAGGAGGCAGTCCTGGCCAGGAACCGAGTCTGCGGAATCTTTCTGTAAGACTATTCTTGTTATCAGGTGGGAGATTTCATCAAAGCACAGACCTTGCGGAGGCGCGGAAAGCACCGATGGCGATATATACTGCGCGCCATTCTTGAAGGGAGAGCCGTGTGGCCATCGATATTCACTGGATTCGCGACAACGATAGCCTCGCGCGGTTTTGCGCCGAGTGGCAGCAGTTGCCTTTCGTTGCCCTCGACACCGAATTCATGCGGGTCGACACCTTCTATCCGATTGCCGGCCTGTTGCAGGTCGGCGACGGCAAACGTGCCTATCTCATCGACCCGCTGACCATTGACGCCTGGCAACCGCTGGCGGCGTTGCTGGAAAACCCGGCGGTGCTCAAGGTGCTGCATGCCTGCAGCGAAGACCTCGAAGTCCTGTTGCGCCTGACCGGCAGCCTGCCGGCGCCGTTGTTCGACACGCAACTGGCGGCTGCCTACCTGAACCTGGGCTTCTCGATGGGCTATTCGCGTCTGGTGCAGGAAGTGCTCGGCATCGAACTGCCGAAGGGCGAAACCCGTTCCGACTGGCTGCAGCGTCCGTTGTCCGACACGCAGATCAGCTATGCCGCCGAAGACGCCGTGCATCTGGCGGAGGTTTTCGTACAACTGCGTCCGAAACTGTCCGACGACAAATTTGCCTGGGTGCTGGAGGACGGCGCCGAACTGGTCGCCAACCTGCGCCGCGAGACCGATCCCTATGAGGTGTATCGCGAGGCGAAGCTGGCGTGGAAACTGTCCCGCGCTCAACTGGCCGTGTTGCGCGAACTCTGCGCCTGGCGTGAGCGCGAGGCCCGTGCCCGCGACCTGCCGCGCAATCGTATTGTCCGTGAGCATTCGCTGTGGCCGCTGGCCCGCACGCAGCCGGACAGCCTCAGCGCGCTGGGCAAGATCGAAGACATGCATCCGCGTACCGTGCGTCAGGACGGCGAATTTCTGCTTGATCTGATCAAGCGCTCTGGCAGTGTGGGGCCTGACCAGTGGCCGCCGGCCGTGCCGGAGCCGCTGCCGATCGAAGCCGCCGCGCTGATCAAACGGCTGCGGGCCCTCGGTCAGGCCGAAGCCGAACGTCTGGGGATCGCGCCGGAACTGATGTTGCGCAAGAAAACCCTCGAAGCGCTGGTCAAGAGCGGCTTCCCCGAGGGGCCTTACCAATTGCCTGATTCGCTGCGTGGCTGGCGTCGCGAATTGATGGGCCAGAAGCTGCTCGACAGCCTGGCCACCGCCGGAGAACAGCCTTGAAACGTATTTGCTCCATTTATCAAAGTTCGAAAAAGAGCGGCATGTACCTCTACGTGCTCAAGAGTGATGCCCTGGAGCGCGTGCCGGAAGGTCTGATGGCGGCTTTCGGCAAGGCGAAGCATTCCTTCGATCTGGTGCTGACCCCCGAGCGCAAGCTGGCCAGCGAAGACATCGCCGTGGTGCTGGAGAACCTCGACAAGCAGGGCTACCACCTGCAGATGCCGCCGGCCGAAGAAGAGTACATCGAGCACTTGCCGGAAGAGTTGCTGCGACGCAACGACCCGGTCTGACCTGCGAGGCCCTGTCCTGGGCCTCTTGTAATCCCTGGAACTGTTTTTACCGCGATGACTGCCCCCAGGCGGGCGGTCGTCTGCACGGTTTGCGAAAGGTTTGAAGATGCGCGTTCTGATTGCTGAACACGACCACGCTGTATACGCCCGGCTGCTGCGTCAGGCAGCTCCCGAGCTTGAAGTGTTGACCAGCGGCGACTCCGCCGAGCTGGCCCGTCAGGCTGTCGATTGCCCCGTATGGCTGGGGCAGCCCGATCTGCTGGCGACCTTGTTGCGTCAGGGCCATCAGCCCCGTTGGCTGCAATCGACCTGGGCCGGCATCACGCCGCTGCTGGCCGACGGCTTGCGTCGGGATTACCGCCTGACCCGGGCGGTCGGTATTTTCGGTCAGGTGATGGCCGAGTACGTGCTGACCTACATGCTCGGTCACGAGCGTGAAGTGCTGGCCCGGCTGGTGAGTCAGGTCGAGCGAAAGTGGGACAACCGCACCGGCCAGAGTCTGGTGGGGCGCAAGGTGCTGATCGTCGGCACCGGTGATATCGGCCAGAGCGTGGCGCAGTTCCTGCTGCCATTTGGCGTCGTGCTGTACGGCATCGCCAGCAGCGCCCGGGAGCAGGCGCCGTTTGTCGAAGTCGGTTCGATGGCTGACCTGCCACGGCTGGTGGGTGAAGTGGATTACGTGGTCAATCTGCTGCCCAACACCGAGCACACTCATGACATCTACAACGCAGCGCTGTTCAAGCAATTCAAGCCGACCGGGTTGTTCATCAACGCCGGACGCGGTGTGGCGGTGGTCGATGCGGATCTGGTGGAAGCGCTGAAGGAAGGCCATCTGGCCGGTGCGGTGATCGACGTTTGCCGTCAGGAGCCGCTGCCGCAGCGTCATCCGTTCTGGACCGCATGGGGCTTGCTGTTGACCGGACACAGCTCGGCACCGACATCGCCGCCGATGATGGTGCAGTTGTTTCTGGATAACCTGCGGGCTTACCAGGCGGGCGAGGCGTTGCGCGGGGAAGTGGATTTCGCGCGCGGTTACTGACTCTAGAGATCGTTCCCACGCTCTGCGTGGGAACGATCACAGTGTTTCTTGTGGTGTGGCTCAGAGGGTGAAGTCGCCTTCGGCCGCCAGCTCGCTCAAAGGACGACGCGGGCTCGGCACTTCCCGTGCCTGCAGGTAGTCCGCCAGGGTGGCCTTGTCACCCAGCTTGCCGACGGCGACTGCCGCGTGCAGTGCATAACCTTGCGGAATGTTCAGCTCCTTGCGGGTCAGCTCCTGATCGAAGCCGGCCATGCCGTGGGTATGCCAGCCGCTCAGGCTCGCTTGCAATGCCAGGTGGCCCCACGCAGAACCGGTGTCGAAGGTGTGCCACAGCGCGGGTGTTTCCTCGGTCGCACCCGGTGCGGTGAAGGTGGTTTTGGAAATCACGATCACCAGCGCCGAAGCATGTTGCGCCCAGGCACGGTTGAATTCATTGAGCAGGCCCAGGTAACGCTCCCAGTTCGGCGTGTCGCGACGGGCATAGAGAAAACGCCACGGCTGCGAGTTGTACGCCGACGGTGCCCAGCGTGCGGCTTCGAAGAAGCTCAGCAGGGTTTCTTCCGGAATCGCTTCGCCGGTGAAGGCCCGGGGCGACCAGCGATCGGTAAATTGCGGGTGAATGGCGTAATCGGCAACGCGAGGGTTGGCACTCATCGAGAGATTCCTTGCTACGTTTGAGAACAGGTTGGAAGCGAAACCCGGCGGGATCAGTTGGGCTGAACGATGGGGGTCGAGTCTCAAGCCGTGCAGTTCACCGGAGTGCAACGCGGTCGAGCGTCAATGGCCTCCGGCCCGGCTTCTTGAGACTGGCAAAGCTACTTGGCCGCGAAAAAACTGACAAGCCCTGCACAACCGGCAGTCGCCGACGCTTGGCCCACAGGGCCTTGGGCACTAGACTGGCGGCCTTTTCACCACCTGATGTTGATGCTTGAGCCATGGCCGCCAAAGTCGAACCGTTCTGGAAACGCAAAACCCTCGATCAACTGGATCACGAGGAATGGGAATCGCTGTGCGACGGCTGTGGACTGTGCTGCCTGCAGAAACTCGAAGATGAAGAAGACAACAGCGTCTATTACACACGCATCGCCTGCAAGCTGCTGGACCTGAAAACCTGCCAGTGCAGCGATTATCCGAACCGCATCAAGTTTGTTCCGGACTGCATTCAGCTCACCCCGGGCCAGGCCGAAGCATTCAAATGGCTGCCGCCGACCTGCGGTTATCGGCTGGTCAGCGAAGGCAAGGATCTGCCGTTGTGGCACCACCTGGTCTGCGGTGATCGCGACGCGGTGCACCACGAACGGATTTCCCAGTCCGGGCGCATGCTCGCCGAAGGCAGCGTGCCGGAAGAGGACTGGGAAGATCACCTGATTTTCCGCGCAGGTTAATGACTGACCAAGGAGCAGGTATGGCGACGGGATTGCGCCGGGCGTTGATCGTCGGATTGCTGGCGCTGAGCGCGCCGGTATGGGCGGCCAAGAAGGTCGATCTGGATTACCACGTGCGCCTGTTGCCGCAAAGCGATCAGGCGCAAGTGAGCCTGACCCTGGCCAAAGGCGAGGCCGTGCGCAGTCTGGAATTCGACCTCGGCGACGGCAGCCGCTACAGCGACTTCAAGGCCGATGGCCAATGGCAACTGACACCGGGCCAACACGCGCGCGGCGTATGGCGCCCGACGGCGGACAAGGCCAGCCTGACCTACCGCGTACGCATCAGCCACGGCCGCAAGAGCGGCAGCTTCGACACGCGCATGACTCCGACCTGGGCGCTGATGCGCGGCGATGAACTGGTGCCGCCGGCCAAACTCGATCAGCAGGACGGCGTTGAACTGGTCTCGCGTCTGCAATTCGAATTGCCCGATGGCTGGAAAAGCGTCGAAACCGCCTGGCCACGCATCGGCAAGAACAAATTCCGCATCGACAATCCATCCCGTCTGTTCGACCGGCCCACGGGCTGGATGCTGGCCGGCCACCTTGGCAGCCGCCGTACGCGGTTGGGGGAAACCGAAGTGACGGTGGCCTCGCCGCAAGGGCAAGGCATGCGCCGGATGGATGTGCTGACGCTGCTGACATTCGTCTGGCCGCAGGTGCAAGCGGTGTTTCCACGCCATCCGGGCAAGCTGCTGATCGTCGGCGCCAACGACCCGATGTGGCGCGGCAGCATGGGCGCACACGAGTCCATCTATCTCAATACCCGATTGCCCATGGTCAGCGAAAGCGGCAGCAGCCCTTTGGTTCGCGAGTTGGCGCAAGTGTTCGCACGGATCAACGACGAGCAGCGCAGCGACTGGATCAAGGAAGGTTTCGCCGAGTATTACGCCGTCGAACTGGTGCGTCGTGCGGGTGGCATGAGTGATGAACGCTATCAGGCGTTGCAGCTGAAACTGGCGAAGGACAGCCAGAAGGTAACGACCTTGCGCGGTGAACAGATCGACCCGGCGCAGGTATCCAAAGCAGTTTTGCTGCTGCAGGAACTGGATCGTGAAATTCGTCTGAAGACCCGCAACAAACGGTCGCTGGATGATGTGCTGCGCGGGGCGATGCATCTGGGAACGGTGGATACCAAGGCGTTCGGGCAACTCGCCGAGAGCGTCATCGGCGAGTCGTCCAAAGTCCTTGATACGGGGTTGCTTCGCTAGCCGTCAAACCCCGGCTTCAGGCGACTTCACCGAATCATTGCCGGTCACGGTCGCGGTTTTGGTCGCCGCTTCGGCATTGGCTTTCAGCTTGCTCAGCTCTTCACCGGCGCGCTCGATCTTCGTGCGCACGTTGTTCATGTCCTGACGGCTTTTTTCCAGCAGGCTTTTCACCGAGCTGTGGCCGGTGATGCCTCGGGCCATGGCCACGCCGCCGATGGCCACCTGGATCAGGCCGAACACGCCGCCACGGCGCAGGCCCTTGCCGACCATGATCACGCCGCCGGCCAGCGAGCCGATGCGCTCCCAGCCTTCGACGTTCTGTTCGGAACGGGTCTGGAACGGGGTGGATTCGATACGCTCGACGCGTTTGAGCTCGGTCATGATCTTTCTCCAGGCAATGAGTGATGGATAAACAAGCTGACTGCACCGGCAGTCAGCTCGTTCCATCGGATGTGCAGCGCTTCAGCGGAATTTCGGCCCGGAACGGGTGTTCAGGCCTTTGGCCATGCGGTCGTAGAGCACGACATTGACCGTGGCGGCGAGGTTCATGCAACCGGTGGTCGGGATGTACACGACGTCTTCGCACCAGTCGCGGATCTCCTGATCCAGCGAGCCGTCTTCGGGGCCGAAGATGTACAGGGCGCGATCCGGGTGGGTGTATTCCGGCAGCGGGCGGGCGCCGTCGACCAGTTCCACGGCGACCGGTACGCAATTGAGCGGCAGGATCTTTTTCAGGTCGTCGATGCCGATCAACGGGATGTCGTAGTGCACGCGCTTGGTGTCGGTGACGAAATCGGCGGCGCGTTCATAGCGCTTGCCGGTGTAGAACACTGTCGACACGCCGTAGCAGCCTGCGGCGCGCATCACCGAACCGACGTTTTCCGGTGATTTGGGGTTATACAAGCCAATGCAGCTGTACCGTTTGTCTGCCACGAGCGGAGGGCCTTCGGAAAAAAGAGGGCGATTATACGGGGATTGGGGGAGGGTTGTTCAGTTTGAGATTGGCGGTGTCTGCCAGGCCGCCTTCGCGAGCAGGCTCGCTCCCACAGATCGGTGTCGTACACAAAACCAATGTGGGAGCGAGCCTGCTCGCGAAAGGGCCGGGTCAGGCGCTGAAGATCTTCAGTCTTCTTTTTTCATCAACCCGGCCAACGCCGCAAACGGGTTGTGCGTGGCCTTGGCGATCTTCGGCGTGCTCAGCGAGCCTTCGCCGAAATACTGCTGATCGGTGTAGCGCGAATGTTCGTTGTCGTGGCAGTACAGGCACAGCAATTCCCAGTTGGAGCCGTCCTGCGGGTTGTTGTCGTGGTTGTGGTCGCGGTGATGCACGGTCAGTTCGCTCAGGCGCTTGCCGGAAAACTCGCGGGCGCAGCGGCCGCACACATGCGGGTACATCTTCAGGGCTTTGTCGCGATAGCCCATTTCCTTGTCGCGCTGGTTGTCGGCGAGGATGCGATCCAGTTTCGAAGTGTTGGTCGGGGTGGACGAACTCATGGGTTCACCTTGGTAGAAAGACTAATGACGGATGTGGGGAAGTTTAGCTCAGCCCGAGGCGTGTTCTGCAATAAAGGAACAGCACGCAAGTGCGGTTGGGAGTAGTCTGAGGCCAGTCCGGGGCCATTGGAGTCATCGATGAAGTGCAGCATTCTGGCAGCGATCATGCTGGCCGCTCTTTCGGCAACAGGCGCGCAGGCCCAGCAGGCGTTGCCCGTCAGTCCGACGCCGCAACCGGGTTCGCCCGGCACCGCAACACCGACACCGTATCCGCAGATCAGCCCGGTATCGATTCCCAAGGCCGGTTCCGGCAGTGGCGGGCCGCCGCTGGTGCCGATCGAAATGCCCAGCCCGCCGACCAGGGATCAGCCGGTGCCGGGTATCGAGCAGCCTGAAGGCAAACCCAAACCCCCCGGCGGCTAGATCTGCTGCGCCGCCAGTTGGCCGTCGGCCATGCGCAGGCGTCTGGAGAGGGAAACGGCGAGGGCGCGGATGATCTTGGCGGCGATCTTCGGCGCGTCGTTGAGCATTTTTTCCAACGAGTCCTTGCCGAGGTTGAGCAACTGACAGTTGCTCGCCGCCACGCAGGTCGCCGAGCGCCGCTCGCCGTCGAGCACGGCCATCTCACCGAAGGCACGCCCGCTGCGCAGCGTGGCCATGGTGATGACCTGACCGTCGGCGCCGGTCTTCTGCACGGCCACCTGACCGGTGTGGATGATGCACATGAAGCTGCCGGCATCGCCTTCGCGAAAGATCGCTTCGCCTTCGGCCACGCTGCTGATGCTGAAGTAGCCCGAAGCGGCGGCGAAGTCCGCCAGTTGCAATTGGTCGAACAGGCCGCAGTCCATCAGCCAGTCGCGGATTTCGTTGTTCAGTAGAGTTGGTTCTGACATGTCGAGCGGTCTTTTTTTGTTTTCACTGTTTCAAGGCGTTGCACAGAACTACTGTGGGAGCGAGCCTGCTCGCGATGGCGGAGTGTCAGCCAACATCAACATGACTGACAGATTGCTATCGCGAGCAGGCTCGCTCCCACAGGGGATTGATGTGCTATCGGCCTGTTGGGTCTGGAATTAAGACCCGAGTGACCGGCGGAGTTCCTCAGGCGATGCCCAGAACCTTGAAAACAAATGCATATTCGAGCGCTACGTCACGTAATCCCTGATAACGCCCGCTCATGCCGCCGTGGCCGGCGCCCAGTTCGGTCTTGAGCAGCAGCGGATTGTCATCGGTCTTGGTTGCGCGCAGCTTCGCGACCCACTTGGCCGCTTCCCAGTACTGCACGCGGCTGTCGTTGTAACCGGCGATCACCAGTGTCGCGGGATAAGCCTGGGCGGTGACGTTTTCGTACGGCGCGTAGGCCTTGATCCGCTCATAGACGTCAGGCTCTTCGGGGTTGCCCCACTCGTCGTATTCGGTGACGGTCAGCGGCAGATCCGGATCGAGCATGGTGTTGAGCACATCGACGAACGGTACTTCGGCGATTGCCACGCCGAACAGCTCCGGACGCTGGTTGAGCACCGCACCGATCAGCAGGCCACCGGCGCTGCCGCCACTGATCGCCAGTTGCGGCGCGGTGGTGATGCCGTTGAGGATCAGGAATTCGGCACAGGCAATGAAGTCGCTGAAGGTGTTTTGCTTGTGCTCCTGCTTGCCGGCGCGATACCAGGCTTCGCCCAGTTCACCACCGCCGCGCACGTGGGCAATGGCGAACGCCATGCCGCGATCCAGCAGACTCAGACGGGCGTGGGAAAACCACGGGTCGAGGCTCGAACCGTAGGCGCCGTAGCCGTAGAGATACAGCGGCACCGGCTTGCCGAGCATTTCGCGTTTCATCACCAGGCTGATCGGCACCAGCGTGCCGTCCGGCGCGGTGGCCCACAGGCGCTGGCTGACGTAGGCGTCGGCGTCGAATGGGCCGAGCACCGGGGTTTCCTTGAGCACTGCCTGTTCGCCGGTAGCGAGGATCAGTTGCCGCACCTGAGCCGGACGATTCAGCGCTTCATAGCGCAGGCGGATGCGATCGCTTTCGAATTCCAAGCTGTTTTGCACGTAGAGGCTGTAGGCCGCGTCCGGCAATTGCACGCGATAAGGCGCCAGGCCGTGCGGGCGCACTTCGATGATCGGCAGTCCGCCTTCGCGCAGGCTCAGGGTCAACGCTTCGGCATTGAGGGTCACGCCATCGAGCATCACGGTATCGTTGTGCGGGATCAGGTTCTGCCAGTCGGCTTCGCTCGGCGGGATACCGGTGTCCGGGGCCTGATACAGGGCAAAGTTGATACCGTCGCGGTTGGTGCGGATGAACCAGGTCCACTCGCCGTCGAGCTTGCCGTGGTCGACGTCGTACTCGTGATCCTCGACCCGTGGCGCCAGGCAAGTGAACGCCTGGTGCGGCTGATTGGCATCCAGCGCCCAGACTTCGCTGGTGGTCTTGCTGCCCAGCGACAGCAACAGTTGCTGCTCGGAGCTGGCGCGGTAGCAATGCAGGAAGAAACGCCCGTCCGGCTCGTGGAACACCTCTTCGGCGGCCGTGCCGTCGAGTCGGTAGCGGAACAGTTTGTGCGGGCGATGGGTGTCGTCGAGCACGCTGAAGAACAGGGTCAGACTGTCGTTGGCCCAGGTCATGCTGCCGTCGCAGTCCTGGAACTCCAGTTCGCTGACACGCTCGCTGGACAACTCCTTCACGAACAGCGTGTAAATCTCGTCGCCCGAGGCATCGACGCTGTAGGCCAGACGTTGGTGATCCGGGCTGATGCTGAACGCACCGAGGGAGAAAAAGCCGCCATTGGCCAGGGCGTTCGGGTCTAGCAGCAGTTGTTCGCGGCTTTCGTCGAGGGTCAGGCTGTCGTCGGCCGGACGCGGGCAGCGGTAGTGACGCGGGTATTCGTCCCCCGCCGTGGTGCGGGTGTAATACAGATAGGGACCCCACGGCGACGGCAGGGACAGGTCGGTTTCGAGGATCCGACCCTTGATCTCCTCGAACAGGGTTTCGCGCAGTCCGGCCTGATCGGCGGTCTGCGCCTGCTGGTAGTCGTTTTCCGCCTTGAGGTAGTCGAGCACCGCGTCGGTGTCGCGTTCCTGCAGCCAGGCATACGGGTCGTGACCGGCATCCTTGCGGGCAATCGGGGCGCTGGTGACGTTGGCGGATACGGGCATGGAGGGCTCTCGAACATGACAAATGAGGACCGCACGGACGGCGGGGAAGCCTGATGTGCGAAAAGTCGTTACTATAAGCGCCTCTTTGCCTGCCTTGCCATGGACACCATGACCGAGAACGACTATCTGATCGCCTGGGGCCTCTACGCCTTTGCTGCCGTTGGCTGCCTGCTGGTGTGGATGCGCATGACCCGCTGGATGTGGCGCTGGCTGCGCGAGCCGCTGCGTGTGCTGGTGGCGGTGTTGCTGTTCAGCCCGACCATCATCGATCCGGTGAAGGAAAAATTCGCCCCGGCCGTCGCCATCACGGCGCTGGATCTGGCGTTCAAGGTCGGCAACAACGCCTGGCGCGCGATCTCCGAACTGCTCATGTACGCGATGATCGCGTTCGGCCTGTACCTGATTTTCGTATTGATCCGCTTCCCGATCGAACGCGCTTCGAAGGCGCGCAAGGAACAGGCCGAAGCCGCCCGCGCCGCCGCCCGTGCCGATGACGAGCGCGACAGCGATCAACCGTTCGGCGGCGCCGGCGATGATCGTTATGGCCGGCCACCCCTGCCGGGCAATCCGCAGCGTCGGCGCGTCGAGCCGCGTCTGTAATCACGAGAGCCCGCACATGTGTGAACTATTGGGCATGAGCGCCAACGTGCCGACCGATATCGTGTTCAGCTTCACCGGTCTGATGCAGCGCGGCGGTCGCACCGGCCCGCATCGCGATGGCTGGGGCATTGCCTTCTATGAAGGTCGCGGATTGCGGCTGTTTCAGGACCCGGCAGCCAGCTGCGAGTCGGAAGTGGCCAATCTGGTGCAGCGTTATCCGATCAAGAGCGAAGTGGTGATCGGCCATATCCGCCAGGCCAATGTCGGCAAGGTCTGCCTGTCCAACACCCATCCGTTCGTCCGCGAACTGTGGGGGCGCAACTGGTGCTTCGCGCACAATGGCCAGCTCGCCGATTTCACCCCGATCAAGAGTTTCTACCGCCCGGTCGGCGATACCGACAGCGAAGCGGCATTCTGCGATTTGCTCAACCGCGTACGTGCAGCGTTTCCGGAACCGGTCGATATAGAAGTGCTGCTGCCGGATCTCGTCGCGGCATGCGCCGAATACCGCAGCAAAGGCGTTTTCAACTGCCTGCTCAGCGACGGCGACTGGCTGTTCTGCTATTGCTCGACCAAACTTGCGCAGATCACCCGGCGCGCACCGTTCGGCCCGGCACGGCTGAAGGACGTCGATGTGATCGTCGACTTCCAGGCCGAGACCACGCCCAACGACGTGGTCACGGTGATTGCCACCGAACCCTTGACCGAAAACGAAACCTGGACCCGCTACGAACCGGGTCAATGGAGCCTGTGGCGACGCGGCGAATGCGTCCGTCAGGGCACGACCGAATAAAGGATCTTTCCTCGATGTTGCTCAGTTATCTACGGCTGGTGTTGTTTGCGGCGGGCCTGTTGATCGGTGTCCAGGTGCCGGGATTCATCAACGATTACGCCAAGCGGGTCGAGGCGCATCTGATCGAGGTGCAGACCGGCCTGCGCGGTTTCCAGGGTACCGCCGCGCAATTCTTCAAGGGGGATATGCAGGCACTGGTCGCCCACTACCGCGCCAGCGAGGATCCGGTGTTTCGCAGCGATGCCGACAGCCTGAGCACCTTGCTCAACCGTCAACTGGCGCTGGACAAGCAATTCCAGGCCATGCAGGGCCCTTGGTACATCCGCTTCCTGCAAGTGGTGCTGGCCGCCGATCCGGACATTCGCAAAGAGACCTGGAACGGCTACAGCTACCAGATTCTGCTGACACCGGAAGCGATGATCTGGGGCATGAGCGGCGCGATGCTGCTGTCGTTCGGTCTCGAATGCCTGTTTCGTCTGATCGACTGGGTGGTGCTGGGCGGCAAACGACTGCGCCAGAGCCGGCCGATCGAAGACCGGGATGTGCGCGGGCTGTAGGGCCGCGCGATCCCGGTGGCGAGGGCGCTTGCTCCCGTTCGGCTGCGTAGCAGTCGTAAACCGGCGTAAACCCTTATTCTGAATGACGAGGATGGCAGGTTTCAGGCCTGCTGCGCAGTCCAGCGGGAGCAAGCTCCCCGCCACATGCTGGGGTCATTCAGAAAGAAGCATGTAATCCGTACCCACCTTGCGCACATACCCCTCCAGCACCTGCTGACACAACGTCACGATCTCTTCGGCCCATTCCACGCCCACTCGCCACGACACCACCACTTGCAGATCGGGTGGCCGTTGATCGATGTCGAGCAGCGTCAGTTCGCCCCGCGCCAGTTCTTCGGCCACCAGCACCGGCGGCAATGCGCCGATACCAAAGCCGTCGCGCAACAACCGGGTGATCGCCGACACCGAGTTCACACAGTTCAAGCGTGGCGCCAGCACGCCCTGATTCTGCATCAGCGCCAGAATGTCCTGATGCGGCCGGGAGTTTTTCGAGTAGGTGATGATCCGTTCCTGCGCCAGATCGGCGAGGTTCGCGTAATCGCGGTTGTAGATCGATTGGCTGGCGACGATCCAGCCGATGGGATGGCTGGCCAGTTCCAGGCTGCGCACGCTTTCATGACGCACCAGATCGGTTTGCAGGATCAGATCGAGAAAGCCTTTTTGCAACTGATCGCAGAGGTTCAGCGAGGTATCGGCCACCAGTTCGATTTCCACTCGTGGGTACAGATCGGTCATCTGCGCCACCAGCGGGCTCAGCCAGGTGTGAATCACCGTGTCCATCACCCCGATGCGCACTCGGCCGACCTTGCTGGATCGGGTCTCGATGGACTGCTTCAAGGCCTGCATCGTGTCGAGCATCTGCTCGGCATAGTCCAGCACTTTCAGGCCTTCCGGCGTCAGGCTCACACCGCGTGAATCCCGCACAAACAGCTTCACCCCAAGCTCACCCTCAAGCACGGCGATGCGGCTGGAAATCGACGCCTGAGTAGTGAACAGCTTGTCGGCGGTCAGGCGGAAACTCTTCAGCCGGGCGACCCAGACGAAGGTCTCGAGAAACTTCAGGTTCATGGCAACAAATTTTTCTTATGTCTTGGGCGGGTTTTTATTCGTTGGACGCGACCGGGTGACGCACCCAAGAATCGACGCATCCGGTTCCCACGATAGGCGTCGTCGGAGCTTCGAACAAGACCAATAAAAGCCTGCGGAGACATGCCATGAGTGCGCCCGACACCCTCGACCTCCCCAAGACCACGGCCCGTCCCGGCCCGTTCGACTGGTATCGCAACATCAATCAGCAGGAGCGCCGCACCTTCTGGAGCTGCAAGATCGGCTACGGTCTGGACGGCATGGACACCCAGATGCTCAGCTTCGTGGTGCCGACCCTGATCGCGATGTGGGGCATCACCACCGGCCAGGCCGGGCTGATCCATACCAGCACCCTGATCGCTTCGGCCATCGGCGGCTGGGTGGCGGGGATTCTCTCCGACCGCATCGGTCGCGTGCGCACCCTGCAACTGACGGTGCTGTGGTTCGCTTTCTTCACCTTCCTCTGCGGTTTTGCCCAGAACTACGAACAACTGCTGATCGCCCGCACCCTGATGGGCTTCGGTTTCGGTGGCGAGTGGACGGCCGGCGCGGTGCTGATCGGTGAAGTGATCCGCGCCAAGGATCGTGGCAAGGCGGTCGGCATGGTGCAATCGGGCTGGGCGCTCGGTTGGGGACTGACAGCGATTCTGTATGCGCTGCTGTTCTCGGTGTTGCCGCCGGAAGACGCCTGGCGCGCACTGTTCATCCTCGGCATCGTGCCGGCGGTGTTCGTGATTTTCGTCCGCCGTCTGGTGAAAGATCCCGAGATCTACCGCGAAGCCAAGGCCAGGCAAACCCCGGACAGCCCGTCAAAGTTCTATGAGATCTTCGCCCCCGGCATGCTTTTCACCACGTTCCGCGCCTCACTGCTCACCACAGGTGCCCTCGGCGGTTACTACGCGATTACCTCCTGGCTGCCGACTTTTCTGAAGAACGAACGCGGCTTGAGCGTACTCGGCACCGGCGGTTATCTGGCGATGGTGATCATCGGCTCCTACGCCGGTTATGTGATCAGCGCCTATTTGACCGACCTGTTGGGGCGCAAGAAGAACTTCATCCTGTTCGCGGTCGGCTCGTTCACCATCGTTCTGTTGTACACCCAGGTGCCGGTCAGTAACGGTGTGATGCTGTGGCTGGGTTTTCCGCTGGGCTTCTTCGCCTCGGGGATTTTCAGTGGCATGGGGGCGTTTCTGACTGAACTGTTTCCAACCCGGATTCGCGGCTCGGGGCAGGGCTTTTGCTACAACATCGGCCGGGCGCTGGCGGCATTGTTCCCGCTGCTGATCGGGCTGCTCAGCCAGAAAGTGCCGCTGAGTGTCGGCATCGGGGCCTTTGCGGCGGTGTCCTACGGCGTGGTTATTCTCTCGGCGCTGAGCCTGCCGGAAACCCGGGGCAAGCAACTGGACGCGCAGTAACTGATAACCTGCGACACCTGTCCTACGGCATAAAAAGATAACAGCTACAGGAGTGTTCACTGTGAGCCGCCTGCTATTGAACTGTGACATCGGCGAGAGCTTCGGCAGCTGGACCATGGGTCTGGATGCGGAAGTCATGCCCTTCATCGATTGCGCCAACATTGCCTGCGGGTTTCATGCCGGCGACCCGGGCATCATGCGCAAGACCGTCAGCCTGGCCCTGAGCCATGGCGTGCAGATCGGCGCGCATCCGGCCTATCAGGATCTGGTGGGTTTCGGTCGGCGCTCCATGGCTTACACCGCCCAGGAACTGCAAGACATCCTGCATTACCAGATCGGCGCCCTCGACGGCATTTGCCGCGCCCAGGGTGGCAAAGTCAGCTACGTCAAACCCCATGGCGCGATGTACAACGACATGATGGCCAACCCGGCGCAGTTGCGGGCGGTGATTCAGGCCGTCGCGGCTTACGACCGCAGTTTGCCGCTGATGCTGATGGCGACTCGTGACAACACCGCAGCGCAACAGCTCGGTGACGAGTACGGCGTGACCCTGTGGTTCGAAGCCTTCGCCGACCGCGCCTACGACAGCGCGGGCCGACTGGTGTCGCGACAACTGCCGGGTGCGGTGCACCACGATGCCGAAACCATCATTGCACAAGCGCTGACTATCGCCCGGGGCGACAACCTGACCGCCAGCGACGGCAGTGCGCTGCATTTGCAGGCCAACACCTTGTGCGTGCATGGCGACAACGCCGGTTCAGTGGCGGCCGTGCAGCGCATTCGTCAGGCCTTGAGCGAGCAGGGCATGCCATGAATCCGCGGGTGGAAGTGGTGGCAGTGGATTGCCTGATGCTGCGTCTGTTCGATGAAATCGCCGAGGCCAACATGCCGTGGATGCTCGCCGCCAGCGAGCGCTTGCGCACGGTATTTGGCGAGCATCTGATCGATCTGGTGCCGTCTTACACCACGTTGATGGTGCATTACGACCTGACGGCATTGAATCCGGGTCAGGCACGGGAGTTGATCGCCGAAGCGTTGATCGACCTGACGCCGAATGCGCGAACCGGCGGCCAGTGTCATGTGCTGCCGGTGTGGTACGACTCGAGTGTCGGCCCGGAATTGAGCCTGCTGTCGCAACGCAGCGGTTTGCCGGTGGAAGAGGTGATCCGCCGCCACAGTGGCCGTGAATATCAGGTGTTCGCGCTTGGATTTGCGCCGGGCTTCGCTTTCATGGGCCTGGTTGAAGAGGTGCTGGCCACACCGCGCCTGAATACGCCACGCAAAAAAGTCGCCGCCGGCAGCGTCGGCATCGCCGAGCGACAGACGGCCGCGTATCCGGTGGTGTCGCCCGGCGGCTGGAACCTGATCGGGCGCACGCCGGTAAAGCTGTTCGACCGCGAGCGCGAGGGTTACAGCCTGATGCAGCCCGGCGACACCGTGCGCTTCGAAGCGGTGAGCCATGCCGAATTCATTCGGCTCGGTGGTGACGACACGCCTCTGGAGGCCCTGGCATGAGCCGACTGACGATTGAAGCGAGCACGCCGTTGTGCCTGTTGCAGGACGCCGGGCGTTTTGGCGTGCGTCATCTGGGCGTGACCCAGGGTGGTGCGGCGGACTGGCGGTCGATGGCCTGGGCCAACTGGCTGTTGGGCAATGACCTGGATTGGCCGGTGATCGAAATCACCCTCGGCGGGTTTGCCGTGGTGGCGCAGGACGACTGTCTGCTGGCATTGGCTGGCGCCGATCTGGGGGCGCAGATCGACGGCGAAGCATTGGCGCCGTGGAGCAGTTTCAAACTGCGCAAAGGACAGAAACTGCAATTGACTCAGCCATTGCTCGGGGCTCGGGCCTATCTGGCGGCACCCGGTGGGTTCATAGCGCCGAAAGTGCTGGGCAGCCGTGCCACCGTGGTGCGTGAGGAACTCGGCGGTCTCGATGGTTTTGGCTTGCCATTGGCCAAGGGCGCTTCGCTGGATTATCAGGGCGAAACCCGGTTGGTGCGTGAGCTCCCGGCGGCCCATCGACCGGATCTGCGTCTCGACGCGCCGCTGGATCTGGTGCTTGGCGCACAAATCGGCCAGTTCAGCGGGCAGAGCCTGTTCGATGCATTCAACCGTGCCTGGACGCTGGACAGCCGCGCCGACCGCATGGGCATTCGCCTGTTGGGGACGGCGTTGCAGTATCAGGGCAAACCGATGATTTCCGAGGGCATTCCGCTGGGTGCGGTGCAGGTGCCGCCGGATGGGCAGCCGATCGTGTTGCTCAATGACCGGCAGACCATTGGCGGGTATCCGCGTTTGGGGGCGCTGACGCCGTTGGCGCTGGCGCGTCTGGCGCAGTGTCTGCCGGGGGAGAAAATCAGATTGCGCCCGGTGGTGCAGGAGGTCGCGCACCGGGAGCATGTCGAGTATCTGAAGCGCTTTTAGTTGTGGTGAGGGAGCTTGCTCCCGCTGGGGCGCGAAGCGGCCCCCTCCGTTGCGAAACGGAACGGGACTGCCAGGCAGTCCAGCGGGAGCAAGCTCCCTCGCCACAAATGCAGTGGTTACTTGGACAGAAACCGCATCCCTTCTTCCAGCCCGCGCAGGGTCAATGGATACATCTGATCCTCGATCAGATCCCGCACGATGTTGGTCGACGAGGTGTAGCCCCAGGTGTCTTTCGGGTACGGGTTGATCCAGATGAGCTTCTTGTACTTCTCCATGAAGCGCTGCATCCACACGTAACCCGGCTCTTCGTTCCAGTGTTCGACGCTGCCGCCGGCCTGGGTGATTTCATAGGGCGCCATCGCGGCATCGCCGATGAAGATCACCTTGTAGTCGGCGCCGTACTTGTGCAGCAGGTCCTGGGTCGATGTGCGCTCGGAGGTGCGGCGCATGTTGTTCTTCCACACCGATTCATAAATGAAGTTGTGGAAGTAGAAGTACTCAAGATGCTTGAACTCTGTCTTGCAGGCCGAGAACAGCTCTTCGCAGATCTTCACATGGGCGTCCATCGAGCCGCCGATGTCGAACAGCAACAACAGTTTCACCGTGTTGCGCCGCTCCGGGCGCATCTGGATGTTCAGCAGGCCGGCGTCCTTGGCGGTGTGGTCGATGGTGCCGTCGATGTCCAGCTCTTCTGCCGCGCCCTGGCGCGCGAATTTACGCAGGCGGCGCAGGGCGACCTTGATGTTGCGGGTGCCCAGTTCCACGGAGTCGTCGAGGTTCTTGTACTCGCGCTGATCCCAGACTTTCACCGCTTTGCCCTGGCGCTTGCCGGCATCGCCGACCCGGATGCCTTCCGGGTTGAAGCCACCGGAGCCGAACGGGCTGGTGCCGCCGGTGCCGATCCATTTGTTGCCGCCGGCGTGGCGTTCCTTCTGCTCTTCCAGACGTTTCTTGAACTCTTCGATCAGCTTGTCCAGGCCGCCAAGGGACTGGATCTGCGCGCGTTCCTCATCGGTCAGCGAACGCTCGAACTCCTTGCGCAGCCAATCTTCGGGGATCAGCGCCTGCAGGTGATCGTCGAGCTTTTCCAGGCCGTTGAAGTAGGCGCCGAACGCGCGGTCGAACTTGTCGAAATGCCGTTCGTCCTTCACCAGAATCGCCCGGGACAGGTAATAAAACTCGTCCATATCGGCGAAGGTCACGCGCTGTTTCAGCGCGTTGATCAGGTCGAGCAGCTCGCGCACCGAGACCGGTACCTTGGCTGCACGCATTTCATTGAACAGGTTGAGCAACATGGCGTCAGCCTCTTAACGGGTGCCGCGACGGCTCATGAACGCCAGGCGCTCAAGCAGTTGCACGTCCTGTTCGTTCTTTACCAGCGCACCGGCCAGCGGCGGGATCGCCTTGGTCGGGTCGCGTTCGCGCAGCACCGCTTCACCGATGTTGTCGGCCATCAGCAGTTTCAGCCAGTCCACCAGTTCCGAGGTCGACGGCTTCTTCTTCAGCCCCGGCACCTTGCGCACGTCGAAGAACACGTCCAGCGCTTCGCTGACCAGATCTTTCTTGATGTCCGGGTAGTGCACGTCGACGATTTTCTGCAGGGTGGCGCGGTCGGGGAAGGCGATGTAGTGGAAGAAGCAGCGGCGCAGGAAGGCGTCCGGCAGCTCTTTCTCGTTGTTGGAGGTAATGATGATGATCGGACGCTGTTTTGCCTTGATGGTCTCGTCGATTTCGTAGACGTAGAACTCCATCTTGTCGAGTTCTTGCAGCAGGTCGTTGGGGAATTCGATGTCGGCCTTGTCGATTTCGTCGATCAGCAGAATCACGCGTTCTTCGGACTCGAACGCCTCCCAGAGCTTGCCCTTCTTCAGGTAGTTGCGCACGTCGTGGACTTTTTCATTGCCCAGTTGCGAATCGCGCAGACGGCTGACCGCGTCGTACTCGTACAGGCCCTGATGGGCCTTGGTGGTGGACTTGATGTGCCAGGTGATCAGCTTGGCGCCGAACGATTCGGCCAGTTGCTCGGCGAGCATGGTCTTGCCGGTGCCCGGCTCGCCCTTGACCAGCAGCGGCCGCTCCAGGGTGATGGCGGCGTTGACTGCCAGCTTCAGGTCATCGGTGGCGACGTAGGCCTGGGTGCCTTCGAACTTCATCTGCTAATCCTCGAACGGTAACGCCGACCTGAACGGGCAGGGCGGAGGCGAAAAATCGGATGCCCGACTATAACGTGCAGCCCGGTCGACTGTGAACGCAGACGGCGTATTCAGTCTCTGAATGGGGCGTCACATGTTGACTCAGTTTCGGCACGGGGCCAGTATTCAGGTATCGCCGATTTGGCGATAGCCTTCGAGCATGTCTACTAAATACCGATTTCGCGAAAAATACCGCATTCAGTTGCGCGAGAAGGATCACCCGCCACCCCATGTTCACCTGACCGGTGGCGGAGTGGATGTGATGCTGAGCCTGGAAACCGTCGAGGTCATGATGGGCAAGGCACCGCCGCTGATCGTCAAGGAGGCGTTGGCATGGGTTTGGGCCCATCAGACACAATTGCTGGAGGACTGGAAACGATGTTACCCATGAAGCGGCCACGGTTGGCGGCTGTGAAGGCACTGGCTGATGCTCGCCTGTCACTGACCTTTATTGACGGCCAACAGATGAACCTGGACTTGAGCCGCGACCTCCAAACCTATCCGGGGCTCGCTCCGCTATTGGATAGTGAAGTGTTCGCAACCGCTGACTTGGGCGACGATGGCTGGAGCGTGGAGTGGCTGGAACCGGATATCCAGATTGGTGCCGATACTTTGTACAGGGATGCGTTGGCGCAAAATGCACCGGATGAAAACACTCGAATCTTTATGGACTGGCGCGCTCGCACGGGGTTACCGCTGAATCAGGCAGCCGAAGCGTTGGGTGTCAGTGCCCGCAGCATCAGTCGCTACAGCAATGGGCGGGAAGCCGTGCCGCGGTCATTGGCCCTGGCCTGCCTGGGTTGGGATTCATTGCAGGAGAAACCTGCGCTGATCGCGGCAGAGGATACTGGACGCTACATCGTCAACCGAAAAACTTAGCCCGTATCGGGCTTCGGCCGCTCATACCGCGCATTGAAAGCCTGGATGAATCCGTTGCGCAGAATCTGCAAAAACGCTTCGAATGCGCTGATATTTTGCTGATGCACACTGCCACTGAGTTCGACCCGGGTCGCAAACTGATTTTTGGCCTGGTTTTTCAGCACGGTTTCAGTACCGCCTACCAGCGCCTCCCAGACCGAGCGGAAGATGCTTTTGTTCTTGTTTTCCACATCCTGCTGCCAGTTGAACACTTCAACATCGCGCAGCAGGGGTTTGATGTAGCCCGTGAGCTGGGCTTTTTTGGCCTGCGCCTCGATGACCACATCGCCGTGGCCCGCGTTGAAGTCGAATTTGCCGTAGGCCGAGGCGAAGTCGTTCATGCGCTTGAGTTCGAGATCGCGGGCCCGCAGGCGAAATTCGAAGTCTTCGAAGTTGCTCAGCGGATCGAAGGTGGCGGAGGTTTCCAGCGGCGCCTGGCCCAGCAGCAGGGCCTTGCCTTCGAAGCGGGCGTCGCGTTTGCCCTTGGTGTCGACCACGTTGGTCAGGTTGTAGATGCTCGCTTCGACGTTCGTGGCATTCATGTTCACCGGCGGTTTGGAGTTGAAGTTGCGGAAACTGATGCGGCCATCGTGGATCTGCACTTCGTCGAGGGTAATCGGCAACAGCTTGCCCAGCTGGGCGCGCCAGTCGGTGCCTTTACCGGTCTGGGAGTTCTGTTTGTTGGCGCCGCCATCGACGAAGTTGACTTCCGGTTTGAAGAACTTCACTTGGGCTACCACCGCATGGTCGTACCACAATGAATGCCAACTGACGGACAAGTCGATCAACGGCGCGTTGACGAACGGCACCGGTACCTTGCCGTCGACCTTGACGATCTTCAGGCCGTTGATCTTGTACGCACCACGCCACAGGGCCAGGTCGACGTCGGTAATTTGCCCACGGTAGTCGCCCATGTTGGCCAGTTTGTCGTTCAGATAGTTGCGCACGAGGTAGGGCAGGGCGATGTGCAGAGCGACCAACAGGACGACGACAATAGTGAGGATCCACAACGGCCAACGGTAGCGACGCTTCATGGTGGCATTTTCCTTGCGATGTAAAGCGATTGACTGTTGGCGGTTGCAGACGTTCGACCCGACTGGACTGCCAGGAGCAACAGGCTTACCTTGGAGAGCTGAATTCCACGCTGTACAAGGACCCAGCCATGAGCCGCATTTTTGCTGACAACGCCCATTCCATCGGCAATACGCCGCTGGTGCAGATCAATCGCATTGCGCCCCGTGGCGTGACCATTCTGGCCAAGATCGAAGGTCGTAACCCGGGCTACTCGGTCAAGTGCCGGATCGGCGCGAACATGATCTGGGACGCCGAAAGCAGCGGCAAACTCAAGCCGGGCATGACCATCGTCGAGCCGACCTCGGGCAACACCGGCATTGGCCTGGCGTTCGTCGCCGCCGCTCGCGGTTACAAACTGATGTTGACCATGCCGGCCTCGATGAGCATCGAGCGGCGCAAGGTGCTCAAGGCGCTGGGGGCCGAACTGGTGCTGACCGAACCCGCCAAGGGCATGAAGGGGGCGATCGAAAAGGCTGCCGAGATCGTGGCCGGCGATCCGGGCAAATATTTCATGCCGGCCCAGTTCGATAACCCGGCCAACCCGGCCATCCATGAAAAAACCACCGGTCCGGAAATCTGGAACGACACCGACGGTGCCATCGACGTGCTGGTGGCGGGCGTCGGCACCGGCGGAACCATCACCGGTGTATCGCGGTATATCAAGAATACGGCGGGCAAACCGATTATCTCGGTGGCAGTGGAACCCGTGTCTTCGCCGGTGATCAGTCAGGCCCTGGCCGGCGAAGAAATCAAACCGAGTCCGCACAAGATTCAGGGCATCGGCGCTGGTTTCGTGCCGAAGAACCTTGACCTGTCGATGGTGGACCGGGTCGAGCGCGTCACCGACGAAGAGTCCAAGGTCATGGCGCTGCGTCTGATGCAGGAAGAGGGAATTCTGTGTGGCATTTCCTGCGGCGCGGCGATGGCGGTTGCGGTGCGCCTGGCGGAGACCCCGGAAATGCAGGGCAAGACCATTGTGGTGGTGCTGCCGGACTCGGGTGAACGTTACCTGTCGAGCATGCTGTTCAGCGACCTGTTCACCGATCAGGAGAACCAGCAGTAAGCGTACCGTTGATTCAGGTCAGCCAGGATTCAGGCTCGTTATGTTAATTAGTGCTTTGTTGCGCAATTCTTAACACTGAATCTTGGGTCGGGCGGGTTTTTCCCGGCGCCGGTAGTGTTTATCATGGCCGGCCGCCATGCCGGGTGAGTGACATGGCGTGGCGTTGTCTTTTTTCAAGGAGTCGTTGATGACCTTTTCGTTGGCCGCCAAGGTATCGGTGTTGCTGCTGTTCGTGAGCAGCATCCTCTACGTGCATTTGCGCGGCAAGGCGCGTTTGCCGGTGCTGCGCCAGTTCGTCAACCACTCGGCGCTGTTCGCTCCGTACAACGCGTTGATGTACCTGTTTTCCGGCGTGCCGTCCAAACCGTATCTGGATCGCAGCAAATTTCCGGAACTGGACGTGCTGCGCGACAACTGGGAAACCATCCGCGACGAAGCCATGCACCTGTTCGACGAGGGCTACATCCGCGCCGCCGAAAAGAACAACGATGCCGGTTTCGGCTCGTTCTTCAAGAAAGGCTGGAAGCGCTTCTACCTCAAGTGGTATGACAAACCGCTGCCATCGGCCGAGGCTCTGTGCCCGAAAACCGTGGAGCTGGTCAGTGCCATCCCCAACGTCAAAGGCGCGATGTTCGCGCTGTTGCCAGGCGGCAGCCACTTGAACCCGCACCGCGATCCGTTCGCCGGTTCCCTGCGCTACCACCTGGGGTTGTCGACCCCCAACTCCGACGATTGCCGGATCTTTGTCGACGGTCAGGTCTACGCCTGGCGCGACGGTGAAGACGTGATGTTTGACGAGACCTACGTGCACTGGGTCAAGAACGAAACCGAGCAGACCCGCGTCATTCTGTTCTGCGACGTCGAGCGTCCGCTGAGCAATCGCCTCATGACCCGCATCAACCGCTCCATCAGCGCCTGGCTGGGCCGGGCGACCGCACCGCAAAACCTCGACGACGAGCGCGTCGGCGGGATCAACCAGGCCTATGCCTGGAGCAAGAACTTCAGTGACAAGTTCAGCGGCGTGGTCAAACAGTGGAAACGCCGCAATCCAAAGGCCTACCGTGTGATGCGGCCGGTGCTGGCGGTGGTGGTGTTGACGTTGCTGGGGTATTGGCTGTTTGGGTGAGGCTGGATTTGAAAGCATGAAAAAGCCGCTCACAAGGAGCGGTTTTTTATTGCCTGCGAGTCAGCGCCGTCCAGCGAGAACGTCGGGCTCGCCTTCGATACCTGTAGTCAGTAGCTGAAGAAAACGCTGCTGATTGGTTGATAGCTCAGAGGAAGCAAGCCTTTCATCCGTTTTGATTGATCGTTTCTTGGTAGGGGATTTTTTCACGGATCTGCGCATGAGCCCGCCCTCGTTGATCATTACTTGAACAGTTTTCACGATACTTTACTCTCGACTGCGAGGACAAGGCGGCCTTCCAAATCAAATTTGAAGCCGAGTTTTGTATAAACAGGCATTGCTTCTTGTAGTGGCTCCTGGACTTCAATCCACTTACTGCCGATTATTTGCGCAAACTCATCAATGGCCATCATCGCCAGAACCGAAATACGCTTTTTAAGTGGGTGAAGCGCTCCGGGTTGTCCCTCCAGTCGCACGATTCAAATTCTCTGGCGGCTTTTATTTGGGTTGGCGAAACACAGTCCGCACAGCTGTTCTTCAAACCAGATCGCGATATCCAGGGATAAGGGTTCTCGTGACTTCCATGCGGCAATCTCTCGCCAGCAAAAGTGTGGATTCTCCCAAAGCTCAAAGGCGCTCAATGCTATGGCATCAATGGGTTCGAAGCGGATCTTTGAAAAATCTGTTCCGTCATGAAACTGCATTCTGTGAGTCGCGATACCTGCCTGCTTTCTGGCCTCTGACCGATACAACTGATACCGCAAATACGTCCTTTCTCTTGGCATATGATTTCGAGCATTCCATGTCTCCCCATCAGTGGGTGTAGCCGTTGCTCAACAGCCTATTCAGTTTTCGCTCATCCGTCGCTGGCGGCCCTTTGCCCAAGTCATTGCAATCCATGTCGCAGGCTGGTTATAGTCGGCGCTCGTGAGTCCCACGACTCACCTTTCCATCCCTCGAAAAAGATCAGCCCAATGCCTGCATCCCTCTTCAACGCGGTAGTCGATTCAGCGGTCAACGCTGGCGTCGTGCCGTGCGGGAATCAGCAGCCTGTGCAGATCAGTCATTACCCTCCACCTGTCAGCAGCACGCCGGTGTGCGCAGTCGTATCACCGCTGGGCGTGGGTGTTTCGCGCTGATCAGCGTTTTCTGCTGACCCCTGCGCCCGCCTGAAAAAACCTACTGAATTTCAGCTTCGGCTGAGTTGGCTATTTGCCTGACTACAGGTGGTATTCATGTTTGTCCTTTCGAAAAAATCCGCGCTCGCGGCGGCGTCCACGAGCCTGTTCGTCCTGCTGTGGAGCAGCGGGGCGATCTTCTCCAAGTGGGGGCTGGCCCACGCTTCGCCCTTTGCCTTTCTGCTGATCCGATTTGTGATCGCCCTGTGCGGGCTGGTGTTGCTGGTGCCGTTGCTCAGGCTGAAGCTGCCCAAGGGTCGCAGGCCGATGCTGTATGCGATGGCTACCGGGGTGGTGCTGTTGGGGGCGTATCAGATTTTCTATCTGTTGGCGCTGGACTTGAAAGTCACCCCCGGCGTGATGGCGACCATCATGGGCGTACAACCGATCCTCACGGTGGTGATCATGGAGCGCCAGCGCTCGGCGAGCCGGATTTTCGGTCTGGCGCTTGGGCTGGCCGGTCTGATCATGGTGGTTTACCAGGGCATCGGTCTGGCCGGAATGTCCTTGGCGGGCATGCTGTTCGGGCTGTTGGCACTGGCCAGCATGACGTTCGGCTCGATCATGCAGAAACGCATTACCGACAACCCCCTCGGCACGCTGCCAGTGCAATACCTGGCGGGGCTGTTGCTGTGCGGGATCTTCGTGCCGTTCCAGCCTTTCCACTTCGAGCACAGCGCCGGTTTCATCGTGCCGGTGTTGTGGATGGGACTGGTGGTTTCGGTGCTGGCGACCTTGCTGCTGTATCGACTGATCGCCCGGGGCAATCTGGTGAATGTCACCAGCCTGTTCTATCTGGTGCCGGCGGTGACGGCAGTGATGGACTATCTGATCTTCGGCAATCGGCTGGCCGCGCTGAGCGTGCTGGGGATGTTGTTGATCATCGTCGGTCTGGTGTTCGTGTTCCGTAAATCGGCGTAACAGCCGCGCATGAAAAAGGCCCGGGAGGAAACTCCCGGGCCTTTGTCTATCTGGCGATCAGCGAGCGGTGGCTTCGGCCGGCTTCACCGCCGTCGGTTTCAACACCAGCCACAACGCTATCGCGATCAATACTCCGCCATACAGATGAGCCATCGACAGCGGTTCGTCGAGAAACAATGCGCCCCACAGTACGCCGAACGGCGGGATCATGAAGGTCACGGTCATCGATTTCACCGGCCCGATGGAACTCAGCAGGCGGAAGTAAATGATGTAGGCAAATGCGGTGCAGCCCAGGCCAAGGCCCAGCAGTGACAGCCAGACAGGCCAGCCGCCCCAGCTCATCGGTGGTTGAGTGATGACGCTGTAGCCGAACAGTGGCAGCAGGAACAGCGTGGCACCGAGCATGCTGCCCAGCGCCGAAAGACGGCTGTCGAGCCCGCCGGCCTGATCCAGCCAGCGCCGGGCGAGGAATCCGGCGAACCCGTAGCAGGTCGTTGCGAGCAGACAGGCTAAGGCACCCATCAGCAGCGGCAGATCGAACGCCACGGGGCCGGCGCGGGTCAGCACGCCCACGCCAAGCAGACCCAGGAATACCCCGGCCAGTTTGGCCACCGTGAGTTTTTCACTGAAGAACAGCCCGCCGATCAACACGCCCATCAACGGCGTGGTGGCGTTGAAGATTGCCGAATAACCGGCCGGCAGCACTTGAGCCGCGACGGAATACATCGTTGCCGGCAGCCCTGAATTGATCACCCCCAGCAGCATCACGGTCTTGAGTTTGCCTTTGAAATCCCAGCTGATACGCATCAGACCGAGGATCACCAGCAAACCGGCAGCCGCGATCGAAACCCGGAAAAAGCCGGTCGGAACGGTGCCGATCGCCGGGGCGATGATGCGCATGAACAGGAAGCTCGCCCCCCAGATCGCGGCCAGCGACAACATGCGGAAAATATCGACAGGGCTCACGGGCAACTCCTTCCATTTCGGGGACGAGAGTGTTGCCGAGCGCCCTGACGATGGCAACCGCTGATCGGGCATTTAATTTCTTCGTCAGAGCACGAAGCGCGTCACCAGCCCGTTGAGGTCGACCGCCAGGCGCGACAGTTCCTGACTGGCGGCCGACGTCTGGGTGGCGCCGGCGGCGGTCTGGGTCGACAAGTCGCGGATGGTCACCAGGTTTTCATCGACTTCCCGGGCCACCAGGGCCTGCTGTTCGGCGGCGCTGGCGATTACCAGGTTGCGCTGGTTGATCTGCGAGATCGACGCGGTGATTTTCTCCAGTGCCTGACCGGCGCTGTTGGCCCGGCGCAGGGTCTGGGTGGCCTGCTCGGCGCTGCTTTGCAAGGCGCCGACCGTGGCGCCGGTGCCTTGCTGGATGCTGCTGATCATCAGCTCGATTTCCTCCGTGGAGTTCTGCGTGCGCTGAGCCAGCGAGCGCACCTCATCGGCCACGACTGCGAAGCCGCGTCCCGCTTCTCCGGCACGCGCCGCTTCGATGGCGGCATTGAGCGCCAGAAGGTTGGTCTGGCCGGCGATGCCGCGAATCACTTCCAGCACTTTGCTGATGTCCTGAGCCTGAGTCGCCAGGCCTTCGGCCTGTTCAGATGCACCGAGCACCGCGCTGACCAGTTCCTGAATCGAACTGATGGTCTCACTGACCTGCACATGCCCGTGCTTGCTGTCCTCGTTCGAGGCCTCGGACGCTTCGGCGCTGGACACCGCGTTGGCCGCGACCTCGTCCACCGCCGTGCTCATTTCGGTAACCGCCGTGGCCGCCTGTTCGATCTGGTCGTTCTGCTGTTGCAGGCCACGGGTGCTTTGCTCCATGACTGAACTCATTTCCTCGGCGGCGGAGGCCAGCTGTTGCGCCGACTCGCTGATGCCGCGAATGGTCGAACGCAGATTGCCCTGCATCTCGGCCAGGGCCTTGAGCAGTTGCGCCGCTTCATCCCGACCCGCGCTGTCGATAGGAGCGCTGAGATCACCGGAGGCAATCCGCCTGGCCACGCTCAATGCCTGATTGATCGGCGCGGTAATGCTGCGGGTCAGGAGCCACGCCAGCAGCAAGGTCGCAACCAGGGCGATGACGATGATCGTCGCGACGATCCACAGCGACTGTTGATAGGTTGCCGCCGCCGCTTTGGCAGCGGCATCGGCGCCTTGCTGATTGAGGGTGATCATTTGCTCCAGGGTTTTGTCGAGCACGTTGCCCTGGGGGGCCAGTTCCGTGGTCAGTCGTGCATAGGCCTGATCGCTCTGCCCGGCGTCGATCTGTTTGATGATCTGGTCAAGGATGCTCAGGTATCTGGCCGTGTCTGTGCCCAGCGTTTCCAGCATCGTCCGCTCCTGATCGTTGGCGATCAGGGTTTTGTGATCGTCGAGGCGCTTCAGCAATTCCTGACGCTGTGCCGTCAGCAGGCCTTTGCTGCGCTCGCGCACGGCAGCCTGGGTACTCGTGATCAGGCGCAGGGCTTCGAGGCGGATGCTGGCGATGTTTGCCGCCGCGTCGTGAATGCTTTCGATGCTGGGCATCCATGACTCTTCGATGACTGCCGCGCTTTCACGCAGGGCTTTCATCTGGCCCAGGCCGAACAGGCCCACCACCATCAGCAGACCGGCCAGAACGGCAAAACTCAAACTGGCGCGCAAACCTGTGCGCAGGTTCCGGATAGACATCAATGTGCTCCTTGGACGTTGAGAAAGAAGGCGTCCTCGTGAGCCGAGGATCTTGTTGTGAGGCGGGTGATGGTGGGTTGTATATCAAAGTGCCATCATCTTGGTAAGGTCACGACGCAATCAAGGTCACGGGCAGTGGGCAGGAATGCCCAAACCGGGCAAAGCCGCGAGATAGAGATGTCGCTGCCTGATTGGATCCGAAACCCGCAGGATCAGTGGGCTGGCGCCGAACGATGGGAAGGGCTGATGGGCGTGTTTGCTGACCGAACAGTCGAATAAAAAAACTTTGATAAAAACTGTGTCGCTGTACAACACGGTCGCGGAAATGGCAGAAATTACGCTTCTCCTGCCACCGGTTCCGTGGCTAAGCTCAGGCCTTCGAGCACAGATTCTTCAATTCCCGCAGAGGTCTCATCCATGCCGCAGCAATGGCCAGCCACCGACATCGCCCGCATGATCCTCGATGGCTTTGACGATTACCGCGAGCATTTCCGGCGGATCACCGATGGTGCCCGGGAACGCTTCGAGCAGGCGCGCTGGCAGGAAATACAAACGGCGTCGGCGGCGCGGATCAACCTCTACGAAGAAAAGGTCGGTGAAACCGTCGCCCGCCTGCGCGAGTATTTCGAGGCGGACACGCTGATGGAGGTCAGTTGCTGGCCGCTGGTGAAAAGCGCCTACATCAGCATCATTGATCTGCGCTTCGACGATGAACTGTCCGAGACCTGGTACAACTCGATTTTCTGCGGCCTGTTCAGTCACGACCTGATCAGCGACGGCTGCATGTTCATCCACACCACCCGGCCGAGCCTGCGCCGCGCCCGAGCCGCGCAGACCCGCACCTACAAGCCCCATGGGCAACTGTCGGGCATGCTCGCAAGTATCTTTGCCGATTACCGTTTCAGCGAGGATTACGCTGACCTGCCCCGGGATCTGCAGCGCCTGGAAGCGCAATTGCGCGAGAACCTGCCGGACTGGGTGTGCAAGGACCCGGAACTGAGCGTCGAGCTGTTTTCCTCGGTGCTGTACCGCAACAAGGGCGCCTATCTGGTCGGGCGCATCTTCACCAACGACGACCAGTGGCCACTGGTGATTCCGTTGCTGCACCGCGAGGGGCGGGGGATTCAGATCGACGCGCTGATCACCGACGAAGCCGACGTGTCGATCATCTTCTCGTTCACCCGTTCCTACTTCATGGTGGATGTGCCGGTGCCGGCGGAGTTCATCGGCTTCCTCAAACGCATCCTGCCGGGCAAGCACATCGCCGAGCTGTACACCTCGATCGGTTTCTACAAACACGGTAAATCCGAGTTCTATCGCGCCCTGATCAACCACCTGGCCAATACCGACGACCAGTTCATCATGGCCCCGGGCGTGCGCGGCATGGTCATGAGCGTGTTCACGCTGCCGGGCTTCAACACCGTGTTCAAGATCATCAAGGATCGTTTCTCGCCGTCGAAAAACGTCGACCGCGCCACGGTGATCGAGAAATACCGGCTGGTGAAAAGCGTCGACCGGGTCGGGCGCATGGCCGATACCCAGGAGTTCGCCGATTTTCGTTTTCCACTGAGCAAATTCGATCCGGCGTGTCTGGCCGAGCTGCTGGAAGTCGCGCCGTCGACCGTGTCGCTGGAAGGCGAAACCGTGCTGATCCGTCACTGCTGGACCGAGCGCCGCATGACGCCGCTGAACCTTTATCTGGACAACGCCAACGAAGCCCAAGTGCGCGAAGCGCTGGAGGATTACGGGCTGGCGATCAAGCAACTGGCGGCGGCCAATATCTTCCCTGGCGACATGCTGCTGAAGAACTTCGGTGTCACCCGTCACGGCCGGGTGGTGTTCTATGACTATGACGAGATCTGCTTCCTCACCGAAGCCAACTTCCGCCACATCCCGCCACCGCGCACGCCGGAGGACGAAATGGCCTCCGAACCGTGGTATTCCATCGGACCGCTGGATGTGTTCCCCGAGGAGTTTCCGCCGTTTCTGTTCGCCGATGCGACGCAACGCAAACTGTTCGATCAGTTGCATGGCGAGCTGTACAACGCCGACTACTGGAAGGGCTTGCAGGAGGCGATCCGGGCCGGAAAAGTCATCGATGTCTTCCCGTATCGGCGCAAGGGCCTCGATAACGAATAACACTGCGAGCGAACACTCTGTGGCGAGGGAGCTTGCTCCCGCAGGGCTGCAAAGCAGCCTTGGAACCACCCCTCCGTCCCGGCCGCGGGTGCTTCGCCCACGAGCGGGGGGCAACTCCCCCCCCCCCCGAGAAACCAAAACTGCCCCAAACCCGCCCTTGCGCCCCCACACCACCGCAAT